>CBDUBH010000036.1:0-33606 GCA_965365345.1 uncultured Melioribacteraceae bacterium
CAATTAAATTCCGCACTCGAAATCATTGAAAAAGAAGGAAACGGAGTTTTAGTTTACATGCGTCAGGAAGGCAGAGGCATCGGTTTGGCAAATAAATTAAAAGCGTATGTTTTGCAGGATGAAGGAAAAGATACCGTAGAAGCTAACGAAATGCTTGGCTTTAAAGCCGATCTGAGAGATTACGGAATAGGCGCACAAATTCTAGCCGAACTCGGCGTGAAAAAAATGAAACTCCTTACAAACAATCCGAAAAAGATTATCGGATTAAAAGGATACGGTTTGGAAGTTGTTGAACGGGTTCCATTAGAAATTGTTCCAAACGAAAGAAATCAAAAATATTTGATGGCAAAGCGCGACAAACTCGGACATATGATTTTACAAGAGAAAATCGTAACTCATCAAGGAAAATAAGAGACTTTTTAAGTCTCTTTTTTTATATTAAATAAAAATAATTTTGTAAAATTTCGGATGGTAAAATGAAAGTATTGGATATCAAAAAGAATTTTTTGGCTGTTGAAAAAGAGCATTCAAGTTATGAAACTTCAGAAATTGCAGTAATATCAGTTCCATTTGAAAAAACAGTAAGTTATGGCAAAGGCACTAAAAACGGACCGAAAGAAATTCTTAACGCTTCACATTACGTT
Source organism: uncultured Melioribacteraceae bacterium (assembly GCA_965365345.1). Classification (GTDB taxonomy): domain Bacteria; phylum Bacteroidota; class Ignavibacteria; order Ignavibacteriales; family SURF-24; genus CBDUBH01. Next base: position 645 of record CBDUBH010000036.1, read on the forward strand.
GAATTTTATGATGAGGAATTGGATCGTGAACTAATTTTTGAAAAAGGAATTGCAACTTTGGCTCCTGTTTCATTTAAAGATATGAGCCTAAAAAAATCTATGGAACTTATTTATTCAAGCGTTAAAGAAGTTTTGAATGATGGAAAATTTCCGGTTGTTTTAGGCGGTGAACATTCAATTTCCGCTCCGGTTGTTAAAGCAATTTTAGAAAAGTTTGAAAATATTTCGATCCTTCAATTTGATGCACATTCCGATCTTCGTGAAAGTTATGAAGGAAGTATTTTTTCACATGCTTCGGTAATGGCAAGAGTTGCAGAAATGAATAAGAATATTGTTCAGGTTGGAATAAGAGCCCAATGTAAAGAAGAAGCCAAATTCATAAAAGAAAATAAAATAAATACTTTTTATGCGCGCGATATACGATCAGGAAAAATTAAAGATCTTAACAAAGAGGTTTTGAAAAATTTAAAAGAAAATGTTTACATTACTTTTGATGTTGATGGATTTGATCCTTCTTTTATGCCGGCAACCGGTACTCCTGAGCCCGGCGGTTTGTTTTGGGATGAAACAATGAATCTTTTGAAATTGATCGGTAAAGAAAGAAACATAGTAGGATTTGACGTTGTAGAATTGGCTCCCGATGAAAAAAGCGAATCATCAAATTTCGTTGCAGCAAAATTAGTCTATAAAATTCTAAATTACGCATATCAAAACAAATAATATGAAAACTTTAACGGCAGTCTTGTTTTTCTTGATAGCATCATTTTCCCAGATTTACGGACAAGGGAAAATTTATGTTGTTAATATTGAAGGAACTATTGATCCCGGACTTTCGCCATACGTTTCAAGAATTATTACAGAAGCAGAGGCAAATTCCGCAAGCGCTTTGATCTTCAAAATTAATACTTTTGGCGGAAGAGTTGATGCTGCAACTCAAATTAAAGATGCAATTATAAACAGCAAAATTCAAACCATTGCCTTTATTGATAAAAGGGCAATTTCTGCGGGAGCTTTGATTGCGCTTTCGTGTAATAAAATTGCAATGGTTCCCGGCGCTTCAATCGGAGCCGCTACGGTAGTTGATCAGCAGGGACAAAAACAAAGCGAAAAGTATCAATCATATATGCGTTCGGAAATGCGGTCAACAGCGGAACGCACCGGAAGACGCGCCGATATTGCAGAAGGAATGGTTGATGAAAAAGTCATTATTGAAGGTCTGGTTGATAGTACGAAATTGATCACACTTACTTCTCTTGAAGCAAGAAAATTCGGAATTGCAGATACGATCGTTAATAATCTTGATGAACTTTTAGCTGCTTATGATCTGAAAAATTTAAGAATTGAAAGACCCGGTACAAATTGGGCAGAAGATTTTGTAAGGTTCATCAACAATCCGATCATTTCTTCTCTATTGATAATGGTAGGGCTTATCGGACTTTTTGTTGAAATTAAAACTCCGGGCTGGGGAATTGCAGGAACCGCAGCGCTTATTGCGTTGGGTTTGTTTTTCGGAACTTCTTACATTCTTAAACTTGCTTCTATAATTGAAATTCTGATTTTTATTGCCGGAGTTGTTTTACTGCTTGTCGAAATTTTTGTAATTCCGGGATTCGGAGTTGCGGGAATAAGCGGTATAGTTTTAATAATTGCAGGACTTTTCCTTTCACTATTGGGAGAATTCCCGACTTTAAATCCGGGACTTATAAGAATTGCAATAATTCAACTTGCCGGATCGCTTTTAATGACATTTTTAGCAATTCTTGCATTACTGAAAATTTTACCCAAATCAACAACATTCAACAAACTAGTTTTAAAAGAAGAAGAATATGCCGAAGCGGGTTTTACATCATCAAAGACTTTCAAACAATTTAACGGTATGGAAGGCATGGCTTTAACTGTTTTAAGACCTGCCGGAACCGCTGTAATTAACGATGAAAGAATTGATGTGATTACAGAAGGTAATTTTATTGATAAAGGCAAAAAAATAAAAGTAATAAGAATTGAAGGTTCAAAAATCTTTGTTCGCGAAATTGAAAACGAATAATTTCTTTTAATAAATTGCATAATTTTTTTTCAAGTGAATTTTTCGTTTTTATTTACAATATTATTATTAAATGTTTTTTGTAAATAAAGTAACATAATACGGAGTATGAGTTTGAGCAGTTCCAAAGATATTCTTTCGCAAAAAGCAAGTGAATCGGAATCTTTAAAAAATTCTATAAGCAAGCCCGATGATATTTCTAAAGTTGATTCCGATAAGCCGACCACGATAATAAACGAAGATGGTAAAAAAGTCTTGGTATTTAAAGATCCTTTGTATTCGCGTGAAAAAAGAAGCATTGTGAATTATACGATATTCAAAGGGAAATGGCAGTTTGAAAATCTCGATGATATTGATGATACTGAACCTGAAAAATGCGCTGTTAAATTTACTTCGCTTGGAAATGAAGTAAGTGAATTTACCATTGTTTTCAAATCTTTAAAAGATCGAGTTGAATTTATGGATTCAATTTATAGCGATCAGGAAATGCGACAAGTGGGCTCCGGAATGAGTTTGGAAAAACTTGCTAATTCAAAAGTTTTCAAAACAACCGGCGGATTGATCGGACTTTCCATTGCAAGTTACGGACTTTATAAATTACTCGGGAAAAAGAAAGATTAAATAGTTTGAAATATTTATAAAAAAACCTCGCATCAGCGAGGTTTTTAATTTTAAATTTCAATTTTTAAGAAAATTTAAATTACAATAAAGTTACCTGATTTTCACTTACAACATCATCAGACCTTTCAGCAAATTTTGGTCCCGGAGCATTCGGCGGTAATTCCATTTTCATTGATGATTTTACAGTGCTTTTTACCATTGAAGATTGGATCAATCCTTTTTCGGTATTGAATTTTATTTTGCCATTACCGTTTGCTTTAGGTTTTGAAAAGTTATATTTAACACCGCGTTCGGTAAAAGTATTTTGTCCTTTTGTTTCAATATTTGCATCAAAAGAAATTATTGCCAAACGTTCATCATTTAATTTTTCAAATTCCTGCAATTCATATTGTGCAATTGTAACTGCATCAAAAATACTGAATTTACTTGGAGTTGATTCATTCCAGGTTGAATCTTTTGCCAATTCTGTTGAAGGAAGGTTTCTGAAAATTTGTTTTAGCAATGGTTTAAGCGCACCTTCGGAAATATTAAATCCGATCTGCTTTTTTTGTTCTTCATTAACTTTATCTTTTGCGCCTTGCATATCCAAAAGTTTATTTGTAATTCTATCAACTTTAGTTATTTCAAGTAACTCGCCTTTGGAATTTACACGGATATTAAACGGGGAATTTACAAGAGCTTCATAATCAGCATACTTTAATCTTTCAGTTGAATCTGTAATTGTTCCTGATTTATATGAAACTTTTGTATCTCCTGAATTTGCATCAATTTCGATTGTAGATAAAATTACTTTTAAGTCAGCAGTTTTATCTTCATCAACTTCAACAACACTAAAATTTATTAAATATCTGATTTGATCGTAACCGCTTTGTGATACTGTTGTATCTGATTTTATTGTTTGTGTGGATTTATTTGTGCTTACGATCTTATAATTAAAAGTATCGCCTTTTTTGAAAGCGTACGCAAGTTTTACACTTGCCGGTGGATTCGGATCAACTTTTGTAACGTGCTGAACAGTATCTTTTAAGGAAACCGGTTTATTATCGTTGCCTGATTTTTTATCGCATCCCAAATATGTGAACGTAACCAAAATTGTAAATAACAAAAAGAACTTTTTCATTGTGTACCTTTTAAAGAGTTTATAATTTGAACTGAACAATTCTTTTAAAACAAGAATTTGTTTAACCATTCCAAATATAATTTGTTTCAGGCAAATTTTCTAATTCATTATTAAGTTATATTTTGTAAAATGACTTTGAAGATGATTTTCAGTAAAATAATTTGCGGAAAGTTTTAGAAATATAACTTACAGAATAAAAATTAATCAATTCTTATGGTGTAAATTTTGATTTTGAATTTGGAAAAATTTAAGATGGGAATTTCATTTAAAATGAAAATGACCATTATCAAACTTTGAGATGAAAAAATAATTGATCTTTTCAAATAAAATTTATAATGGTCATTCCGAAAGAAAATATTCTATTGAATTTTTACAAAAGAAAGATTTTATTTTTCAAGTTCTAGCAATTCTTTACCCGAAAAGAAAAATGAAATTTCATTTTTAGCATTTTCATCTGAATCAGAACCGTGAACTATGTTAAAAGATTTACTTTCAGCGTAAAGTTTTCTAATTGTTCCTTCTTCGGCTTGAGCAGGATCAGTAGCGCCAATAAGTTTTCTGAAATCCGAAACAGCATTATCTTTTTCAAGAACTATCGGAACGCAATTTCCCGAAGTCATATAATCCATAAGATCATTAAAAAATCCTTTTTCTTTATGAACTTCGTAAAACCCGCCGGCTACGGTTCTATCCAATTTCATCATTTTCATAGCTTTAATTTTAAATCCGGCTTCGGTGATCATTTTTATAACGTGTCCGACCAAATTTTTATTTACACAATCGGGCTTTAAGATCGCAAGAGTTCTATTGTTCAAAAATCCTCCTGAATAATTTTATTTTCTTTTTGTATTTTTTGATGTTTTTGATTTTGCATTTGATTTTTTCGCAGCTGATTTTTCAGCACTTTTAACAATAACTTTTCCGCTTGTTTTTTTTGCTGCTGATTTTGAACTGGTTTTTGATTTAGAAGTTTTAGCTGAAGGTTTTTGTTCAGCCTTATTTTTAGCAGCTTCCAAAGCTTTTTGCATTGTTATCCCAATTTCGGCAGGGGATTCAACTACCTTTATTCCGGCTTTTTTCATTGCTGTCATTTTTTCTGATGCAGTTCCTTTTCCGCCTGAAATAATTGCGCCTGCGTGTCCCATTCTTCTCCCCGGAGGTGCAGTTCTTCCGGCAATAAATCCAACCACAGGTTTTTTAACATTTTTCTTTATAAATTCCGCTGCTTCTTCTTCAGCGCTTCCGCCAATTTCACCGATCATTATAATTCCATCTGTATTCGGATCATCGTTAAATAATTTGATGATATCAATAAATCTTGATCCGATAACAGGATCGCCGCCGATTCCGACACAAGTTGATTGTCCGATCTTTAAATCCGATAATTGTTTTACAGCTTCATAAGTTAAAGTTCCGCTTCGTGAAACAACACCGACTTTTCCGGTTTTGTGAATGAAGCCCGGCATAATTCCGACTTTTGCTTTTCCCGGAGAAATAACGCCCGGGCAATTTGGACCAACCAATCTAACATCTTTGTTTTGAATTGCGTTGTACACTTTTGTCATATCCTTAGCCGGAATTCCTTCGGTGATACAAATTACTAATTTTATTCCTGCATCGGCTGCTTCCAATATTGCATCTGCTGCAAATGCCGGCGGAACAAAAATCACTGATGTGTTTGCTTTTGCAATTTCAACTGCTTCTCTTACTGTGTTAAAAATCGGAACTCCCTCAAATTTTTGTCCGCCCTTTCCCGGCGTAACTCCCGCAACAACATTAGTTCCGTATTCGATCATTTGGCCTGCATGAAATGAACCTTCGCTTCCGGTAATTCCCTGAACAACAAGACGGGTTTTTTTGTCAACAAGTATGCTCATACAATTTCCCTCGAATTAAATAGAATTTGGTAATTTATTCAAATATAAAAAATATAAATTAAAATTCTATAATTACAAAAATAATAAATTTTTTTAAGGTATAATTTATTGAAAATAATTTTTTGATAAACAGGATTTGTTTTTTTTTGATCGGGAAATTTAAAAGCGAAAAATCAAAAGAAAAATTTCTTCTCGATGAAATTAGAAAGTCTTATTAATTTTTCCTCTTCAAATTGATTTGCCATTAATTGAAGTCCGATTGGCAAGCCTTCGGAATTTTTTCCGATTGGAATATTAATTCCGGGAATTCCGACAAGATTTGCCGAAGTTGTATAAATATCATTTAAATACATTTGCAGCGGATCGGTTGATTTTTCACCGGTTTTAAACGCAACAGTTGGAGTTGTGGGAGTTAAAATTATATCAACTTTTTCAAACGCTTTATCATAATCATTTTTAATCAGTCTTCGTACTTTTTGCGCTTTTTTGTAGTAAGCATCGTAATAACCGGAGGAAAGCACATAAGTGCCAAGCATAATTCTTCGTTTTACTTCATCCCCAAATCCTTCGGATCGCGATGAAATGTACATATCGTTTAAGTTTTTCGGATTTTCACTTCTGAATCCGTAACGCGCGCCGTCAAATCTTGCAAGATTTGAAGATGCTTCCGCAGTTGTTAAAATGTAATAAGTTGCAATTGAATATTCAGTTAAAGGAAGTGAAATTTCTTCGATCGCAAAATTTTCACTTTTTAATTTTTCGATAATATTTTCAATTGATGCGTGGATTTCCGGATCCAATCCTTCACCGAAAAATTCTTTCGGAATTCCAATTTTGAATTTTGGAAAATCATTTGACAATCCGGCAACAAAATCAGGAACTTTAATATTTGCGCTTGTTGAATCGAGTTCATCTTTTCCTGAAATAATTTGCATTACAATTGAAATATCTTCAATTGAATTTGCAAACGGACCGATCGAATCAAAAGAAGAAGCAAATGCCGTTAAACCAAATCTTGAAACTCTGCCGTATGTCGGTTTTAATCCGTAAACTCCGCAAAATGCCGCGGGCTGACGGATTGATCCGCCGGTATCGGTTCCGATTGAAACATCGCAAAGATTTGCCACAACGGCAACAGCGGAACCGCCGCTTGATCCGCCGGGTACTCTTGAATTATCAACGGGATTTAAAACTTTTCCGAAATATGAATTTTCATTTGATGAACCCATTGCAAATTCATCGCAATTTGTTCTGCCAATGATTATTGCATCTTCATCAATTAATTTTTGAATTGCTGTTGCTGTATAAAGTGCAAAAAAATCTTTTAAAATTTTTGAAGAGCAGGTGAGTGGTTGATCTTTTACCGAAAGCACATCTTTTATCGCAATTATCATTCCGGCAAGTTTTCCGTAATTGCCGCTCTTTATTTTCGCATCAATTTTTTCTGCTTGCTCTAAGGCTTCTTTTTCAAAAACAAAATTAAAAGCATTAAGATGTTTATTTTCTTCAATCCTTTTTAAAAAGAATTCAACATTTTCTTTTAAAGAAAGTTTACCGGATCTAAGAAGTTCGATCTTTTCAAAATAGTTTTGGTATTCGGTCAAAAAAAATCCTTAATATTTAATTAAGATTTATTTTCTGTCTTATCTTTTTTAGGATCAGTTGAAATTTCTTCTTCTACATCTTTTACTGCTTTTTTGAATTCTTTCATTCCTTTTCCTAAACCTTGTGCAAGTTCCGGAATTTTTTTAGCGCCGAAAAGTAAAAGCACAACAAGAAGTATTAATATAATTTCCGTTGCTCCCAAATTACCGATGAAGGCCACGGGTAAATTTACTGCTGACATTTTCTCTCTCCTAAAGATTTAAATTTTTTGCGACGGATTCAAAAATAAATTGCCCGTCGGTATTTCCTAAAACCGGATCGCACGCGCGTTCGGGATGAGGCATCATTCCCAAAATATTTCCGCGTTTGTTTATAATTCCCGCGATGTTCAGTTGCGAGCCATTCGGATTTGTATCTTTTGAAATTTCGCCGTTTTCATTTGAATATCTGAATAATATCTGATTATTTTTTTCAAGTTCGTTCAAAGTTTTTTCATCGGCAAAATAATTTCCTTCGCCGTGTGCGATTGGAATTCTGAAAACATTTTTATCGTTTGCTACTGATGTAAATTTTGTGTCATTATTTTCAAGTGTAAGATAAACATCTTTACAGACAAATTTAAGCGAATCGTTTTTTATCAAAACTCCCGGCAACAAATGTGCTTCAAGTAAAATTTGAAATCCGTTACAAATCCCGATAACATTTCCGCCGTTTTCGGCAAATGAAATTACTTTTTCCATTATCGGTGAAAATTTTGCAATTGCTCCGGTTCGAAGATAATCGCCGTATGAAAATCCGCCCGGAAGAATTATTACATCGCTGTTTTGCAAATCTTTATCTTTATGCCACAAAAAATTTACATCATAGCCCAGAACTTTTTTCAAAGAATAATAAGCATCATGATCGCAATTTGATCCGGGGAAAACAACTACTCCGAATTTCGGCTTCATTTTACCTCTTCCAAAGTATATTCGTAATCTTCTAAAATCGGATTTACCAAAAGTTTATTACTGTATTCTTTAACTTCTTTTTCGGCAGAAACTTTATCTTCGGCGTTTACAAAAAACTCAATGAATTTACCGATTCTTGTTTCCGAAATATTGTTAAATCCGAGTAATTTCGCGCCTTGTTCAACTGCTTTTCCTTGTGGATCCAAAATTACGGGTCTTCTTTTAACGATAACGGTCGCTTTATACAATTTCATTCACCAATTTTTTATTAAAGTTTATTTAATTTCAAAAGTAATCTATACAAATATTTCTAAAAATCTTTTTTTAGGATAAATTTCAAAAAATATTTTTATTGAATTATCTGTTTTTTGCGGGCTTAATTAATAAAAATGCTTGCCTAAAGATACCAATTAGTATCATTAAAATAAACACAAAGAAAAGTGCTTTCCCTTTTGTAATTATTATTGCAATTACTGATAGAATAATAAAAGCAAAAACAAGCGGTTTTTCTTTTATGCCTTTTTTCGAAAATTTAGGAAGTGTTTCATAACGGATTTTACTTACCATTAAAAGCGCGAGCAATATTACCAAAGGAATTACGAATGATGCGTAAGGTTCTAAAAAACCTTGTTCGGTGTAATATAAAATTACAAAAGAAGCAACAGTAATTGCCGAAGAGGGAATAGGCAATCCGGTAAAATATGATTTATCAAATCCAACAAGCTGCACGTTAAATCTTGCTAAACGCAATCCCCCGAAGATCATCAGCATTGAACTTATTATAATTCCCCAAGTTTCAAATTGATGAAGATAAGTTTGATAAACTAAAAATGAAGGCGCAACGCCGAATGAAACTAAATCAGAAAGTGAGTCAAGTTCAACGCCGAATTCGCTTGATGATTTTGTTAGTCGAGCCATCATTCCATCCAAAGCATCGAAGACCGCGCCGATTATTATAAAAATTGCAGCTTCTGTAAATTTTTCCTGATGCGCATAAACAATGGAAACAAATCCGCTGAACATATTCATTGCGGTAAAAAGATTCGGAATTACGGATCTTGTTACTCTGATATTTTTCATTGATTACCAAACTCAAAAAGAATTGTTTCGCCGGCTTTTACAACGCTTCCGTCTTCAACTTTGATTTTTGAATTTAACGGAACAATTACATCCACGCGGCTTCCGAACTTTATCATTCCATATCTTTCACCTTGAGTTACCGGTTGGTCAATTTTAAGATCATTTATAATTCTTCTTGCCACATATCCGGCTACCTGCGTAAAGAAAACTTTTCCGTGTTTGCTTTCAATACCGGTTTCGGAACGTTCGTTTTGTTCTGATGCTTTATCATGACTTGCAACAAGATAATCGCCTTCAACATATTGCAAATATTTTACCTCGCCGGAAACAGGAATTCTGTTTACATGAACATTTAGCGGCGACATAAAAATTGAAATCTGCCAAGCTTTATCTTTTATAAATTTATCTTCGTAAACTTCTTTTATTACAATTACGGTTCCATCAGCCGGAGAAACTACAGCAGTTTCAATATTTGGTGAATTTCTATCCGGATCGCGGAAAAAATTAAGCGTAAAAGCCATAAGTAAAATTGAAAGTGTTATCAAAGGAACTTTAACGTAATTGCTGTTTACAAAAAAACTGATAAGCAGCATTACAAAAACAATTATCGAAACAACGCCTATTGTAGTATATCCGTATTTTGTCATCTTTTATTTTATTAATCCTGAAATATTATCAATATATTTTTTAAATTGATTAATGGTAGTAAAATCGTATGGATTTACATCATTATAAATTAATTTGAAACTTGCGGGAGTAAAATTTCCCGTAACTATAATTTTATCTTCTGTTTTTCCGAACGAGCAAAAAAATTCAGCTAAAGTTGTGTTTCTTCTTTCAAAAAATGATTTTAAAACCGCATTAACTTTTGAGCAAGCTCTTTTCATTGCCTTAATTTCTTCCACTGAACAAACATCAAAAGCGGTTAAACAAGTTTCAGAAATTAAATTTCCTTCGTTATTTCCTAATCTGAATTCGTAAACCGGATGAAGCAGCGTTTCGCCGAAATTCTTACCGAAAATCTCAGCCGTTCTTTTATCGGCAATATTTAAAACTTTTATTTTAAAAGGAATAAAGCTATGTTTTTGAAAAATTATCTTTTCATCTTCAGTTCTTAAAAATCCGGTTTGAATATTGTAAGATTTCAGATAATCGAGGAAAAATGAATTTATTATTCTGAAATTTTCAGCAATATTTTTTACTTTGGATTTTCTTCCGTTAAAATGAATATCGTTTTTGAATGATAATTCTACAGAATCATTCACCGTAATTTTTTGGTCTATTTCGTCTTGATTTTTATTTTTATTAAATTGTAAAACAGACATAATTAAAATTTGTTTAACGGATTGCAAATAATAAATAAATAGGTATTCAAAGTCAAATTACAATTTAGTATTTTATAGGGTGTTATTTTAATATTTTTAACCAAAACGGGAGATTTTCATTATGATGAAAGGCGGAATGCAGGGAATGCTGAAACAAGTTCAAAAGATGCAAGCTGAAATGGAAAAAGTTCAAAATGAATTAGGAAACAAAACCGTTACCGAAGAATCCGGCGGCGGAATGGTTAAAGCAACGGCAAACGGAAAAAAAGAAATTGTTTCAATTAAAATTGAAAATGAAGTTATAAATCCTGATGATAAAGAAATGCTTGAAGATTTAGTTGTTGCGGCTGTAAATAAAGCTTTAGAATCAGCCGGTAAAATGGCAGATGATGAAATGGGCAAAGTTACAAAAGGAATGATTCCTCCGGGATTTAACATTCCGGGATTTTAATCCTTAATTTCAAGTTTAGAGAATCTGAATTAACGATTTTGAACTTCAGAATTTTCATTTCTGAATTTGAAATTTCTTGATAAAACTTTTTCATTTTGTTCTGAAATTTTACATATGATTTTTCCGGGAATTTTGATTTTTCCTGCAAATTAAATTCTTAAAAAATTCTCGGAAAATTTTTGATTTTTATTTTCAATTTGTGAATTATATTTCGGTAAAATCTGTTTGGAATTGTGAGAATTCAAACAAATTTACAAACTTTGCCAAGGAAATTTTGTGCAGATAGCAGAACCTTTACAAATAGTTATAGAAGAGTTGAGCAAACTTCCCACAATCGGAAAAAAGACCGCTCAACGTCTTGCAATGTATATTTTAAAAAGCGATACAAAAGAAGTTGAAAGTTTAATCACGGCTTTAAGCGATCTTAAAACAAAGATCAAATTTTGTGATGATTGCTTTAACATTTCGGTTGAAGATAAATGCGAAATTTGCAAAAGTCATAAACGCGATCGTTCGGTAATTTGTGTTGTTGAAGATGTGAATGATGTTTTTGCAATCGAAAAAACAAACGAATATCAGGGAATTTATCATATTTTGGGCGGCGTACTTTCACCTTTAAATGGAATAGGAACCGATAAACTTAAAATAAAAGAACTTATTTCGCGATTGGAAAAAGGCGAATCAAAAGAAGTTATTTTAGCTTTAAATCCGGATGCCGAAGGAGATGCAACTTCACTTTATCTCGCCAAATTAATAAAACCGCTTGAAATAAAAGTTACAAGAATTGCACGCGGATTGCCAATCGGCGGCGATCTGGAATTTGCTGATGAAGCAACTGTCGGGCGTGCGGTTTTAGGAAGAATTTCACTCTGATGGCTGAATGGTTTAAAGATTGGTTTTCAAGCGCTGAATATTTAAATATTTACCGCCACAGGGATGATAAAGATGCAACTGATCTTTTTGAATTGATAATCAAAAATTCCAATTTGAAAAATGATTCTTCCGTTTTGGACGTTTGCTGCGGTGCCGGAAGACATTCAATCTTATTTGCGAAAAAAGGATTTAACGTTACCGGATTTGATCTGAGCAAATTTCTTTTAAACATTGCAAAAGAAAATTCAAAAGATCATAATTTGAAAATTGATTTTTTTTGTGCCGATCAAAGAAAATTTTTATTCAAAAATAAATTCGATTTGATTTTAAATCTTTTTACTTCGTTCGGATATTTCGAAAATGATGAAGAAAATTTTCTTCTATTTGAAAATGCTTTCAGATCATTAAAAGAAAACGGAACTTTTGTTTTTGATTATTTTAATTCAGAATATCTTAAAAAAAATCTGATCGAAGAAACAATTTCAAATTCCGGAAATGAAGTTATGATTCAAAAACGATCTATAAATTCCGGAAGAGTTGAAAAAGATATTTTGATAAAAAATCAAACCGGAGAAAAAAACTTTAAAGAATCGGTAAGACTTTACACACCTGATGAAATTTTTGAGAGACTGGAAAAAACCGGATTCAAAATCAGATCTGTTTTTGGAAATTATTCAGGCGAAAAGTTTGATACCGGAAACTCAACAAGATTAATAATTTTTGCGGGAAAATGAAATTTAAAATTTCCCTTATAATTTTTGCGGCGTTTTTAATTTCTGCTTGCGATCTTACGACAACCAGATCGCCGGAAGAACCTGTAAAACCACGCAGCAATTTTAATATTGCCACTCGTCCTGAAGATGTAATTCTGAATCTTCAAAATTCATTTTCAGATAGAGTTGCTGAAAATTATATTGCCAATTTTTCGCAAAATGAATTTAATTTTACGCCTTCATCAGGTAGCGTACATAATTTTCCTTCGCTGCAAAATTGGGATCTGAAAGCCGAAGAAGATTATTTCAAAAATTTAATTAATCTTGTTCCGCAATCGGCGCAGATAAGTCTGGATTTTTCTAATTTCGAATATGTAAGATCAAACGACAGCACTCAATATTTTGCTGATTATTCGCTTAACGTTCCTTTTACCGATGAACGAAGAGCAAAATTTTATTCAGGAAAATTACAATTTACAATTAAGCGCGATAGCAGTTTGCAATGGTCAATTACAAATTGGCTTGATATAAAAGATCAAAACAATCCGAGCTGGAGCGAGCTTAAAGGTGGATTATATTAAAAATTTAATTTTAATATTTTCGCTGGTTATTGCCTCAATTTTTTTCGGCTGTACAAATCCTTTTGCTCCGAAATTGGATGAAGAATTGGGCGCAAGCGGAAATTTAATTTCCGACCAGTTAAAAGTTGAAGGTATTTTTCAAAATTTACAATACGCTTATACTTTTAAAGACACGACAATTTACGGTCAAACTCTTTCACCGAAATTCACTTTTACTTACAGGGATTATGATAAAGGATTTGATGAATCCTGGGGCAGAGATGAAGAAATGCGAATCACAAACGCGCTTTTTCAAAACTCACAAAATTTGGATTTGATTTGGAATAATATTTTATTAATATCTTCCGATTCAACAAATATTATCAGAAGTTTTAATTTAACAATTACTTTTAATCCGACTGATATTATTAGAGTTGATGGAAAAGTAAATTTGATTTTGGAAAAAGAACCGGCAACGCAAAAATGGAAAATTCTTCAATGGACCGATGAATCAAATTACTAAAAAAATCAGATTTTAAAAATTATTTCTGAATTAAAATCTTTTGAAAAAATTTAATTTAACTTTTTAACCGCATATGTTTTTATTTCATTTTAAAGAAGCCTTAAAATCATTTGGCAGAGCAAAATTAGCGACCTTCATTTCATTAATTACCGCATGCATTGCAATTTTGCTTGTAACGGCAAGCGCTGTTTTAATTTTATACTCCGGAATAATGCAAGATAAAATTAAAGAAAGAGTTTCAGTAAATTTATTTTTGCAGGATAGTTTAAAAGAAAATGATATTCAAAATTTTATAGCATCTTTAAAAGAAAAACCATTTGTAAATTCGTTAAATTATATTGATAAAAACACAGCACGTAAAGAATTTATAAAACAAACCGGAAATGATTTTACCGAAGTTTTACAATACAATCCGCTTCCGGCATCAATTGAATTGAAATTAAAATCAAATTATGTTGTGCAGGATTCAATTTCGGGAATTAAAAAAACTCTTGCAGGCTTTGAAGAAGTTGATGAAGTGATTTTACAAAACGATGTTGTAAATAAATTAATTTCAGTTTTGGATTCTGTAAGAAATTATATTTTCATCGGCGCCGGAATTTTACTTTTAATTGCATTTTACATTGTGTTCAGCACGAATAAATTAATTATAAATGCAAAAACCCAGCAGATCGAAACAATGAAATTAGTCGGCGCAAAACTTTCAACAATAAAATTTCCGATAATTTTAAACGGAATTTTTATCGGAATCCTTGCATCAATTTTTGCCGCAATTCTTTTCTTTTTAATATTACAATATTTCAAAACCGATGTTTCAAAATTGGAAACTTCACAATCCTTAACGGCAATAGTTTATCTGGTAATAATTTTGACCGGTCCGGCAATTGGATTTTTAGGAAGTTATTTTGCAACGCGCGGAATTTCACTTAAAATAAAAAAGATTTAAGAATGATGATGAAAATTTTTCTTCAAATAATTTTTATTCTTACGATTTTTTTTCATGCGGAAATTTTTTCGCAGGAACTTCCAAATTATCATGAAAGACCCGTTCAAACCGAAACTTCAGTAAATCCGGAGCAAAATGTAAATCCGCAAAATTCAATTCCTGCAGAAATTTTTAATCCGGAATTGCAGCAAAATTACGGCGCTGCTTCTGACGGTTCAATAAATCCAAATGAATATTTTATTGGCGCGGGCGATGTTTTTTTTATTGCAATCAGCGGAATTAATGAAAGAACTTTTAACCTGCCGGTAAATCCCGAAGGATATTTATACTTACCGAAGATCGGCAGTTTGAAGCTTGAAGGAATTCCACTTAACGAAGCAAAATCAAGAATAAAAAATCGTTTACTTGAATTTTTTAAAGATGTTGAAATTACAATTTCGCTTTTGGCACTTAAAAATGTTAAGGTAAGCGTTATTGGAAATGTAGTTAAAAATTCCACTTTTGTTGTTTCGGGAAACAGCAGACTTTCCGATATAATGATGAAACCGGGTTTATTAAATTCATCTGCAAATCTGCGAAGCATAAATATTTTAAATTCATTGGGAAGAAATTTTAATTTTGATCTTGTTAGATATTTACGATTTGCAGACCGTTCCCAAAATCCATATTTAAGAAACGGTGATATTATTTTTATTGATAAGATTGAAAAAACAGTTTCAATAAACGGTGAAGTTAAATATCCGGCAGTTTATGAATTTAAAGAAAATGAATCTGTTTTGGATTTGATAAATATTGCCGGCTCAATTACAAATGATGCGGATTCAAACAATATTGAAATTATCAGTTTTAATAGTGACAATAAAACTCAAAGGAGCAGAATTGTAAAATTTTCGGATGATCTGAATCAGATCTTTTTGAAAAATAAAGATAAAGTGATTGTCCGTAAAAAGCCCGAATATTTAATTGAAAGATATGTGAAGATTGACGGGTTTGTAAATTATCCGGGCACATATAAAATTGTAAAAAATAAAACCACTTTAACAGATATTATTGTCGAAGCCGGTGGATTCAGAGAAGATGCATCATTAAAAGATGCGTATCTTGTTAGAAATTTTACCGAAGCTCCTGATAGAGAATTGGAAAGATTGAAAAACGTTTTGCCTTCGGAAATGAATGAAGAAGAATATGCTTACTCAAAAGCAATGCTTCGCGAAGTTAAAGGAAGAATAAATATTGATTTTGAAAAATTGTTTTATCAAAACAATGAAAATGAAAATTTAGTGCTTAGAGAAAATGATTATATTTTTATTCCGGAAAAAAAGAATTTCATTACGTTGGTCGGGCAAGTAAAAAATCCGGGCAGCATTGGCTTTAATTCCAATTTAAGTGTTGATGATTATATTGAACTTGCCGGCGGTTTTTCGTGGCGCGCAAAAACAGGTGATATACGTGTAATCAGATCAAATACAAACGAATGGGTTGATGCAGATGATGTAAATTCACTTGAGCCGGGCGATACAATTTGGGTTTTGGAAAAAGCTCCGCCAAATAAATTCTGGACTGTATTCAAAGAATCTTTAGCGATTGTGGGGCAAATAGCTTCCGTAGTAGCTGCAACAATTGCAATTGTAGTAACAACCAGGTAAAATTTTGGATTATCAAAAAATCATATCGGTCATAAAAAACAATTCTAAATCAATAATCAAATTAAGTTTGATTTTAGGAGTTATACTTTTTTTGATTTTGCTTTTTATTTATCCGGTAAAATACAAAGCAGTTACAAAAGTTTTACCGCCTGAACAAAATGAACTTAGCGGAATGAACGGGTTATTATTGAACTCTGATATTTCAGGAATTTTAAATTTAGGATCAAGCGCAGGTAATTCTCAATTGTATGCAGAAATTATCAGAAGCAGAACCGCAGCGGAATTTGTGATTGAAAAATTAAGTTTGCAGAAATATTTGGACGAAGAAGATATTCAGCTTGCATCAGAAAAACTTTTAAAAAATATTAATGTTGAAGTTAATAAGGAAGGAATAATTTCAATTTCGGCAATTGCACAGACACCTTTATTTTCAAGGTTCTCAAGTAAAAATGATTCGGCAAAAGTTCTTTCGGCTAATATTGCCAATGCTTTTGCAGATGCTCTTGATCAGATCAATAGATCAAAATTAAATTCAAGGATCAGAAGTTCACGTGAATATATCGAAGAACAATTAGCTAAAACTGAATATTTACTTGATAGCGCTGAAACTTCTTTGAAAAAATTTCAGGAATTAAATAAAGCGGTTTCTCTGCCTGAACAATTAAGTGCATCAATAGAAACGGCCTCAAAACTGAAAAGCGAAATTATGCTAACTGAAATTCAGATCAGAACTTTAAGTAATGATCTAAAAGAAAATAATCCTGAATTGAATTCGCTTCGTAATAAATTGCGTCAGTTAAATAATCAATATTCGAAAATCGAACAATCAGAAAATACCAAAGATTACTTTGTAGCGTTTGGAACTGTTCCTGAAATTGTAAGACAGCTTGCAATTTTAACGCGCGAAGTAAAAATTCATAATGAAATTTATTTGCTTTTGCAAAAGCAATATTACCTGGAAAAAATTCAAGAGAACAGAAACATGCCTACAGTTGCGGTTTTGGATAAGGCACTTCCGCCACCGCGTCCTGCAGTGCCACGTTTAATTTTTCATACTATTGCAGGATTTGTCGCAATATTTATGTTCAATGTATTATTTTTTATTTTTAAAGAATCAAAATTTTATCAGGAAAATTTATTTACAAGGAAAAAAGATGTATAAGCCCAAAGCTGTTGTAACGGGGGGAGCAGGATTTTTAGGATCGCATTTATGCGACAGACTTCTAAAAGAAGGTTTCAGAGTTCACTGTATAGATAATTTGATCACCGGAAATTTGGATAATATTTCTCATTTATTCGGCAATGAAAATTTTGAATTTACAAAACATGATGTAACGAATTTTATTCATGTTCCGGGTAGAGTTGATTATATTTTACATTTCGCTTCGCCAGCAAGCCCCATTGATTATCTCAAACTTCCAATTCAAACTTTGAAAGTCGGATCACTGGGAACCCATAAAGCACTGGGGTTAGCAAAAGAAAAAAAAGCAAGATTTTTAATTGCATCAACTTCTGAGGTTTACGGCGATCCAACAATTCATCCGCAAAAGGAAGATTACTGGGGAAACGTAAATCCTATTGGTCCTCGCGGAGTTTACGATGAAGCTAAAAGATTTGCCGAAGCGATGACAATGGCATATCAAAGATTCCACGGTGTTGAAACTAGAATCGTGAGAATCTTCAATACTTACGGGCCAAGAATGAGATTAGATGACGGACGTGCACTTCCCGCATTTGTTGGTCAGGCATTACGCGGTGAAGATTTAACAGTTTTCGGAGATGGAAGCCAAACAAGAAGTTTTTGTTTTGTCAGCGATCTTGTAGAAGGAATTTACAAATTGTTAATGTCAAATGAAAATGAACCTGTAAATATTGGTAATCCTGAAGAAATCACGATCAAGCAATTTGCAGAAGAAGTTTTAAGAATTACAGGATCAAAAAGTAAAATTGTTTACATGGAATTGCCAATTGATGATCCGAAAGTTCGCCAGCCCGATATTTCAAAAGCGAAAAAAGTTTTAGGTTGGGAGCCCAAAATTGACAGGGAAGAAGGATTAAAAATTACAATTGATTTCTTTAAAGACAGAATAAAATTTTTGTAATAAATTAAATGAAAGTTAAATTATTCCCGACTTTTGCCGGCGCGGCAATTTTTATTTCGCTCGCCGGTATTTTAAGTCGGGGATTAGGCTTTATACGCGAAATTCTTTTTGCAAGTCTTTTCGGCACATCAAACGAATTTGATATTTATCTTGCAGGCTCGGTTTTGCCGGTAATTATAAATACTTCAATTTTATATCTCGCACAAAATTACATCGTAACTTTTTACTCAGATCAAAAAAATGAAAATGACAAAAAGAAATTTTTTAATGAAACTTTTACGATTTTTCTTCTTGGAGGTATTTCGCTTTCGATTTTACTTTTAATAACTTCTCAATTTATAATTGAACTTCAACTTGTTAATGTAGTTAAACAAAATAAAATAACCGCAAAAGAAATTTTTAGATTGATGTTGATCTCAATTCCTTTTAATGCGGCATTCTCTGTAATTGCCGGATTTCTTCAAGCACAAAATAGATTTAAAAGAGCTTTTGGAGCACCGCTCATTTTAAATCTTTCGATAATTTTAGTATTGATTTTATTGAGCGGAAATTTGAATATTTATGCAATTCCTGTCGGATACGTTCTTGGAAGCATACTGCAATTTCTTTTCATTTATTCTTCGGTAAAACATAAACCGGTTCTTATATTCCCAAAATTTAATTCAAAAAAAATCTCTTGCACAATTTCAATATTGATATTAATTGAATTCATTTCACAGCTATATATTTTTGCTGACAGATTTTTTATCGGAAAAATTGATACCGGCGGAATTTCTGCTTTGAATTATGCAATGAATATTTTCTCACTTCCGGTTTCAATTTTTGCATATGCGATCTCAAACACTGCTTTTCCGGAAATTTCTAAAACGATCTCGCAAAATGATTTTTCCGGTTTTAGAAAAATTTTTGCCGATTCATTTAAAATTATTCTTCTGATTTTCATTCCTGTTTTACTCTCAATATTTTTTCAAAGTGAAAAAATAATTTCATTTTTATTTCAAAGAGGGAAGTTCGATCAAAATTCAACTTTGCTTACCGCAGAAATTTTGAAAATCTATTCAATCAGTTTGATCTTTTACGCACTTTATTCTTTGTTTAACAAAATAATTTTAGCACAAAAGCAATTTAAGATCTTGTTAATATTGGTTTCATTTACAATGGTATTAAAATTTATTTTGAATTTTTATTTGACCGGAATTTATAATGTGAAAGGATTGGCTTTGGCAACATCAATTTCATATGTATTTTTAAGTGTTTCCGCAGCAGTTGTAATCTTTGCAAAAATTAGAAAAGCAAAATCGTAAATTAAATTCCGTTGAAATTTCCTTTGAAATATTGATTTCACTAATTCTAATTACATATTGAAAATTGAAATTAATATTCCTTAAAAAATAAAATAAAAAAAGGCGGAAAATAATTTCCACCTTTTACTGTAAACTAAAAACTGTTTACTGTCAACTAATTAATACATTCCGTCCATTCCGCCCATTCCTTGCGGCATAGCGGGCATTGCTTTTTCAGCTTCTTTCTTTTCGTAAACAACTGCTTCGGTAGTAATTAACAATGATGAAACTGAAGCTGCATTTTCCAAGGCTGTTCTTGAAACTTTAGTAGGATCAATAACGCCTGATTTAATTAAGTTTTCATATGTTTCTGTAGCTGCATTAAATCCGTAATCATCTTTTCCTTCAAGAACTTTATTTAATACAACTGAACCTTCTAAACCTGCGTTTGTAACGATTTGTTTTAGAGGTTCTTCTAAAGCTTTTTGAATAATTTTGATACCGACTGTTTGATCAGCGTTTTCACCTTCTAAACCATCAAGAACTTTAATTGCTCTTACGAAAGAAACACCGCCGCCGGGAACAATACCTTCTTCAACAGCTGCTCTTGTTGCGTGCAATGCATCTTCAACTCTTGCTTTCTTTTCTTTCATTTCAATTTCAGTTGCGGCTCCGATTTTCAACACTGCAACACCGCCTGAAAGTTTTGCAAGTCTTTCCTGTAATTTTTCTCTGTCGTAATCAGAAGTAGTTTTTTCAATCTGAGCTTTAATTTCATTAACTCTCTTTTTGATATCTTCTGATTTTCCGGCACCTTCAACAATTGTTGTATTATCTTTGTCAATAACAACTTTTGCTGCTGTTCCTAAATATTGAACTGTAGCATTTTCCAATTTGTATCCGCGTTCTTCTGAAATAACAGTTCCGGCTGTTAAAACTGCTATATCTTCCAACATTGATTTTCTTCTATCGCCAAATCCGGGAGCTTTTACTGCGGCAACTCTCAAAGTTCCTCTTAATTTATTTACAACCAAAGTTGCTAAAGCTTCACCTTCTAAATCTTCAGCAATAATCAATAAAGATTTTCCTTGTTGAGCAACTTTTTCAAGTACAGGAAGTAAATCTTTCATTGCAGAGATTTTTTTATCATGAATTAAGATGAAAGGATTTTCCAAAACCGCTTCCATAGTTTCAGCATCAGTTACGAAGTAGGGAGAGAGGTAACCACGATCGAATTGCATACCTTCAACAACTTCCATGTGAGTTTCAGTGCCTTTTGCTTCTTCAACTGTAATTACACCATCTTTACCGACTTTTTCCATTGCATCAGCGATCAAGTTTCCGATTTCTTTATCATTGTTAGCTGAAATAGAACCTACTTGAGCAATTTCATTTCTGCCTTCAACATCGCGGCTTAATGATTTCAAATATTCAATAACTTTACTTACTGCAAGATCAATACCTCTTTTCAAATCCATTGGATTTGCGCCTGCGGTAACATTTTTCAAACCTTCTCTGTAAATTGCTTGAGCTAAAACTGTGGCTGTAGTTGTTCCGTCACCGGCAATATCACTGGTTTTTGAAGCAACTTCGCGAACCATTTGAGCGCCCATGTTTTCAATAGGATCTTCTAATTCAATTTCTTTTGCAACTGAAACACCGTCTTTAGTAACTGTAGGTGCACCGAATTTTTTTTCTAAAATTACGTTTCTTCCTTTTGGACCCAAAGTTGCTTTAACGGCATTCGCTAATTTATCAACGCCTTTTTTCAATCCGCTTCTTGCTTCGCTGTCAAACACTATTAGTTTTGAAGCCATATTATTATTTCCTCCTTGATTTATTTATTTATAATTCCGAAAATATCGCTTTCGCGCATAATTAAATATTCTTCGCCATCAACTGTAATTTCGGTTCCGGAATATTTTCCGTATAAAACATTATCACCTTCTTTAACATTCATTGATGAAACTTTTCCGTCTTCACTCAATTTTCCCGGACCAACAGCTACAATTGTTCCTTCGATCGGTTTTTCTTTTGCGGTATCAGGTAAAATAATTCCGCCTTTTGTAACTTCTTCAGCTTGCATTGGTTTTACAATTACTCTGTCACCAAGCGGTTTAATTCTGAAATTAGCCATTTTAACTTTTCCTCCTGTATGATTAATTTTGAATTTTAAGTTGTTAGCACTCTCAAGTGGATAGTGCTAATATATAAAAGAAAAAAAAAATTGTCAATATTTTCTTAATTTGTTTTGAATATGATGTTCAATTTTTTAATTTGATTCCGGAAAATTTTCCAAAATGATTTTCAGATTTTATTAATTAAAAAATGATTTTCAATTCCGGATTTTTCGCTGAAATTATTTTTAATTTCAGGAATTTATTTGATATTTAAGCTGCCGTTAAAAATTTAACTCTATATTTTACAAGAAATAATGTTTAATAATATCCAAAAAAAAATCTCCCGGAATTTTTTAAATGACTTAAATCTTGATAAAAAAGTTGTAACCATTTTTTTATCGGTTGCCGTTCTTCAAACTTTATCCTGGTATTTTTCTTCCAAAAATTTCTTTTATGAAAATCTTG
This sequence comes from uncultured Melioribacteraceae bacterium, assembly GCA_965365345.1. Classification (GTDB taxonomy): domain Bacteria; phylum Bacteroidota; class Ignavibacteria; order Ignavibacteriales; family SURF-24; genus CBDUBH01. The sequence goes on from CBDUBH010000036.1 coordinate 22,946, forward strand.
CTTATCTTTTTTCAAATTCGAATTTTGATTACGAACTTACGGGAAATTTATACTGGTTTTTATCGGATATAATTTTACTTCTTGTAATTCCGGTTTTAATTATAAAATTATTTTTTAAAGAAAATTTAAAAGATTACGGATTCAATTTGCTGAATTCAAAAACCGGAATAAAATGGATTTTATTTTCTTTCATTTTTTTTGTGATAGTAATCTGGTTTGTTTCATCAACTGAATCTTTTCAAAATTTTTATCCTCAGGTTTCATCATCAAAGGAGAATTTAACGATCTTTTTAATTTTCGAAATTTCATTGCTGATTTATTTATTTGCGTGGGAATTTATTTGGCGCGGATTTATGCTTTTCGGCTTGGAAGAAAAATTCGGGCTTCATTCAATTTTTATTCAAATGCTGCCGTTCGTAATTTTGCATAACGGAAAACCTGTCCTTGAAACTTTCGCTTCAATTTTCGGCGCAATTTTACTCGGATTTTTAGCATTGAAAACTCGTTCATATATTTATGGAGTTATAATTCATTTTTTGTTAATTTTCAATATGGATTTAATTTCTTTGTTAAGATATAAAACCGGCGAATACGAAACCGGATTAAATTCATTATTAAATTTGATACTCAAACTGCTGAAAGGATAATTATGAGATTTTGTTTGAATGTTGATCACATTGCAACTTTAAGAAATGCGCGCGGTGAAACTTTACCTGATCCTGTAACTTTTGCTCTGATGGCTGAACAGTTCGGAGTTGATGGAATTGTTGTTCATCTTCGCGAAGATAGAAGACACATTAACGAAAGGGACGTGCGTTTATTGCGTGAATTGATCACAACTAAATTAGATCTGGAAATGGCTGCCGTTCCCGAAATTATAAAAATTGCCTGCGATGTTCAGCCTGAACTTGCTACTATAGTCCCGGAAAAAAGACAGGAACTTACAACTGAAGGCGGAATTAATGTTATTGATAATATAGAACATCTTTCAGATGCAATCAAAGAATTGCACGATTCCGAAATTGCGGTCTCGCTATTTATTGAGCCGGATATTGATCAAATTCAGGCGGCTGCCGAAATTCAAACCGATCTTATTGAAATTCACACTGGAATTTACGCAAACGCTATTTCCGAGGAAGAGCAATTTGATGAGCTTGAAAGAGTTCGCCAGGCAGCGCGTTACGCAAAAAAATTGGGCTTAGGTGTAAACGCCGGTCACGGTTTGAATTACATCAACATGAAACAATTTATTGAAGTTGAAGAAATTGATGAAGTAAGTATTGGTCACGCAGTAATTGCACGCGCGGTTGTTGTCGGATTAAAAGAAGCCGTTTGGGAAATGCGGAATTTGATAAACGGGAAAAAATGAATTTAAAGCGGAAACTGGATTATCATTATCAATATTTTGATAAATCGAAAATTTCTCCCGATCCGCTTGAATTTTTACACCTCTACGAAAATTTTTACGATATCGAAATTGCGGGAATTATTTCCGCAATTTTTGCTTACGGAAATGTTAAGCAGATAATTTCCACGCTTAACAAAATTCATAAAACAATGAATTACAAACCGCACAGTTTCATTATGAATTTCGATTTTGAAAAAGATAAAATTCTTTTTGAAAGTTTAAAATACAGATTTTACAATTCACAGGATATTTCTCATCTTTTTTCGATCCTAAATTTCGTTTATAAAAATTCCGGTTCACTTAAAGATCTTTTTCTTCAAAATTATAATAAAGACGAATTAAATTTGAAAAATCCGATCTCAAAATTTTCAAAAAATATGATTTCAATTTCGAAAAAATTTCATGGAAATTCTTCAAACGGAATTAAATTTATGTTTTCTGATCCATATTCAGGAAGTGCATGCAAACGAATTAATTTATTTTTACGATGGATGATAAGAAAAGATGAACTTGATTTCGGGATTTGGAATGAAATTCCGCCAAATAAATTGGTAATTCCTGTTGATACTCACATTGCAAGAATTTGTAAAGAATTAAAATTGACAAAATTAAAAAACGTAAATTGGAAAATGGCAGAAGAAATTACTGAAAATCTGAAAAAATTTGATCCAATTGATCCTGTAAAATACGATTTTGCAATTTGTCATATCGGAATGCGAAAAATGAAATTCTAATAACATTTAAAATAAATTTCAAAATTCGTATATAAATGAAAAATAATTCTTGAACCCATAATAAAACATACCTATATTTGTAATCAAACTTTGTTGCTGAAATTGTTGTCAATGCAAAATTTTAGCAATGCATAAATAAAACTCTCTTTGAAAAATTTGGAGTAAAAATGGCAGAACAGAAAAAGTTTGTTCCGTTTGTCTCTCCCGAAACAAATATGGCGGAATTTACCGTTAGAGCTTTAATAATAGGCTTGGTAATGTCTGTTGTATTAGGGGCTGCAAACGCTTATTTAGGATTAAAAGCCGGTATGACTATAGCCGCAACTTATCCGGCGGCTGTAATCGGAATGGCTTTAATTAAACTTTTTAAAGGAAGCGTTCTTGAAGAAAATTTTGCAAGAACTGTTGGTTCTATCGGTGAATCAATTGCAGCCGGTGCAATTTTCACTTTACCTGCATTTTTTATTGCAGGAATTTGGAAACCTTTCTACACACCCGGAAATTACGCAATATCATCAGCAATAATGATTGCCGGCGGTATTTTGGGAATTATGTTCGTTGCTCTTTTAAGAAGAGTAATGGTTGAAGATGCAGAACTTCCTTTCCCTGAATCTGTTGCGGCAGCTGAGATTCACAAAGCAGGACAAACAGGCGGCGGCGGATCAAAATTTTTATTCGGTGCAATGGGAATGGGCGCTTTGATTCAAGCTTTATCAAAATTCCAACTTTTTGCTCCGGCTTACGATAAATTAATTTCTGTTGGACGTGGTGGAATTTTATTTCGTTCTCCTGATGTAAGTCCCGCATATATGGGCGTTGGTTATATTATTGGTCCTAAATTGGCAGCGCTAAACTTCAGTGGTGGCGTAATTGCTTGGGGATTGCTTGCTCCAATAATTGCATATTTTTCAAATCAAACTGCAGATGCAAATGCTGATTGGACTGCATTGATTGTAGATGCCTGGAGAACATATGTAAGACCGATAGCGATTGGCGGTATGTTGGTTGGTGCGTCATATACACTTTGGAAAATGCGTTCAAGTTTGGCAACCGGAATTGCGCGTTCTATCGGCGATGTTAAAAAAGCAGCAACCGGTGAAGCAAGCGCAAACAGAATTGAAAAAGATATCGATTTTAAATGGATCATAATCGGAATTCTTGGAACCGGTGTGGTCACATTCTTTATTTATAATTATTTTGCGCAAAATGTTTTTGCAGCATTGGTTGCAACGGTTGTAATGATAATTGCGGGATTTTTCTTTGCTGCTGTTTCCGGATATTTAGTAGGTATCATCGGATCAAGTAATAATCCGATTTCAGGTTTAACACTTTCAACATTAGTTGTTGCCGCTTTATTGATGGTTGCATTGGGAATGTCAGGAACAACAGGAGTTGCCGCTGTTTTAGGCGTTGCAGCGGTTGTATGCGTTTCTGCTGCGGTTGCAGGCGAAATGTTGCAAGATCTTAAAGCCGGACATATTCTTGGCGGTACTCCTTGGAAAATGCAGATCGGTGATATCATCGGTGTTGTAGTTTCTTCTGCAATTATGTTCATTCCGCTTTTAATCCTTCACGAAGGTGATATTAAAACAGGCGGAACCGGATTTGGTGGTGCTGCACTTCCTGCACCTCAGGCAAGTTTAATGGCTATTCTTTCGGAAGGAATTGTTTCAGGAAATATGGAATGGATTCTTATCTTTACCGGTATGTTAATGGGTGTTGGATTTATTTTGATGAATGTTAAAAGTCCGATGCTTGTTTCTGTAGGTATGTATTTGCCTTTGGGAACAACATTTGCAATTTTTACCGGCGGTATTGTTAAAGGTATCGTTGAAAAAATTTCTGATAGAAAAGGATTCAATACTGCACAAAGAGCAAGAGTTGAAAATATCGGCGTTTTACTTTCTGCAGGTTTAATTGCAGGTGAAGCGTTAATTGGTTTATTGTTTGCCGGCTTGGCATTCGGTGAATTTGAGTTATTCCACTTTTTCGAAAACCCCACTTTCTTAATAAGTCTTGTTGTTTTCGCAATTATAGGTTATATTCTTATAAACATTCCGGTTAAAAATGCCGGTGATCCTAACGAACCTGCTCCACCTTCGGCTATGGTTTAATTGTTTTAGTTTAATAATTGTTTATGAATTGCCCTAGAAAATAGGGCAATTCTATTTATAAAATAAAAATTGGTTTTTATGGCATTCAGTTTTTTGCAAAGAAGAAAAATTCTTAAAGATGCAAACTATCTTGATCTCACTCCTGTTAAACTTCACGAAAGTGAAATTGATCAAACTGGAACTGTAATCGTGATCATTCCGAAATTTACTAATAAATATGCTGCAAAAATTTTACTTCCTTTATTGAAAACTAAAAACTTTAGAATTAAATTAGATGAACTCGGTTCTGCAGTTTGGAATTCCATAGATGGAAAAACTAACGTGGCAAATCTTTGCATCAAATTGCATAAAGAAATCGGAAGTAAGATTGATCCCGTTCAGGAAAGGGTTACAAAGTTTCTAACTCAGCTTTACCTGCAGGGATTTATAACATTTAAGGAAATTAATTAAATAATTATGTAAAGGAGATTCTAATGGGAAAAGTATTGACTTCACTTAAACCGGAATTGCTCTGGAAACATTTCGAAGAGATCTGTAATATTCCTCATCCTTCAAGGAAAGAAGAACAATTAGCTGAATACGTAGTTTCCGTTGGTAAAAAAAATAATTTGGAAACCAACCGAGATGAATTCGGAAATATCGTAATCAAAAAACCTGCAACCAAAGGAAAAGAAAATTTAAAGACTGTTGTACTTCAAGGACATCTTGACATGGTTCCCGAAAAGAACAATGATGTTGACCACGATTTTGAAAAAGATCCTATTCAGCCTTTTATAGAAGGTGAATGGGTTAAGGCAAAAGGAACAACTTTGGGCTCTGATAACGGAATCGGAGTTGCAGCAGCTTTGGCAGTTATTGAATCAAATGATTTTGAACATGGTCCCTTGGAATTTCTTTTCACACTTGATGAAGAAACAGGTTTGAACGGAGCGCAAGCATTAAAGCCCGGATTTATGGATGCTGAAATTCTTCTTAATCTTGATTCGGAAGAAGATGGTGCAGTTTACATCGGTTGCGCAGGCGGTAAAAATACTAACGCAAAATTCAGTGTAAATTTCGGAAGTGTGCCTTCAAATTCAACCTCAATTGAATTAACTGTTAAAGGATTAAAAGGCGGACACAGCGGTTTGGATATTGCCGAAGGTAGAGGAAATGCAGTTAAAATAATGTCAAGATTGATCTGGCAATTGTTGAAAAATCAAAATTGCAAACTTTCCAAAATTGATGGCGGAAGCAAACATAATGCTATTCCGAGAGAATGCTTTGCTACAATTGTTGTTGAAAGTAATAAAGTTGATGAAGTCATAAATTTCGTTAGCAATTTTAATAATATTCTAAAAAAAGAATTAGCTACAAATGAACCGGGCTTATCAATTGAAGCAAAAAAATCTGACGCAAAAGTTTCCAATATTATGTATGATGAATCCGCGCATAAATTAATTGCTGCTTTGTATGCAATTCCTCACGGAGTTTTAGCAATGAGTCCTGATATTGAAGGCTTGGTTGAAACTTCTACAAACTTAGCCGTAGTTAAAACTGAAACTGACAGTGTAAATATTGTAACTTCACAAAGAAGTTCAGTTGAATCTGAAAAAGAGGATGCTGCAGCAATGGTTGCTGCTTTGTTCGAACTTGCTGGCGCTGAAGTTAATCAAGGTGATGGATATCCCGGTTGGAAACCGAATGTAAAATCACCAATTCTTGGTGTTATGAAAGAAACTTTCAAAAATCTGTTCAATGGCGAACCTGAAGTTAAAGCAATTCATGCCGGTTTAGAATGCGGAATTATCAATGAAAGATATCCTGATATGGATATGATTTCATTCGGACCTACAATTATGGGTGCTCACTCTCCGGATGAAAGAGTAAAAATTGATACTGTTGAAAAATTCTGGAATCTTTTAAAAGAAACTTTGAAAAACATTCCTTCAAAATAAATTGGTTTTATAACACAAAATCCTTTAAACCCTCTCCTTGCAAAAGGAGAGGGGATTGGGTGAGGTCAAATTTATGTCTAATAATGCTGCTTTAAAACCCGAAGCACCTGCACTTTATCGCTGGATCGTTCTGATTTTTATAAGTCTGGCAATGTTCGGTAATTATTATGTTTACGATAGTATTGCTCCAATTGCCGACATATTAAAAAGTCAATTAAATTTTTCCGATGAACAGATCGGTTCATTATATTCAGTTTATAGTGTTGCCGCAATAGTTGTACTTCTGATTGGCGGATTTATAATTGACCGGTTTGGTACAAAAAAATCCACTATGGTATTTGCAGCTCTTTGTCTTGTTGCAGGAGTGCTTACGGCAATTTCACCTAAACTTGAAATTATGTTGATCGGGAGAGTAATTCTTGGTCTGGGTGCAGAGCCGCTTATAGTTGCCATTACAACAGCATTGGCAAAATGGTTCAAAGGAAAAGAACTTAGTTTTGCTTTTGGAATAAATTTGACAATTGCACGCCTTGGCTCTGTTGCCGCTGATAATTCGCCATCATGGGCAAGTGCTTATTATGATAATTGGCAAAGTCCTTTAGTAATTGCAGCAATAATTTCAGCGATTTGTGTTATTGGAGCGCTTGTTTATTGGCTTCTTGAAAATTATGCAGAAAAGAATTATCATCTTGGACGCGCAGGTGAAACCGATAAATTTGTTTTTAGTGATCTTTACAAATTCCCAATGTCATTTTGGTTGATAGTAGGTTTGTGTATTACTTTTTATTCAGCCATTTTTCCGTTTAGAACATTTGCAATAAAATTCTTTATGGAAGCTCACAGCATACCCAGAGAAACAGCCGGATTTTTGAACAGCATTCTTCCGACTTCAGCAATTATTGCAACCCCGCTTTTCGGTTTACTTGTTGATAGGGTTGGGAACAGATCTTTATTTATGGCATTCGGTTCGCTTCTTATAATTCCTGTATATTTAATGATGGCTTACACAAACATTACTTTGTATATCCCGATAATTATGATGGGTGTTGCATTTTCATTGATTCCTGCTGTAATGTGGCCTTCTGTAGCTTATATTGTTGAGGAAAAAAGACTCGGTACCGCTTATTCTGTTATGACATTAATCCAACAAATTGGTTTAGCCGGAATTAATTGGCTCATTGGAAGAGTTAATGATGCTAACGCTGCAAGCAGTGTAAATCCGGATGGTTATAATACAGGAATGTGGATCTTTTCAACATTAGGATTTTTAGGACTTTTATTTTCATTCCTGCTTAGAAGAAATGAAAAGGGTCCAAACGGTCACGGATTGGAGTTGGGACTTAAAGACAGGAAGTCATAATTTTATTTTAATAACACAATCGTTATATTTAACCTATGATGAAATTATGGCGAAATATAATTCTGATTTTTACTTTATTGATCATTTTCAATTTTGAAAGCAATTCTCAAACTTGTGGATTCGGATGCTTCGGATTAGGTGGATTTTATGCCGGATACGGTATTCAAAATTACAATGCCGGAGGTTTGAATAATTATTTTGTTCAGTTAAGAATGAACAATCCGAAAATTTCCAGACCTGTAAGCGAATTCAAGAGTGCTTCAGGATTCAGAATTGGCGCAAATTTTTTCCGCACAAAATACAGTGGATTTCTTTTTACTGCAAAAGGTTTTTATCAATTCAGCAAAGAAGAAAATCATACATTTCAAAATATTGAAGATAATTCTGTAAAAAGAAATTTTGTACTGGATCTGAATTATTGGGGATTGGGATTTGATATCGGACATTCATTTATTCCTTTTGTTGACTGGAAAATAATTGATGCTTCGATGAATTTTCATTCAGCTGATTTTTATGATCAGATTGAAACAGTACAATTTCAGGAAAAGCAATATTCAAATTCCAAACTTTCTTTAGGCTTTTCTATCGGAACCGGATTTGTGATCAGATTGCTTCAGCATTATATAAGTATTGAATCAACTGCCGGATATTCAAGGTTTTCTTTCAGCAATTTTTATGATGAAAACAATGTCCCTCTGATTGAAAATTCAAATGATAAAAATTTAATAGAAGGCGGAGGATTTTTCGGAATAATTCAGTTGAATGTCGGAATACCGCTTTATTAAAACCATTTAGATTAAATTTTAAAATATTTTTTGAAAAATCAGTACATTAAAAATTAATTTTCAAAATTCCTCTAATCAATTTCACTCAATAAAAATGAGGTTCAAATGCCGCTTACCAAATTAGATAAGGCTTCCGTAATTGCAATTAAAGATTGTATGAATGTAAAAAAGAAAGAAAGAATTTTGGTTGTAACCGATGAGAATAAAAGAAAAATCGGACTTTCACTTTATGAAAATGCTATAAGATTAGGTTATGAAACCTTACTGATTGAAATGAAATCACGTGAATATAACGGTGAAGAGCCCCCTAAAGATGTTGCGGATCTTATGTTAAAATATGATGTAGTTTTTTGTCCGCTTACAAAATCAGTTACACATACCGATGCAAGAAGAAATGCTTCTGCAAACGGAGTTCGTGTTGCAACTTTTCCTGGAATTACAGAAGAAGTTATGATTCGCGGACTTAACGCCGATTATAAAAAAATTGCAGCTCTAAGTATTAAACTAAAAAAGATCTTTGAAAAAACAAAAATTGTTAGAGTTACTTCTCCTGCTGGCACTGATATTACAATGGATATTACCGGCAGAACCGCTTATGCAAGCAAAGGTTTGTTCCATAAAAAAGGAGAGAGCGGAAACTTACCAACCGGCGAAACTTTCGTTGCTCCTTTAGAAGGAACATCCGAAGGAGTTGTTGTTGTTGATGGTTCGATGGCGGGACTTGGAATGATAGAAAATGCTAAAATAAAAATTAAAGTTGAAAAGGGATATGCAACAGAAATTACCGGCGGAAAAGAAGCAAAAAAATTAAAAGAACTTTTAGACAAGCACGGAAAAGATGCAAGCAATGTTGCTGAATTTGGAATCGGAACTAACGACAAAGCTAAGTTAAGCGGAATACTTTTGGAAGATGAAAAAGTTTTAGGAACAATTCATATTGCTTTCGGTGATAATAAATCCATGGGCGGAAGTGTTGGTGTTGCAAGTCACTTAGATGGTTTAGTCAAAAAACCCACAGTTTATTTCGATGGAAAAATAATTATGAAAGACGGAAAATTACTTGTGTAATAAAATCTAAATTTGTACAAATAAAAATAATCCCCTTTGTTTCAAAAGGGGATTATTTTTTTTAAATATTTTTTTCAAAATAAGTGAAATTATTTAAAATTTCTTGAAAAGTTTAACTGCAAATCAAAAAGCTGAGTAAAAATTTCAAAACGATTTTTAATCCAATTCTATATTTGTAATCTTAAATTCAATATTACGTTTGAATAACTCCCGGATTAAATTTTTTCATTTCGGGATTATTATTTGAAACTTCTATTGCCATTGAAATATATTCGCGGGTTAAAGCAGGATCAATTATATCATCAACCCAAAGTCTGGATGCAGCATAAAGCGGAGTACTTTTTTCTTCGTAAGATTTTTCAATTTCGTGAAGCAATTTTTTCTTTTCTGCTTCACTTAAATGCTTATCATCTTTTTCAACTTGTTTTAATTTTATGTTAAGTAAAGTGTTACTTGCCTGCGAACCGCCCATTACGGAAATTTTAGAATTCGGATAAGCAAAAATAAATCTTGGGTCATACGCTTTTCCGCACATCGCGTAATTTCCGGCACCGTAGCTGTTTCCGGTAATTATTGTAATTTTTGGCACAACCGAATTTGCAACCGCATTTACCATTTTTGCGCCATCCTTAATAATACCGCCATGTTCAGCGCGGCTTCCGACCATAAAACCTGTTACATCCTGCAAAAATACAAGCGGAATTTTTTTCTGATTGCAATTCATTATAAATCTTGCTGATTTATCTGCGCTATCAGAATAAATCACTCCGCCGATCTGCATCTCACCTTTTGCTGATTTTACAATTGATCTTTGATTTGCAACAATGCCAACAGACCAACCATCAATTCTCGCATAAGCAGTAATTATTGTTTTTCCAAATCCTGCTTTATATTCATCAATCTCTGAATTATCAACTATACGGGCGATAAGTTCGTACATATCAAACTGTTTTGTGGCACTTTCGGGAATGATTCCGTAAATTTCTTTCGGATCAAAAAGCGGAGGCTTACTTTCAACTCTGTTAAAATTTGCTTTTTCTTTTTCCCCGGATTTTTCTACCAGACTTCTAATTTGATCAAGACATTCTTCATCATTTTTCATAATGTAATCAGTAACGCCTGAAATATTTGATTGAACAAAAGCGCCGCCGAGCTGTTCATTTTCAATGTTCTCGCCGATTGCTGCTTTTACCAAATGACTTCCCGCAAGAAAGACAGAGCCGCTTTTTTCAACTATCAAAGCTTCATCACTCAT
>CBDUBH010000037.1:0-33412 GCA_965365345.1 uncultured Melioribacteraceae bacterium
GGAATTATTATTTGAGGAAGTGGAAGTATTTGAACTTCCACTGCTGCCGCTATTGCCTGTAACAGTCGGTCTGTTGTAATCATGATAATTATCGTTATTGCGATCTCTTCTGCCTTCGCTACTTCTGCCGCTATCATTATTTCTTAAAGTTGATGAAGCAGTTCCACCGCCTGAATTTTCCTGATCACGGTATTTTACAACTTCTGCCGGAGCTGAATATCCATGCCACCATGGAGTATTGTAGTAACCATTGTAATCGCCGTAATAAGCCGGTCTGTAATACCCATCATCATAATGATAAGTACTAACTGCATTTACTTGCGGCGAATAAGCATGATAATTGGCATTTTCGGAATTATGACAACTTGCACAATCATCATAAAAATTAACTTCAGCAGTGTACGGAGTTCCATCACCGTGATTTGCATCAACTTTTGGATGCTGCAGCATTGTGTAGCATCCGCCTGCAAAAATTAAAAATGATAAATTTATTATAACGGCATAAAGAATTTTCATTAAATTTTATCTCCTTCCCCTGTCACTGCTTCTTGAACCGGAATTACCCGATCTTGATGACGAATTTCCTGATGAAGATGAGCTTCGTGTTGATTCTCTTGATGGAGAACTTTGTCTTGGAGCTTCGTATCTCGGAGCAGGATTCCTTCTTTGTCTGGGAGCTTCATATCTCGGAGTTTCATTGCTTTTTTGTCTTGGTCTTTCGTAACTCTTATTTTCGCGTGGTTTTTCCGAGTTTGGTTTATTATATCTTTCTTCACCTGAATTTCTTTTTACTTTTGGTCTCGGATTATCATAAGTATCTTTTCTTTCACGAGTGCTTTCGCTGCTGCGAGTTCTCTTTTCTGCATCTCTGTTACGAATAATATCAATATCCTCTTTGGATAATCTTCGGGTACGATCATTAGTTCTTACTGCATCACGATCAGTTCTTCCGGATGATCTCAAAGTTGCAGCATCTCTGCCGGAACCTGTAGAATTTGCAGTTCCAGATCTATAAACTGATGATCCTCTTCCACCCATCAAATCACGACTTCTTAAAGATGCTCTTCCGCCATCGTTATTTCTCAATCTTGTATAATCATTTGCACGGTATTTAATCTTCGATCCGCCGTAATAATTATATCCGTATCCGTAATAATGCGGATTATACCAATGCGGATAATAAATTGGATAATAAACCGGAGTATAATAAGAATAATAAGGAGAATACCAGAAAGGATCCCAATAGAATGGATCATACCAGTAAGGATCGTAAAAATGATTTCCCCAATGAACACTCAAAGTTACTCCCGGATAATATCCCGAAAAATATCTTTTGTAATAAGGACGGTAAGAATCGCCGAAATAATAATTATTTACGGTTCCGCCGCTACTATATTCTTCTTGGGAATAATATTCTGAAGTATCTTCCTCCTGATAATATTCATCACCTTCCCTGTAATTTTCATCTTCATAACCATAAGTTCTTTCCTGTGAAGAAGATCTTTCCTGAGAAGGCGCTCTTTGAGGAGCTTCTTTTGTTGCCAGTTGAGTATAACATCCGGTAAAGCTTATAAAAGCCAAACTGAATGCCAACACTAAATATTTTGTTAATTTCATTTTAGTACCCTCGAGGTTTTAAGCTTACTTCTATGAAACAAAAAATATGCCTTAATAATTTCATTATTTGAAATAAAAATTTAAGCTTTTCAAATTTTTAATGTATAGTTAAATATACTAATGTGTATAATATTTAGTACAACTAGATTATGAAATAAAAAGTTACTGAGTGAAATTTTTTAAATTTCTAAAATTAATTTTATCTAAGATAATTTTGAATGTAAGAGATTTACTGATTTAAAAATGATTTATAAGAATGAAGATTTTTAAAAGTTTAAGGAAGAATATTTTACTTGACCGAAATTTTGAGATTATAAATTTTAGAATTAGAGAAATTTAAAAAATTCAATTAAATACGGATTTTAAAATCTCAAATAAATTTTCTACGGATCATCAAAAATCACGTTTTAAATTTCTGTTTTCCAAATTAGTGTTTTTAAATTTGTACTAAAACATTGATTTTATAAATTCAACTTTTACTGCCCTATCCGCCGATGCAGTATTTAATTTTTTGTTGCTTAAAAGATCACGAAGATCAAATCCCAAAGTTAAACCGTTTCCGAATGACCATCTTACACCCATATTCAAATATCCGTTTCCGGCGCCGTAAGATCTTCTGGCATTATCATTTATCGCTAAATCATATTCGCCCACAACTGAAAGATTTGAGCCTAAAGTTTTCTCAAATCCAAAAGAAAAATCAATATCTTTATCACCATCTTCATTTTCAAGCGAATAATTTAATGCGCCGTGAAGTCCGAGAAATCCCAAAAACGAAAAATTTTTGGAAGCCGCAAAATAAAACCCGGAAGATTTAATTTTAAATCTGTTAAGTTCATTATCAAATTCGCCTTTTCCTTGTGAATCAAATCCCAAAGCAAAAGCTGGCATAGATAAAGATTCATCAATAATTCTTAATTTAACTGAAACACCGGGAAGTTTGTACCATTTTGGTGAATCCATTCCGATAAAATTTGCCGCACCGTACGAAACTCCAATACTGAAATTATCAAAAACACCAACTTCAATTTTTGAAATAACAACTCCCAAAGGCATAAAATAAACGCCTAAACCAACGTTTCCTTTATCTAAAACTCCTGCCGTAGGCACATCAATCAAGCTCGGATATTCAATGTTTGCATTTGCTCCGGCGCTGCTTTGCGCAAATAAATTGATGTTAAAAAGAATTACGGACAACAGTAAATATTTTTTCATATTTCTGCCTATTGGCTGTTTTTTCAAAATTTATTTAGAATTTAAATGGAAAAGATTATATTTCTTAATTTAAGAATCGGATATTTTCTTAAATTATTAATCGAAAAATTCAATTTATATTTTATCTTTGCAAAATACTAATTTCAACCAAAGTTGTTTTTAATGAACGATTGGATTCCATTTTTACTGTAACTTTTCCCGGAATTCCTTTCGATCTTAATCTGAATTTATTCGCTGTTTTTTCAACAATTTCTACCAATTCAGCTCCTTCCATAATTTCAAAATCGGCAGAGATTTCGCGCAGCGGAGTTCTGAATCCCCAAGCATTTAAAGGAAATGCTTTTATTTTTATCAATGATTTTTCATCAGTATAAATTTTTTGTTTGTTCGATTTAACCGAAACTTCATAAATATTGAAAATATACTGCCAAAGTATAAATCCTACAATTAAAATTAATATTCCCAGCGTTACCAAAATAACTTTATAACTCATAAATCACTTCACTTTTTTGTATGTGGTTTTTTCTTTTTGATCTTGAAGAATGATTCCCAAATTTTTCAATTCATCTCTGATCTGATCAGAAAGTTTATAATTTTTATCAGCTTTTGCCTGAATTCTTATTCTAATTAAAAGTTCTATCAATTCATCTTCAATTGAATTTGAGTTTTGATCTTTTAGTTTTTCGAAATTTACAATTCCCAAAACTCCCACTGCCGTTTTATACAGAAAATCTTTCGTATTCTCATAAAATTTAACATCAATATTTTCATTTTCGGAAATTGTTCTGTTCACTTCTTTTACGAAATCGAAAATTACCGCTAATGCCTGAGGTGTGTTAAAATCATCATCCATAGCATTTTCAAATGCGGATTCAAATCTTGTAAAATCAAATTCCGGAATATTTCCAGAAGATTTTTGCAATTTAATTTCTTCTTCAATTTTTTCAGCAAGATTTGTAATTTTTTCCAATCCTTTTTGCGCTGAAGTTAAAAGTTCTTCGCTGAAATTAAGCGGTCCGGCATAATGTGTTTGAAAGAAAAACATTCTTATTGTTTCGGCTGAATATTTTTTCAAAATTTCACGAGCTGTGAAAAAATTTCCGAGTGATTTTGACATTTTTTCATTTTGGATATTCAAAAATCCGAAATGTATCCAGTAATTAACGAAATTTTTTCCGGAAGCGCCTTCACTTTGAGCAATTTCATTTTCGTGATGTGGAAAAATAAGATCGCTTCCGCCGGCGTGAATATCAATTGTTTCACCCAAATGTTTTGTGCTCATTGCCGAGCATTCAATGTGCCAGCCGGGCCTTCCTTTTCCCCAGGGACTTTCCCAAAACGGTTCGCCTTCTTTTGCTTTTTTCCAAAGTGAAAAATCGAGCGGATTTTTTTTCTCTTCATTTATTTCAATGCGTGCGCCTGATTCAAGTTCATCAATTTTTTTGCCGCTTAATTTTCCGTAGCCGTCAAATTTTGAAACATCATAAAAAACATTGCCGTTTACATTGTAGGCAATTTCTTTTTCTTCTAATTTTTTGATTATGTCAATAATTTCGTTTATGTGTTCAGTCGCTTTTGGATAAACATCAGCTTTTTTAATTTCAAGTTTTGAAATATCTTCCAGAAACGCTTCTGAGTATTTTTCGGCGACTTCTTTTGCAGTTGAATTTTCTTGATTCGATTTTTTTATGATTTTATCATCAATATCTGTAAGATTCATCACGAATTTTACATTATAATTTTTAAATTCGAGATATCTTCTAATCATATCAGACATAATAAACGATCTTGCATTTCCTATATGGAAAAAATCATAAACTGTTGGTCCGCAAACGTAAACAGAAACATTTGGCGGATTTATTGGCTGAAATTCTTCTTTTCTTCTTTTTAAGGAGTTATATATTAGCATTTTTATTCCGGTTAACAATTAAACAAAAATAAGAATTGAAATATAGTTTATCAAATCAAATTCACTTAAAATTTAACTTTTCAAATATTTTGAAATAATTCAACTTTGATTTTAACATTTGAAAAAACAATTCGACAATAAGTCAAGAATTTAATTATTAATATTATAAAAATTTGCTAGACAAAATCATTTTTTGAATAGATTATTGGAAGCAATTTTAAGTGGTAAAACACTAATTTATTAATATTAACCGATTAATAAAAATTAATGCACTAAAATTCACTTTAACTATTTGATATTAAATTATCTTTTTATAAGTTTGAAACACATTAAAAGGTCTTTTTATCTAATTAACTAAATACTTAATCTTTGGAGGCTCTTTATGAAAGTGAAAATGCTACTATTTTCATTTGCAATCGCAAGTTTTCTTTCATTTACAAGCAGCGCTCAAACATTGAAAATTGCCGCTAAATCACCAGCTGATTTAGGAATAAGCAGCGTAACTGCAACATCATGGCAAGTTTCAGGCGGTTTGCACACTGTTGGTAAAGGAATGAAAGTTTATTTGAAGGTAGATACTGCTCACGCAAACCCGGTTGTTCCTGTTGGAACAACATTTGAATGGCAGATCACCGGTCCTGAAGGTTCAACTGTTCAGTTGGATTCAACCGGAAAAATTTCGAATTCATTTACTGCCGATGCAGTTGGACAATATACAGTTACTGCTACTGTCGGAACTACTACCCTTACAAAAGATATTTTTGCAAGTACTTTCCAAGGAATGAAAGCTCTTTGGAATTCCACTAACAATGGTATTGAAAATTGCGCACCTTGCCATTTAGCTAACGGAAAATTAAATAAGTACGAAAGCTGGTCAAAAACTCCTCATGCTACAATTTACAAAAGAGGAATTACCGGACAGTTAGAAGTTGATCCTCACGGATACGGCGCTTACGGTGATTTCTGTAAAAAATGCCATACAACCGGATGGGAAGAAAATATTGATAACGGAAACTTCGGATACGAAGCAAAAGCTACCAATTGGAAATCTCAATGGGTTATGGATGCAGAAATGCATGACGGTGAAGCATTTATTCCTGCCGGTGAAATGAAAAGATGGACTGAATTAGCTGAAAACAATGCTTACAACTCTGTTGAAGGTGTTGCAACAATCGGTTGCGAAAGCTGCCACGGTCCTGCAAAAGATCACTTATCAGATCCTACTAATCCTGTAAAAATTGCTGTTAGTTTAGATGCCGGAGTTTGCGCTCCATGTCATGATGCTCCTGCAAAACATCAATTATACAGCATTTGGGAAAAATCAACCCACTCAAATTTGGAAACTAGTATTCACGGTGCTGAAAGAACATCATGCTATCCTTGCCACAGTGGTGGTGCTTTTGTAAAATTTGCAAAAAATCCTACTGCTCCCGGTTATAACTTAGCAGAAGATATGGAAAACCATTCAATCAATTGCTCTACTTGCCATGATCCTCACAATCCTGAAAATAAAGGATTACGCATGCTTAACTATGATAAGTTAAGAACCGGTATTGCAATTCCTGCTGATAAAGGTGGTTACGGAAAACTTTGTATTAACTGTCACCAAGCACGTACTGTTTCTGAAACTGTAGTTAAAAACCAAGAAAAGAAATTTGGTGATCGTTTCTATCCTCACTACAGTCCTCAAGCTGACGTTTTCTTCGGTGTTAACGGTATTGAATACGGTCTTCCGATAAAAGGAATGACAACTCATGCTAATCTTGATAACGGTTGCGTAACTTGCCATATGTCAGATGTTACAAATGGTCCAAGCTTACATTCAAACCACCAAATGAGAATGACAGATGATAATGGCGAAGATATAGTTACCTCTTGCCAAACTTGCCATGGCAGCAAAATCACTTCTTTTGGTGATGTTGGTAAAGGAAGCAAAGATTATGATATGGACGGCGATTGGAATGAAGGCGTTCAAAAAGAAGTTCAAGATATGATGGATCAATTGTATGAATTATTACCTAAAAATGCTATGGGTGAAGTTCCTACTATGGCAGTAGATTCAATGGTAGTAAAAAATCATCCTAACTATCCTCATGTATTGAAAGCAATGTACAACTATCAGATTGTTGCTCATGATTTCAGTAATGGCGTTCATAATACTGATTACACTGTAGCTTTATTAAGAGCTTCATTGAATCAATTGACAGGCGTTGAATTAACTGAAGGATTGGAAACTATTATTCCTCAAGAATATGCTTTAGAACAAAATTATCCAAATCCATTTAATCCTAGTACAACAATTAGATTCTCTATCCCGACTTCAGGAAACGTTACTCTTAAAGTTTATGATATAGTCGGTAAAGAAGTTGCTACATTACATCAAGGTGAATTAGCTGCAGGTACATATAATTTCAAATGGAATGCATCTAATATGGCATCAGGAATTTACTTCTATAAACTTTCATCTGATAACTTTAACCAAGTTAAAAAGATGGTATTAATGAAGTAATCAACTGTTTACCAGTGTAAAAATTTTAACCCGACCATTAAGGTCGGGTTTTTTATTTTAAAGTTGAAAATAGAATGAAAATATCTTATTATCATTATTAAAACAAAACAGTGTTATAGAGGGTTTGCTATAGATCATTTATCGTTCATAAATTATTTTTTGTTATATCATTTAATAGGAGGTAAAATGAGGAAGCTAGTACTTATTGCCGCAGCTTTATTTATTTTTGGGCAGATAAGTTTTGCACAAGGTATTTCAGCTCAATGGCAGAATTCGCGGCATGCCAATCCGGTTTGGTCAAGTTCCTTTGCTCAGGGAGCAGCATCTCAAAACAACAATTTACAAAACTGTGTTAGATGTCATGATGGAAACGGTTTTGTAAATTTCACGATGAATCTAACAACACAAACAGATACATTAACACAAGCAGGTCATAGAGCAATAGATTGTTCAACTTGTCATGATGGAGCACCCGCACTACGTGCAACACCAACAGGTAGCGACACATTGGCAAACGGATTTTCTTATGCAGGTATTACAACAGGTTCCGGAAACCTTTGTATGAACTGTCATAAAGGAAGAAGAGATGCCGATACATATGCAGTTTCCCCTGTAAGTTCTTCTCATTGGGGACCACATTATTCAGTTCAAACTGATGTTCTTTTAGGACAAAATGCTGCCAAATTTGGTGCAAATTATTCAACAGCAGATCCTAATTTCCATATCTCTACTATGTCTGCAAATGCAGATGGAGATGGTGCTCAAGATGCATGTATTGATTGCCATAAACCACCTACACCTGCTGCTGGTCAACCGGGTAACAATTTGGTTGGTGGTCATACATTCAGACTTCATGATGATTCAACCGGTGTAGATCTCGTTAATGCCTGTACCTCCTGTCACGGATCTTTTGCAACTTGGGATGAATTTAAACCATCAAGTTTCTCTCAAGATTATGATGGCAACGGAAATGCCGAAAGTGTTCAAAAAGAAGTTCAAGGATTATTAACACAATTGAGAATGGCATTACCTCCGGCAGGTCAAGATTCAATTGATTGGGCTGCAATTCAAACAGCCGCAGATACAAACCTAAGCAAAGCTTATTACAACTGGCAAGTAATCGATCATGATGGAAGTTTAGGAATTCATAATCCACAATATGCAGTTTCTGTACTTCAGGCATCATTAAATTTAATAACAGGAGTAAAACAGGAAAACAATTTAGTTCCAACTGATTTTGCATTGGAACAAAATTACCCGAATCCATTCAATCCGGTTACTACAATCACCTTCTCATTGCCTGAAGCAGCAAATGTAACTCTTAAAGTTTATGATGCTGTTGGTAATGAAATTGCTACTTTACATCAAGGTCAATTAGCAGCAGGAACATTTTCTACAAGATGGGTCGCTGCTGGAGAAGCATCAGGAATTTATTTCTACAAACTCACATCTGATAAATTCAACATGACAAAAAAAATGATCTTGATGAAATAATCATAGATCAAATATAATTTTTTATTATAAAACCCGGATCGAAAAATCCGGGCTTTTTTATTTCTCTTATAATTTTCAGATTTGGAATAATTTTTTAATTATATTTGTAATCAAAATTCATCAATGAAATAATATCTGAAATAATAAATATTCTGAAAGATTAATTTATTCTTTAAATCTAATCTAATAAATTCAGCGAAATATACACAGCAATTATTAAAGTTTTGGATTAAAAAACTTTGTAAATAATCATTATTTAGAAATCTCAATTTTATTTAATCATAAAAAATTTGGGAATTGAAATTGAATAGTGTTTCAAAATCTGAAAGAAAACATTTAATATTTGTCGGCAAAAGAAACGCCGGCAAATCTTCGCTTGTAAATGCATTTATCGGGCAAGATCTTTGTATTGTAAGCGATACTCCCGGCACAACTACTGATCCGGTAAAAAAAGCAATGGAGCTTCTACCTTTTGGTCCTGTAGTTTTAGTTGATACAGCCGGAATTGACGATGAAGGCGAACTAGGACAAAAACGAATCAGTAAAACATTAAAAGCTCTTTCTTCTGCCGATTTTGTTATTGTTGTTTTAGATGCATCAAGTGAAATAAGTGAAAGTGAAAAAAAACTGTTTGAATTTCTGAATCAATTAAAAACTCCTTTTGCAATTGTTCTGAATAAAATTGATACCGGAATAAATGATAAACTTTCTTCATCTTTAACAATTTATAATTCGAGTATCTTTAAAGTATCATGCAATAATTTGCAAGGAATTAAAGATCTGAAAGACAGCATTGCTAAATTAATTCCACAGGAATCTGAAATTCCACTTGTAAACGATTTAGTAAAAAAAGGTGATGTGATTGTTTTAGTTGTTCCGATAGATACAGGCGCACCAAAAGGAAGATTGATAATGCCGCAAGTTCAAACTATTCGCGAAGCTTTGGATTCAAATGCGATAGTTGTTGTTGCTAAAGAAAATCAGTTAAAATCAGCGTTAGAGAATTTGAAAGAACAACCGAAATTAGTTGTAACAGATAGTCAGGCAATTCTGCAAGTTTCCGCAGATGTTCCTGATGAAATCCCGCTAACCACTTTTTCAATTTTAATGGCGCGTTATAAAGGTGAACTTCCCGTTTTTGTTGAAGGTTTGCGCCGGGTTGAAGAATTGAATAACGGCGATAAAGTTTTAATAGCTGAATCGTGTTCGCATCATGCACAGGAAGATGATATCGGGAAAGTTAAAATTCCCCGTTGGTTAAGATCTCACACAAAAAAAGAATTGGAAATTGATGTAAAAAACGGTGAGGATTTTCCTGAAAATATTTCAGAATATAAATTAATTGTTCATTGCGGCGGATGCATTCTTACGCGAAAAGCAATGCAGGCGCGGATAAATCAGGCAAAACTAATGAATGTTCCGATTGTAAATTACGGAGTTTTAATTTCCTACATGCACAGCGCAATTCCGCGCGCGCTTTATCCTTTTGATGAAGCGATAAATACTTGGAAAAATTTATCAGTCAAATAATTTTTGCTTCCAAAATTTTATTGAAATAATTAAAACAATATAAGGAAAGAATCTATCTTTTTGATAAAAGCTTTCCTGATTTTTTTTATTTTAAATTTATATATCTGAAATTATTAAACGAAATTCGCTTTCAATTGCTTTCTGCTTTCAGTGATCTTAAAAGTATCAATAAGATCCTGTAAATTTACGGTTAACCTGTTAAGATCTTCCGCCGCTTTTGCAATTTGTTGAGTTCCTGCGGCTGATTGCTGAGTAACAGATGAAATTCCCTCAATATTTCTGCTTATTTCTTCCGCTGTAACAGATTGTTCCTCGCTGGCAGCTGCAACTTGAACTGCAATATCTGTAACTTTATCTGCACTTGTTAAAATTTCTTTTAATGAACTGAAAACTTCTTCGGTTAATTTCATTCCGGTTACCACGGATTCTTTTGCCTGATTCATTGAACTGTCAGCATTTTTTGCTTCACTTTGAATTGCTTTTATTGTGTCGGCAATTTCTTTTGTCGCTTTTGTGGTGCGTTCAGCAAGTTTACGGACTTCATCAGCAACGACTGCAAATCCACGTCCATGTTCACCTGCTCTTGCGGCTTCAATTGCGGCATTTAAAGCAAGTAAATTTGTTTGATCTGCAATATCATCGATCACTTGTGTGATTTCACCGATTTGATCTGATTTATTAGCTAAAACAGAAATTATATTTCCGGTCTTTTCGGTTAATGCCACAATTTGTTTCATTCCATCAATAGTTTCATTCACTTTTGATTGACCTTTTTCAGCAGAATTATTTGTGATTTTCGAATTATCGGCAACGATCGAAGTATTTTTTGTGCTTTCAAAAATTGTCCGTGTCATTTCCTCAACCGATCCGACAATTTCTTCAACTTGCTGCGCTTGTTCATTTAATCCGGCTGCAATTTGCTCACTGCTCGATGAAATTTCGGCAGCAGCGCTTGAAGTTGCTTCAATCGCATCTTTGACTTTCACTACCATTTGTCTAATATTTAAAACTGATCGGTTAAATCCTTTTACCAATTTTCCAATATCATCATCAGAATTTAAATTAATATTAACACTGAGATCTCCGCTTGCAAATTTTTCCATTTCATCTAAAATTATTTTGGTATTCTTTTCAAGATATTCCTGATGCGATGCCAAAGATCTGTTAAATTCTTCCGCTTTTTTTGTTGCTTCTTCTGCTAATTTGCTTTTTAATTCAATTTCATCAAATGAGTTATGAATATTTTGAGTCATATTATTAAATACATTCGCTAAATCGCCAAACTCATCTTTGCTTTTAATATCAACTTTAATATCGAAATCGCCCGATGCAATTTTTTCCGATGATCTTTGCAGAATTTTCAGCGGACTTATAATCATTTTTCTGATCAATAAAAATATTATACCGATCAAAATTATAACGATTATTGTGCTGTAAATAAAAAGTTCTGTTTTCGCTTTTGAGATCTGCTCGTCAATTTCTTGAGGTGAATAAATTGCAACCAGTTTATAATCCCATTCTGCAAATTCAACCGTTCTTATTTTCCAACCGGAATTTAAAGTATTGCTCATTACAGAAGTAATTTGTTCAACTGAAATATTACCGGGTTTGAACAGAATTTTGCCTTTGCTGTCAAACAAAACATAATAACCTTTTTCAAGAATTTTTCTTTTATTTATCTCTTCCCCTATAGAATTTAAACTTGAAGCTTTATAACCGGTATAATAAATACCAATAATTTTATTATTTGCATCAAAAATTGGTTCATATCCGGTTATATATGGTGATCCCAAAATATCAACCGCGCCGTAAAAAGATTTTCCCTGCTGGATTTCTTTAATTGCTTTTCCATTAGGATCTAATTTTGTTCCGATGGCTCTTTCGCCTTTATCTTTAATTACATTTGTACTGATTCTTATGAAATCATTTTTATCACGGACAAAAATTGTTGCGGTACCTTCCATAATTGATTTTACGAAATCAACGGATTCAAAATTATTAGTCAGTAAAGAATTCCCGAATTTCAAATTCGGAATTTCCATTTCATTTAATTGAACCGTTCCTTCAATTTTCGGAAAGCCTTGCTTTTTCGAAATATCTTTTAATAAATTTAATGAAGATCTAACCTGCATTGATAATATTTCATAGGTTACATTAAGGTTATTTTCGATTGAATGGATTTCATTTTCAATTTCCAGATTTACTTTTTCATTTATTTGATCTTCTTTTAATAAGGAAATATTATAGATCACTATTATGGAAACTGCGGAAATTAATAAAATGATAGGAATAACAAATTTTACCGTTATACTTTTTTTCATACTCTTTAATGCTTTTTTGAATTTATAGTATAATCGATTCAAAAATAATTTTATTTATAAATCATCTTTTAAATAAATGTAAAAATTCAGTGCAATTATTTTTACACTAAGATCTGAGTTCTTCTAAAAGAAGATTAAAATCAACAGGTAATTCAGATTCAAATTTCATAAACTCATTTTTATGAGGATGGATGAATCCTAAAGTTTTTGCGTGCAGGGCTTGCCGGGGCATAATTTTAAGTAAATTTTCTATGCGTGATTTCATTTTCGGGAGTTGTGAACCGTAAACAATTTTAGTTCCGCCGTAAGTTTCATCCCCGAAAATCGGATGATTTATAGATGAAAGATGAACCCTTATTTGATGCGTTCTTCCGGTTTTAAGATTTAATTTCAAAAGTGATGCAAATTCAAATTCTTCGATGACTTTATAAAAAGTTACTGCTGTTTTTCCATCATTTTCACTTGCGGCAAATTTTTTCCTATCGGATTTACTGCGGGCAATATTTTTATTTATTTCGCCTTCCTGTTCTTTAAACAATCCCCAGCAAATTGCCCAATATTCCCTTTCTATTGTATGTTTACTGAATTGCTCTGCAAGTTTTGCGTGAGTAAAATCATCTTTTGCAACAACTAAAATTCCGCTTGTATCTTTATCAATTCTGTGGACGATTCCGGGTCTGCCCGGCTCATTTACATTGCTTAATTTTTGTGAGTGATGCAAAAGCGCATTAACCAAAGTTCCCGTGTAATTTGCATAAGCGGGATGCGCAACCATTCCGGCGGGTTTATTTACGATTAGTAAATATTCATCTTCAAAAATTATGTCCAATGGAATTTCTTCCGGCTCGGCAAATTCGGGTCTGGGGGTAATTGGAATTTGAACTTCTACTATATCGAAAGGAAGAATTTTGTGATTAGATTTTACTGATTTTCCGTTTACATGAACTAATCCGGCTTCAATTAATTTTTGAATTTTTGAACGGGTAGCATTTTCAATTAAATTTGAAAGTACAATGTCAATTCTTTCTTTTCTTTTACCTTCAGGAATTTCAAATCGAAGGTTTTTATTTGATATTATTTTTGCCATAATTTTTAAGCGCAAACTTTAAAATTGATTTGCGCCTTTATTCAAGTTCCGGTTTTTCAAGTTGACCGGTTTCAATTTCGGATTCTTGATTTTCGAGGGCAATAGATTCAGGCACTTCATCTTGAGCAACTTTATGGCTGAAAATTAAAAGCAGAACAACTCCTATAGAAACTGACATATCGGCAACATTAAAAATAGGCCAACGGTCAAATGAATAACCGAAAAGGCTGATATCAAAAAAATCAACATCTAAAAAATCAACTACTTTTCCGTAAAACAGCGGTGCATAATCGTAAAAAACTCCGTAAAAAACCCTGTCAATTAAATTTCCTATTGCGCCACCTAAAATCAGCGCTAATGAAATTCGCAATGAAATTGCCTGATCTTTTATTTTATAAAGATAATAAACAATTCCGAAGCTTGCGAAAATTGAAAATAAAGACAGAAACAATTTTGATGATAAACCGAGATCTATTCCGAATGCCATTCCGGGATTTTCAACAAATGTAAATCTGAAAAAATCGCCTATAACTTTTATTCTTTCCGCATAATCCATTCCCTGATAATGCAGATTTAAAAACGGAATTGAAAATCCTTTTACAAGTAATTTTGTTATCTGATCAATTATAACAACAACAAATGAAATATATAATACTCTCAATCAATTTGACCTTTTAAAATTGGCTTTTATTTTTTTTCCTGCTTTTGTTTTACCGGTAAACAAAGTTGACTGTGCGGAACTGCAGCAAGTCTATCTTTTGGAATCAATGGACAAGTAGGACAAAGATTTTGCGGTTCATCAATACAATCAACGCAAATTCCGTATGTTCCGTTTTCAATTCTTTGCAAAGCATCATCAAGATAGCCTAAAAATTTATTTTCTCTTTGTGCCCACAAGTACAATTTTTCTCTTTCCATTGCATCTGTTCCCTGTTCAGCCATGTGCAATGAATAAGGCGAACTTTCGTTGATATACTCGCCGGTGGTGGTATCCATCATTTGTTCGCGAAGATTTTGAAGCTGTTCAATTATCTCTTCTCTTTTTTCCAAAATGATATTTTTGAAATATTCAAGATCTTCTTTGCTGTAACCTTTAATTTTCTTTACCGTTTTTTTTGGAGAAGTTACTACTACTTCTTCAGCAGTTCTTAATTCTGAATTATCTGAGTTAGTATTTACAGCTTCGGGTTCAAATCCGGTATCAGTTGCTGCTTTTTTATCAAATTCTTTTTCAGGCTGAACTTTAGATTTTTTTGTTTTAGGTTCTTTTACTTCTGCTTTATCTTTACTTTTTTTCTCTGTTGTTTTCTTTGCCATGATATCCTTTTCTTTGGTTTTAATAGCCTTCTGTTTTTCTTTTTTATCTGCTTTTACTTTATCGTTCTTTTTCTTTGCCGCATCTTTTACAACTTTTGATGCTGCACTTTTTTTCGGAGCTGCAGCTGTTTTTTTAGCTTCGGGTTTTGCTTTTACTGCCGGTTTTGCCTTCGCCAGATTTTGTTTTTGCGATTTTTCTGCCGGTGCTTTTTCCGTAGCTTTTTTCTTTACATCATTTTTTTTAGTTACAGCTTTTTTTGTTGAACCGCTTTTTTTAGCAGGTTCGCTTTTTTTTGCTGCAGCTGATTTTTTTACGGGCTTTACAGATTTAGTTGCCATCGTTATTCCCTCCGGAATAATTTATGAAATTATGATTTTTTTATGCTGATTGAACATTTGTAATCTCCAATTTCAAAATCCTGAGCAAATCCTTCTTCCATATTTTCCGTTATGAATTTATCCGCTAAAACTTCATTTGTAATGTAATCTTTAAATTTACTGATTGCCGAAATCAATTTTTCATCACCTCTTGCCGATAAAATAATTCTATCGGTAACTTCCAATCCGGCATCTTTTCTCATATTTTGAATTCTATTTACAAATTCTCTTGTTAAACCTTCGGCAATTAAATCTTCGGTTAATTCGGTATCAACTGCAACTGTAACATTTTCTTCTGTTTCAACTAACCAGCCTGTAATTTCAGTGCTTACAATTTCAACTAATTCTTTTATGATCGAAACTTCTTCATCTTGAATTTTTAAATTTACGGCTTCGCCTTTTTCAAGTTTGGAAATTTCTTCTTTACCGAAATTCCTGATCTCACCTGCAACTAAATTTGCCTTTTTACCGAATTTAGGACCAATAGCTTTGAAATTTGGTTTCGCAGATTTATTCACAATTTCTGAATCATCTTCCAACACAACTAAATCTTTGATGTTAACTTCTTCAAGTATAACATCTTTCATTTCTTTTAAAGCATCTCTTTTTGAACTATCAACCGCAACCATAAGCTTTTTTAATGGCTGACGGACTTTTAAATTATTTTTAGCTCTTATTGAACGGGTAATATACACCACTCTTTGAGCAATGTCCATTTTTTCTTCAAGTTCTTTTTCATTATAAACTGGTTTTGGGAAATCTGCCAGGTGAACCGATTCATAATTTTCATTTTTTGTTGCTGAATTTAAATTTCCGTAAATGTACTCTGCAATAAACGGCGCAAACGGAGATGTTAATTTAGCAACAATATTCAAACATTCATACAAAGTTTGATAAGCAGAAAGTTTGTTTTTGTTCATTTCTGATTTCCAGAAACGTCTTCTGCTTCTGCGGACATACCAGTTTGAAAGTTGATCGATGGTAAATAATGAAACTATTCTCGCAGCTTTTGTAACATCGTAATTATCCATCAATTCCTGATATTCGGAAATTAACGAGCTTAGTTTAGATATAATCCATCTATCAATTTCAGGGCGTTCCGAATAGGGGATTTTTTCTTCCCCATAATTAAAGTTATCAATATTTGCATACATTGCAAAAAATGAATAAGTATTTATCAAAGTTCCGAAGAATTTTCTTTGAACTTCCGCAATTCCTTCTTCATCAAAAAGCGTTGGTTTCCATGGTGGACTTGTAGTTACCAAATACCATCTTGTGGCATCGGCTCCGTATTTTTCAAATAATGCAAACGGATCAACCGTGTTGCCTTTTGATTTGGACATTTTTTGTCCGTGTTTATCCAAAATCAATTCATTTACGATTAGATTTTTATAAGCAACATTATCAAAAAGCATTGTTGCAATTGCGTGCAAAGTGTAAAACCATCCGCGTGTTTGATCAATTCCTTCGCAGATAAAATCAGCGGGAAAATTCTTTTCGAACCATTCTTTATTTTCAAAAGGATAATGGTATTGTGCAAAAGGCATTGCGCCTGAATCGAACCAAACATCAATTAATTCCGGAGTACGTCTGAAAATTTTTCCGTTGCGCTCAAAGTAAATATTATCAACATAAGGTTTATGAAGATCAATATTATCAAGCTCGGAAACAGAAACTTTTTTTCCGTCTTTTTCAACAAATCCCTGTTTTAATTCTTCGATGCTTCCGACTGCAAACATTTCTTCGCCATCTTCGGAAATCCAAATTGGTAAAGGAGTTGCCCAAAATCTATCGCGTGATAAAGCCCAGTCTTTATTTTCTTCAAGCCAGTTTCCGAATCTTCCGCTTCCGACTTCGGACGGATACCAATTTATCTGCTTGTTCAGTTCCACCATTCTATTTGAAATTGAAGTAGTTCTGATGAACCATGATTCGCGCGCGTAATAAATTACGGGTACATCTTGATGACGCCAGCTAAAAGGATAAGAGTGAGTGATCGTTTCGCGTTTGAATAATCTTCCCATCTCTTTTAATTTTTTGATAATATCTTTATCAGCTTCTTTTACAAATCTTCCGGCAAAATCTGTAACATGCTCGGTAAATAATCCGCCGCGAGTTACAGGTTGAAGCATTGGCAGATCATATTTTTTTGAAATTTCATAATCATCAGCACCAAAAGCAGGAGCAATGTGAACAATTCCTGATCCATCTTCGGTACTTACAAAATCGCCCTCAATTACGAAGAATGCTTTTTTATTTGGGGCAACATAATCAAATAATTGTTCGTATTCAGTTCCGGCTAATTCAGATCCTTTATATTCAGCAACAATTTCATATTCGCCATCTACAACTGAAAGTCTTGATTTAGCGAGAATCAAATATTCATCTTTTAATTTTATTTTTACATAATCAATATCTGAACCGACAGCCAAACCAACATTTGAAATCAATGTCCAAGGAGTAGTCGTCCAAACTAGAAAATATGTTGTTCCTTCTTGCGAGAATTTTGATTCTTTCAATTTCATCACGACGTAAACCGAAGGATCCTGAGTTTCGCGGTAACCAAGCGCAAGTTCGTGCGATGAAAGAACAGTTTCTGATTTTGGATCTTGCGGAACAACTTTATAATCTTTGTAAATTAATCCTTTATCGAATAAAGTTTTTAAAGCCCACCAAACCGATTCAATATATTCATTTGTACAAGTTACATAAGCATCATCCATACGAACCCAATAGCCCATTCGTTCGGTCATCTTTTCCCAAAGATCCATATAGGTAAAAACCGAATCGCGGCAAGCAGCGTTATATTTTTCAACTCCGTAATCTTTAATTTCGCTTTTATTTTTTATGCCAAGCTGTTTTTCAACTTCAATTTCAACAGGTAAACCGTGAGTATCCCAGCCGGCTTTACGGTGAATCTGATATCCCTGCAAAGTTTTGTAACGGCAAACAAGATCTTTTAAAGTTCTTGCCATAACATGGTGAATTCCCGGTTTTCCGTTAGCAGTTGGCGGACCTTCATAAAAGGTAAAAGGTTTTTCGTCGCTTCTGGTTGAAACGCTTTTTTCAAAAATCTGATTTTCTTGCCAGAATTTTAAAATTTCCTGTTCGATTTCCGAGTAATTGATTTTTTCAGATAGCTGCTTAAACATAATTCTTTTTATTCTTTTGTAATCAAATATATTATTAAATATTGTTAAATTATCCAAATTAAATCGGCTGATTTTTTCCGATTTTTGTTATGATATTTTATAGAATCCCGAGTATAAACTTTTTTATTTTTTATTAAAATCAAAACTATTCATTCACTTTTTCCTAAGAGCACAGAAGGATTCCGAACCTGTCCGAATTGCTCAGCCAAGGCGGGCAAGCCGGAATGACAGACAAAAAGATTTCTCGCTTCACTTCGAAATGACGGCAAAAATAATAATCTTTGAATTTTTAATTTTTCCAATCTTTTCAATTTTTGAATCTTTCTAATCTTTTTATCTTTGAATTTTTCACAACTCTTCATACTTTTTCAAAAGTTCGCGTTCAATTTGAATGAATTCTTTTAATTCTTTTTCAACTCTGTCTTTTTTATCAAGCATTTGCTTTACGGAAATCTCCGCTTCTTTTAACATCGTTTCTGATTTTAATTTTGCTTCGCGAATTAATAATTCAGATTCTTTTTTTGCCAAATCAGAACTTTCAATAAAAGATTCGATCTTAATATTTTGCGTAAGCACAACTCGCTGCAATGCGAAAAGCTCTGCAAGCGCCATTCCGAAAAATCCCATGCTTCCCAAAGTTACATTGCGCAAACTGTAAAGAATTAAATTTTCTATCAGAAGTTCATTTGCGCCGAAATAATCTGAATATAATGAGATCAAAACTACACTTAAAACTGTTGTGCCGACAATTACGCCAAAAATAAATTTGCCGCCTTGTTTCCACTCCAAAGTTTTATCAATAAGCCAGCCGCACGCAAATGAAAACAATGAAAGTATGAACCAAACCGAAAAATTATGTTCATCGAATTTAAATAATTCAGTATTTAAAAAATTTGAAGCGAACATAAAAACGCCAAGCAAAGCCG
Source organism: uncultured Melioribacteraceae bacterium (assembly GCA_965365345.1). Lineage (GTDB taxonomy): Bacteria > Bacteroidota > Ignavibacteria > Ignavibacteriales > SURF-24 > CBDUBH01. The sequence goes on from CBDUBH010000037.1 coordinate 19,456, forward strand.
GAGCAATGTAATAATATTTTTTTACTTTAATTTTTCCGGACTGTGGCAATGGAACTTGCTTTATCCCGATTTTAGCCTTCTTCATAATTTTTTAATTACTTCTTTCATTATCAAAGTCATTTTCGGTTCTGCTTCGTTTGCCGCTGAAATAATTTCTTTTATATCAACAGGTTTTAAAGATTCCGGAAAACATTCATCTGTTATAATTGAAAATCCCAAAACTTTTATTCCCATATGATTTGCAACAATGTTTTCAGGGATTGTTGACATTCCGACAACATCCGCGCCGAAATTTCTCAAAAATCTATATTCAGCTTTTGTTTCCAAATTCGGACCCGGAACGGCAACATAAACTCCCTTTTGAACTTTGATCTTATTTTCAAGAGCCACTTCTTCTGCAAGTGAAATTAATTTCAGATCATACGGCTCGCTCATATCCGGAAATCTAGGTCCAAGTTCATCTTCATTTTTTCCGATAAGAGGATTATCGCCTAGTAAATTTATGTGATCGATCATCAGCATAATATCGCCGCGTTTGAAAAGCGGATTCATTCCACCGCATGCATTTGAAACGAGCAAAGTTTTAACACCCAAAAATTTCATTACGCGAACCGGATATGTGATTTGCTGCATTGAATATCCTTCGTAATAATGGAATCTTCCTTGCATAGCAACAACTTTTTTATTACCGATCTTTCCGAAAATCAATTTTCCTTGATGAGATTCAACGGTTGACAAAGGAAAATAAGGCAAATCTTTATATTCAATTTCCGTTTCAATTTCAATTTCTTTTACTAATCCGCCTAATCCTGTTCCCAAAATTATTCCGGTTTCAAAATCTCCGGAAGTTTTTTTTCTGATAACTTCAAGAGTTTCATCTATTTTTTTGATCAGTTCGCTCATAATAATTTCTCGATTATTTCATCTAAATTTATGTTTAAATTTTCGGGAGTTTTAATTTCCTGTGGTTTTGCTTGTGTTGATCTTTCTTCCTGCTTATCAATGCTTTCCAATTTCATTTCAACCAAGCCGGCTTGCGAATTTACAATAGCTTTAATTTTTGCAATGAGAACATTTTTTTCTTCACGAAGATTTTCAACTGCTTCACGCAACTTTTCAGATTCAATTCTTGCATCATTTAAAATTTGATTTGCTTTTACCTGAGCTTCATTTATAATTGAATCTGCTTTTTTCTGTGCAGCTTCTGCCGAACGCGAAGTTGATTCATTTGCCTTTAGCAAAGTATCCTGCAAACTTTTTTCAATTTTTTTGTACTCGATTATTTTTGCCTGCGTTTTTTCGAGTTCCTTTTTTAAATTTTCATTTTCACTGTTTAATCTTTCAACTTCATCGGAAATTCCTTCCAGAAAAACCGAAACTTCCTGCGGATCGTATCCGCGAAGCGATTTATTGAACTGCTGATTTTTTATGCTGAATGGAGTTAACTTCATTGTTCTTTCCAACTTTTGGAATAATCTCTTTCGCCAAAGATTGCCGTGCCTATTCTTATCATTGTTGAACCTTCTTCAATTGCAATTTCAAAATCACTTGTCATTCCCATCGAAAGTTCAGTTAAATTATATCCTTCAGAATTTAATTTATCTTTTAAATTGCGCAGATCAGAAAAACTTTTTCTTATTAGAATTTCATCTTCGGTAAAAGGAGCCATCGTCATAAGTCCGATTAATTCAATGTTAGCAGCACTTTTACAAAATTTTGCAATTTCAAAAATTTCTGAAAAATCTGAAATTCCCTGTTTTGATTCTTCGCCGGAAGTTTTTACTTCAAGCAAAATTTTTTGGATCTTATTTCTTTTTTCCGCTTGCTTATTAATTTCCGAGGCGAGTGGAAGCGAATCAACCGAATGAATAAGTTCTGCGTTTTCCACAACATATTTCACTTTATTCGATTGAAGATGCCCCAAAAAATGCCAGTGAATATTTTTATTTTCAAAAATTTTTGCTTTATCCCTTAACTCCTGCGCTTTACTTTCACCGAGTTCAAAAATTCCGTTTTCAAGCGCTTCTTCAATTCCGTTTACGCCAACATTTTTAGAAACGGCAATAAGTTTCACTTCGTTAAAATCTCTTTTAACCTCAGCGCATTTACGCGAAATTTTTTCTTTTATAATATGTAAATTTTCGCTAATCATCTTTATTTAAGATAGTGAAGTTATGCTTTTTTACGATAAATTTCAACTTATAAGCAAATATAATATTTTTAGATTCCGGCAAAATTCTTGCTAGATCGTGTTTAAATTTTTAGCAGCTTTTTTGAAATGATTTCCGGATCAGGTTTTTCAATTCTGATTAAGAAAATTTTCGTATCCGCCTTCAAGCACATTTTTAAGTTCGATATTCAAAACGACTTTTTCGTTATCGCTGTAAATCTCATCAATATGATTTAATTTTTTCAATTTTGTTACACGCAGATTATTTTTGTAGGCAATTATATGAAGATTTTTTATGAATAGTTTTTTTATGAAAAGTCCGGTTTGAAACAGAAAAAGTCTTCCGTACAATTTATTTCTGAAATCTTTATGAATAAAGAAAGTAATTTCCGCAGTATACCAATGATGCATAAAGATCCTGGCAACTGAAATTAGCTGATCATTTAAAAACATCCCGGTAAAAAAACTATATTTAAAAGATTTTTTTAATTGTTCAATTTTCCAATTTATTATCGGAGATTTTTCCTCATCACCGGGCAAATGATTTTGTAACAGCTCCAAAATTTCATCTGAATTTTCCCGCTTCAAAATTCTTATCGAAATATTTTTCCGTTTGAAAATTTCATTTTCAAAAAAAGCTTTGGATGCAAATTTCAAAATTGAAATATGACAAAAGCAGTAAGCATCATTTATTATATTTTTGATTTTCGAAAACATAATTCAATTAATTTCACTTGTAAAAATGATGAATTTTCCCCTGCCGGTTTTTTGCTGATTTTTTTCATACGTGATTTTTACATCAATATTTTCGCATTCTTTTCTAATCTTATTTATTATTTCACGCTCTTTTTCTTCACATAATTTTTCTGAATCCAAAAATATTTCAATGCTTTTATCTTTATTTTGTTTTGCATAAAATTTATTTACTTCCTTGTGATGAAGTAAAATCGAATCAATATATTGCGTACCTGAAATTCTTTTTCCGGAAGGAAGAATAAGAAAATTACTTTCACGACCTTTTATATTTTTCAGCAATGGTAACGATATTCCGCATGAACATTTTTCATTTTCAAATTCAGCGAAATCATTTGTATTATAGCGTATCAAAGGCATTGCGAAATTTGTGAGATCTGTTCCTATTACCTCACCGGAATTATTGTATTTTGATTTTTCATCAATCTGCAATATAACCTGATCCGAATTTACATGATATCCGTTGGTTTTATTACATTGCCATGCGACAAATTGAAATTCAGTATTTCCATAAATATCAACAACATTTTTCCCAAATGCTTTTATAGCTAATTTGCGGACAGATTCTCTTAAAGTTTCAGAGTTTGTAAAAATTAATTCAGGAGAAAGTTCATTTAAATTATTATTTAAAATATAATTTGAAATTTCTTCAAGTCTGTTTGGAAAAGCATCAATGCAAAGCGGTTTCAAATCTTTTAAAAGTTCATATTGGTAATGTAAATCAATATCGGCAGGAATATCAACGGTTTGATGAACACCAAATTTATGAAAATATTTCGAATTACTTTTTAAATAAAATCCGTGCATCTCGGCAATTTTCCAATTCAATTTATATCCGTTAGCAATAAATGACCGGAGTTTTGAAGCTCGGGAAATACTAAATGAACTTTTATTGCGGTAAAATATCATCGGCTCACCGGAAGATCCTCCTGTTTTTTGCTGAATCAAATTTTCTTTTTTGAATTTCCGGGAAATTAATTCATCTCCGGCTTCTCTGATTATTTTTTTTGTAAGAACAGGAATTGAAGAAATATCTTCAACTGATTTTATATCATTTGCGTTTAATCCGATTTGATTGAATAATTGTTTATAATAAGGAACATTATCATTTGCGTATTTAATGATCAGTTTCAATTTTTCAAGTTGAATTTGTCGTAATTTTTTCTCAGGTAAATGAAGATTTTTCCAAAGTCCGTAGAAGTTGTATAATTGCCCAAACATTTTTCAACTCTGTTTTACGGGCGTAAGAAATATTTTTGAAATGATCTTATCTTTTTTAAAATATAACAGAAGCGGAATTGTAAGTATCAAAAAAGATATTGTTTGAATTATATTGTTTATGATCTCAATTTTGCTGATATAAATTAAATTGTAAATCACAAATGTTACAGAAGCGCTGTAAATAAAGGGTAAAATGAATTTTGAAATCAGAATTAAAATTTCTGTTGTTGTTCTTTGCAAAGATCTTAAAGTGTACGCGTTTATAAAAATTGAAGCAGCAAAAAAAGAAATTAAAGAAATATAAGCTATTGCCGTAAATCCAAATCCTGATCTTACCAAAATTATATTGGTAATTGTTTGTACGATAACAATAAATAAAGCAGCCGGAATAATTTTTTTATGCTTATTCATTGCGATCAAAATATTAACGGGCATTGTTAAAAGCGAAGCAAAAAAAAGTGAACCAAGTAATATTTTTATTACTGTAATTGAAGGGAGATATTTTGGTAGAAATTCCTTGACAATAAATTCTGTGTTTAAAAATATAATACTTAACAAAATGGAAATAATTACAGCCAATATTATTAAGGGTTTTATGTAATAATTTTCCAATCCGGAATTATTTTTTAATGATCCGTAATTGAACATCATCTTTGGAAAAAGAACTTGTGCAAGTGAACCCGGAATATGATTTGTCATAATTATTATCAAACTTGCCAAACCGTAATATCCTGCTTCTTTAGCGCCGATAAAAAAATAAACGATCAAACTATCAATTCTGAACATCATAAAAAATATGAAAGTAATAAATAAGATAGGCGAACCGACTTTCACTAATTTTTTAATGATATTTTTATCAAACGAAATTTCAAACCGGTAATATTTTTTTATTATTAGTACTGAAATTATTATTAAGTATGTGATTAATAATGAAATTAATAATCCTTTCAAACTCCATAAATAAGTTAACAAAAGTCCAAACCCGGTTGTTAATATTGCATATAAAAATTGATACGTAGTAAAAGATTTAATTTTGTTTTCGCTTTGTAATTTTAATTTTACGAAATAATAAATGTAAGCTAAAATAAAAACAATGGATGCTAATTGTGCTTCAATTTTGAAATTTGAAAATGATCTGGTAAACGATAAACCGAAAAATATTAAACTTACCAATACTGTTATTATTAGTCCGAATGTAAAACCGGATGATTGAGTAATTTTCATATCGTCTTTTTTATTTGCAGCTGAAATCGGAATTTCACGAACCATTCCGCGCAAAGCACCAAGACATGAATATTCACTCATAGCAAGAAAAGTTTTTATGATAGTCCAAACTCCATATAATGCGGGACCAAGAAGTCCGACAATTATAATTCCTTTTATCGAAAATAAAAATTCGCTAACATAACGTGAACCTGAAAGATACACGAATTCTTTTAAAATATTTTTTTTATCTGAATTATAATTCATTTTTAATTTTCGGAATAAGGAATTTTCAAAATTGAGTTATATGCTTTTATGTGTTCATAAATAATTTTTTCAATACTGAAATTTTCATTGATGAATTTGTATCCATTTACGCCTTTTGTTTTCCAGTCATCATTTAAAAGAATTTTTTGTAAAGCTCCGGCAAAATTATCGTTTTCAACTTTTATACCGAATCTGCTTGTGATATTATCAGGATCAACACTGCTGATAATTGCGCATTTATGAGCAAGCGCTTCTACGAAAGCATTCGGTAAACCTTCACGCAAAGCAGTATTTACAAGTACCCAGCTGCTTCCTAAAATTTTTGAAAATTCATCTGATGAAAATTGATCAACAAATCCGCAGAATTTTATATTTGAATATTTTTGATATTTATTCAATAAATAATTTTGGTAATTTTCATCGCGTGATTTACCGACTACAAAAAATTCAACTGAAGGAAAATCCTTTGCGAGTTCCAAAAATTTTTCGGGGCGTTTTCTTTTATCCAATCTACCTAAATAAAGCGCGCGTGGGGTTTCACTTTTCTTAACTTCGTCCTTTACTTTCACGGGTGAACGGAGCAATCCTGTAATTTCATTCAACTTATATTTTTGTGTGGCTTTTTCTGAAATAAAATCTGCGGTTGAATATACGGCAGTCGCATTTCTGACTGCGCGCGCAACTAAAATATTATTTTCAAAAAAGAAATTTGAAAGTACCTGAAATTTATTTAAAGAAGGATTTTTAAATTCGATCAGCCAATCATAAAATAATCTTGTATCACGAAAAGTAACAACATGCGCTTTTTTGGATTTTGCGATTTGCGCAAAATAGGTTCCTAGTGACGGCTCTTCCGAGTGATAAATATCCGCATCAATTTCTTTAAGAATTGAAATTGATTTTAGCGGATTATAAATCGGGTAACCGTAAATTTTAATTCCGTCAAGTAATTCAAATTTATTTTGATTCTCTCTGATTGGTACAACGGCAGAAACCTCAATTCCTTTTTTTGCAAGTTCACTTGCAATAAGTCTTGTTGCCCTTCCAAATCCGCCGTATTTTCCCCAGGCAAATATTTCAGTACTTATAAAACAAACTTTCATCAAACCCTCTGTTTATGCACCTGCTATAACATTTTCAAATTTTATTTCATTTTTGTTTTTTGATTTTTTTCTAAATTTCTTTTCAAACATAAAATATAAAAATCCGGCTGCTTTAAATTTTTCACCCAGCCAAAACAGTAGAAAATTTTTCTTGGTTGAAAAGCTTTCATGATCAAAAGGTCCTAAAACCTGTTTCACTAAAATTGAAAAATATCTTTTAAATTTATTCTTCTCACTCCACAAAAGACTATTTCCTGTTTCAATATCTTTATAAATATTTTTTACTTCGTAAAGTTCGTAAATACTTTTACCGCGATTAAATTGATGACGAAGAAATTGTTTTGCGGTCAATGTTTTCAGGTGTTTTATGTTATTATCAGTTACATATAAAAGTTTACAACCGTTCTTTATCAGCCGCCAGCCGAGTTCGATATCATCAGAAACATAAAAATTTGTATTAAAAACAAATTCATCTTTTTTGATAAGATCTTCCAAGCATTTTCTTTTATAAATTACATTTCCGCCAATCCCGAAAACCCCACCTAAATTCCAAACATTTTCTTTCGGTAAATTTCTTCTGATTCTTATTTCCTGTAAAAAATTATCGCTTTCAACATAACCGCTGCTTACCCCATCTGCATTTTGTGTATCAATTACTGCAATAAATTTTACAAGCCAATCCTTATCCGGTACATTATCATCATCTAAAAAGGCGATCAAATCACCTTTCGATTTTTCAATTCCTTTATTCCGAGTGATACTTATACCCTCGCGATTTTCATCTTTTGAAATTATAATTTCATCAGGTTTGCGGGTTTGATTTTCCAATGCTTTAAGCACAATTGATAAGGTATCTCTACCTACCGTGGGAATAATTACCGAGACGAAATGATTATCACTTTTAAATTCCATAATGCAGATCCGCCGCCCTTAAATTATTATCTTTATAAATCAAAAAAAATATTATCCTGTTTTTAGGATAATATTTTCATGATGATATTTCTATTTATCTAAATTCTATTTTGAACAATACAAAAATCAAAGGATCTCTGATTCAAAAGTACTTTCAGGAATTTCCGGAGTTTCATCTTCTGTAACTTTTGCATCACCGAAAAATTTCACATATTGCGCACCAACTGAATTCCAGCTAAAATTTTCTTCAACTCTTTTGCGTGCTAAATATCCCAGACGTGAGCAATAATCAGAATCATCAATTAATTTTTCCAAAGCAAATTTTATCTCATTGGAATTTTTTGGAGAAACTAATTCGGCACAATCTCCAACAACTTCCGCGCATCCGTTTCCGTTGGTTGTAATTATTGCCATTCCGGCAGTCATAGCTTCTAAAAGCACAATCGGAAAATTTTCTGATTCCGAAGTAAAAACAAATATCATCGATTCTTCAAAAAGATCTTTGAATTCCTGTGATTTATTATTTAAATGTCCCCAAAATTTTACACCGGAATTATTTTCTACGGCTATTTTTTTAAGTGTTTCTAAATAGGGACCATCACCGACTATATTAATTTCAAAATCATGTTTAAGATTATTTAACGCTTGAAGAAAATATTGCACACCTTTTCGTTCGAGCATTCTTGTTACAATCAAAACTTTTTTCTTTTTTTCTCTCAAAGGATTGAATTTATTGAGTTTTATTCCATTCGGAATTATTTCATAATTTTTTTGCAGTGAAACTTTTTCAGCAAGATTAAGTAAATTATAGCTCGGATAAGCAACTTTTTCAGCATTTGAAATTATATTTTTCCAAAGCGGTTTAAAGAAAAGATGCATTATCTGAAATTTATCAGGATTGTAACCGGGAATATCGGAACCGTGTGCAGTGATAAAATATTTTATTCCGAATATTTTTTTCATTACGTAGGAAATTATACTGTCAGGCAAAATAAAATGACTGTGTATAAAATCGTAATTATTTTTTTTAAGTAGTTTGAAAACAAAAAAGAATGAAACAATTAAATGAAAAATTATTTCAAGATAAGTTGTTACAAAAAGCTTTTTTTTGATTGAAGGGACCCGGTAAATTTTAAGATTTTTCTTTTTTTCAAATTCCGGTAAGCCTTTAAATCCCATTGTTACAAGATCAATTTCGTTATTTCTTGCTAGCAATTCCGAATTTAATCCTTCAACAACTTTTGCACCTCCGCCGCCCACAGGAGGATATTCATAACATAGTACCAGTATTTTCATAATACTCCTTGAGTATAATTCCGAAACCACAAACATTCCAATGCGGAACAAAAATAATCAAATCGGTTCAGGAAGTTTCTATTTAATATAATCTGGGAAAGAAGGGTATTTTTTTGTGCCCTTTCTCAAATTTAAAAGGTTTGCTTTAAATGTCAAGATTTTTAAGGAAATTGTTTTATGAAGTAAAAGATATGCCAAAATTGTAAATATTTATTAAGAAATCTGATTTAAAATAAATTTGGTAAATCTGGTTTCAATCAAATTCCGGCTTTAAAATAAAAAATCCCTTCCGAAATTTCCGGAAGGGATTTTTTAAAATTTATTTGCTAAAAGATATTAACTGCAACCGGAAGTTGAACCACAGGTCATACATTTCAAACAAGTTCCGTTTCTAACCATTGTTACACTTCCGCATTCGGTACAAACATCGCCGGTGTAACCTTTTTCGCGTGCTTCTTTTATTTTGTTTGTTAAAGCATTCCCTTTTGCAGAAAATGATGCCGAAATAACCTGAGGTTTAAATTCGGATTTTGTTCGAACTTGCTTTGCTTCATTCGGTTTAACTTCAATAAATCTTTCGCTAATGATCTCTTCACTTTCAAAATCATCTTCTTTCGATTGGCTACCGCCTTTAATAAGGTCCTCCGGGTTTACGTGCGCCAAATCCGTTCTGCCTAAATAATTTACGGCTAACTCTCTGAAAATATAATCAATTACTGAAGTTGCCATTTTGATTTTAGCGTTTCCAGCAACAACTCCGCTCGGTTCAAATTTAGTAAATACAAAAGCATCAACAAATTCTTCCAAAGGAACTCCGTGCTGCAAACCAAGTGAAATTGAAATTGCAAAGCAGTTAAGCAAACTTCTGAATGCCGCGCCTTCCCTGTGCATATCAATAAAAATTTCACCTAATTGACCATTATCATATTCGCCGGTTCTAATGTAAACTGATTGTCCGTTAATTTTGGCTTTCTGAGTATAGCCGGTTCTTCTATCGGGCAATCTCCTTCTTTTAGCAATGTAGCGGTGAATAATTCTTTCGGCAATTTTTACGATATCATTTTCTTCTTTATCTTCCATTATTGCTTCGTATTCTTCAACGGAAACCGTATTAAGCGGCTGCGAAAGTTTTGAACCATCCCTGTAAAGCGCATTTGCTTTAATTCCGGTTTTCCAGGAATCCATATAAGCGGTTTTGATATCTTCGATAGTTGCGTTGTTTGGAAGATTTATAGTTTTTGAAATTGCACCCGAAATAAACGGTTGTGCCGCGCCCATCATTTTGATGTGAGCATTCGATTTAATGAATCTTGTTCCTTTTTTACCGCATTTATTTGCGCAATCAAAAACAGCGTAATGTTCGTGCTGTAAAAACGGAGCGCCTTCAATTGTCATTGTTCCGCAAACATAATCATTTGCTGTTGAAATTTCCTGTTTTGAAAATCCCAAAGCTGAAAGCATATTGAAATCCCAAGATTCCAATTGCTCTTTTGTAAATTTCAATTTGTTTATGCAGAAATCTTCGCCAATAACATATTTATTAAAAGCAAAACTGATCTCAAAAACTCCCGGAAGCATTTTTTCGATTCTTTCAAGAATTTCTTCTGTAAATCCTTTGGCTTTTAAAGCTTCGTGATTTATGTAAGGACAATTTTTAAGACTTCCCGAACCTTTTGCATATCTTGCAATTTCATTTATTTGTTCTTGGTTGTAGCCCAATCTTTTTAATGCAGGTGGAATTGATTGATTTATAATTTTGAAATATCCGCCGCCTGCTAATTTTTTGAATTTCACTAAAGCAAAATCAGGTTCAATTCCTGTAGTATCGCAATCCATTACCAAGCCGATTGTTCCGGTGGGAGCAATTACGGTAACTTGAGCGTTTCTAAAACCGTGTTTTGTGCCCAAATTCAATGCTTTATCAGCATCTTCTCTTGCAGCAGTTAAAAGATCCGAAGGACAATTTCCGGGATTTATACCAACCGGATGAATTGATAATCCTTCATATTCTTCCTTAGGAACGTTATAAGCTGCTCTTCTGTGATTGCGGATAACTTTTAACATCTGATCTTTGTTTGCTTCATATCGCGCGAAAGAACCCAATTCTTTTGACATTTCAGCAGATGTTGCGTAAGCCGTCATGTGCATGATTGCCGTTATTGCTCCACAAATTGCAAATGCAGTTTCGCTATCATAAGGAATTCCCTGAAGCATCAAAAGTGAACCGAGATTTGCGTATCCTAACCCCAAAGTTCTGTAATCATAACTTTTTTGTGCAATTTCTTTACTCGGAAATTGCGCCATCAAAACGCTGATTTCCAAAACAATTGTCCATAATCTTGAAGCGTGTCTGTAGGCCGGAATATCGAATTTATAACTTTCGGTATTATAGAATTTTGTTAAATTAAGCGATGCCAAATTACAAGCAGTATCATCAAGGAACATATATTCACTGCAAGGATTTGAAGCGCGGATTTCGCCATCGGCAATACAAGTATGCCATTCATTTATTGTTGAATGATATTGAATTCCGGGATCAGCGCAAGACCAAGCTGCATAAGCGATATCATCCCAAAGATCTCTTGCCTGTAAAGTTTTAGATGGCTTAGGTTCACGGTTATCTTTTTTCGCTTTCTTCTTTTCAGTTCGCCAGTATAAATTCCATTGGCCGTCATTTATTACCGCGCGCATAAAATCATTTGTAACACGGATCGAATTATTTGAATTTTGTCCGGAAACGGTTGCATAAGCTTCTGAATTCCAATCTGCATTATAAACCGGGAATTCAATTGAAGTAAAACCTAATTTCGCAAGATGAATTACTCTTTCAATATAATTATCCGGGACTTGCGCTTTTCTTGCTTCAAGAACGGCAACTTTTAATTTTTGATTTAATTTTTTATTGAATCTGTCATTTTCAGGATGTTCATCATAACAAGCTTTCATAATTTTGTTAAGATGATAATTACATAATTTTGAACCCGTTACCAAAGCGGCAACTTTTTGTTCTTCAATAACTTTCCAATTTATATATTCTTCAATATCAGGATGATCTAAATCCAAAGTAACCATTTTTGCCGCGCGGCGTGTTGTTCCGCCTGATTTTATTGCGCCTGCCGAACGATCACCAATTCTTAAAAATGACATTAGTCCGGATGATTTTCCGCCGCCGCTTAAAGGTTCTTCAGTTCCTCTAATATCAGAAAAATTTGATCCTGTTCCGCTTCCGTATTTAAATAATCTTGCTTCGCGAATCCATAGATCCATAATTCCGCTTTCGTTTACCAGATCATCATTTACCGATTGAATAAAGCAAGCGTGCGGTTGAGGATGAGTATATGCATCTGAAGATGCTGTAAGTTCTCCGGTTTGATGATCAACGTAGAAATGTCCTTGTGAAGGTCCAGTAATTCCATAAGCCCAATGTAAACCTGTATTAAACCATTGCGGAGAATTCGGTGCAGCCATTTGATTTGCCAACATGTAAACCAATTCATCATGAAAAGCTAAAGCATCTTCTTCGGAATTGAAATATTTTGCCTTCCAGCCCCAATAAGTCCAGCAGCCGGCTAATCTGAAAAAAACTTGTTTTGAATCAGTTTCTGAGGTAAATCTATCTTTTTCGGGAAGTTGTTTTAATTTTTCTTCATCGGCAACCGATGGTTGAAGCCAGGCAGGAACCCCTTCTTCATCAACTTTTATTAAAAGTTTCGGTACGCCGGCTTTTCTGAAATATTTTTGTGCAATAATATCAACGGCAACTTGCGACCAACTTTCGGGCACATTAACGTCTTCCATTTTGAAAACAATTTTACCGTCAGGATTCTTAATTTCAGAAATTCTTTTAACAAAATTGGTTGTTGATAAAGGATCTTTCCCCTTACTTGTAAAAATTCTGTTTATTTTCATATGGCAAACCCCTTTAAATCGGTTTATATGGAATAAAAATCTTAACCAAGGTTAAATCTTTCGTAAATGAACTAACTATATAATTGGCAATTATCTTGAAAGTTGCAATACCGAAAGAACAGGTTCTAAATTTTTAAGCTAAAAATATTTTAATTTGATGCGATGAGCATAAAGTGTGAAATAAAATTATAATTTTTTTTGTTAAATACGAAATTAATTTGATAAATTTTGTAAATAAAATTTTTATTAGTCTTATTGATAATTTTGTTTAAATTTTTAAGTAAAATTAATTAACTAAAATTACAAATTAATTATTTGATTAAATATTGAGGAATAATTATGACAGAAAGATCAGCCGGAATTTTATTGCATCCGACTTCGTTGCCCGGGAATTTTGGCATCGGTGATTTAGGACCGGAAGCGTACAATTTTTTAAATTTTTTGGAATCTGCCGGACAAAGACTTTGGCAAGTTTTTCCGCTTGGACCAACTGGCTACGGAGATTCGCCTTATCAAACATTTTCAGCATTTGCTGGAAATCCGCTTTTAATTAGTCCTGAACTTCTTCATCAGGAAAATCTTTTAACAAAAGAAGAAATTTCAAATCCGCCGCATTTTGACAGAACCCATATTGATTACGGCTGGGTTATTGATTATAAATATTCACTGCTTAAAAAAGCATACGAAAATTTCAAAAATCATAAAGAAAAATTTCAAAAAGAATACGATGAATTTTGTAAAGAACATAAAGCCTGGCTTGATGATTACGCACTTTTTATGGCTATAAAAGACGCACACGGCGGAGTTGCATGGACCGATTGGCAGGAAGATATCAAATTAAGAAAAGAAAGTGCTATAAAAGAATGGACTGAAAAATTAGCTGATTCAATTGAATTCAGAAAATTCATTCAGCACATTTTCTTTAAACAATGGCATAAATTAAAAGATTACGCACATTCAAAAAATATTAAGATCATTGGTGATCTGCCTATTTTCATTGCTTACGATAGCGTTGATCTTTGGGCAAATCAAAATCTTTTCAGCGTAGATAAAAACGGAAATTTGATTTCGGTTGCCGGTGTTCCGCCGGATTATTTCAGCGCCACAGGTCAGCTTTGGGGAA
>CBDUBH010000038.1:0-33126 GCA_965365345.1 uncultured Melioribacteraceae bacterium
TTAAAGGGAATTGTTGTCGCAGGACTTTTAGCTGCTTTAATGTCATCACTTAGCGGAATGTTTAATTCTACTTCAACGCTTTTAACTATAGATATTTTTAAAAGATGGCGACCAAATGCCGATGAAAAAACTACTGTAAATTTCGGAAGAATTACAACCGGAGTAATGGTAATTTTAGGTTTAGTTTGGATTCCTTTTATAAGTCTTTTAAGTGATGAAAGAATGTATGTTTATTTACAAAGTGTTCAGGCGTATGTTTCACCGCCCATCGCTGCAGCATTTTTGTTTGGTATTTTTTGGAACAGAGTTAACGGAAAAGGTGCAATTTCTTCTTTAATTACTGGACTGATTTTAGGAATTATCAGATTTATTTTAGAAATTCAAAATAAAATTAATCCTTTGCAAAATGAATTTTTGAAATATTTTGCCGAAATAAATTTTCTGCACTTTGCGGTTTTACTTTTTATAATTTGCTCGCTTGTTTTAATTGGAGTAAGTCTTGCAACTGAAAAACCGGATAGAAGTAAATTGAAAAATATGACATTCTCTGAAGTTGAACCTGATATGTTTGCAAAAACTAAATATTTCAATTTGAATTTGACAATGTCAATTTTACTCGTAATTATTTTAATTATTTTATGGTATGTTTTCAGATAGTTGAAAAGTTAAATTAAAAGTAAACCCTCACCTTTTATCCTCTCCCTTATTCAAGGGAGAGGAAATTAAATTCAAAAACCAATTCTGAATTAAAAACTGTCATTACAGTTTGTCCGGAATCAGACAGTTTTTTATGAAAGCCAGAATCAAACATTCTTTTTTTTAATTTTATAAAAAATATTTTGTAGAGACGTAGCATGCTACGTCTCTAAGATTTTCAAAACAAAAATCCAAATAATCCAATATTACTTTTTTGCAAGTTCATCATCAATTTTTACTTCTAAAAGTAAAAGCGGATCAATTCTTTTATCATGCCATTGAACTCCCCAGTGTAAATGCGGACCGGTAGATCTTCCGGTATTTCCGATCTCACCGATTTTTTGTCCTTTTTCAACAAATTCACCATCTTTAACAAAATTTTTATTCATATGAATATAAATTGATGAAAGTCCCTGACCGTGATCAAGCAGAACAAAATTTCCGTTGTAATAAAAATTATCACCGGCCAATTTTACAATTCCTGATGCAGCCGCGTAAATCGGAGTTCCAATTGGAGCGGCGTAATCAATTCCGTTGTGCGGCGCTTTAGGAACATCATTTAAAATTCTTTGGCTGCCAAAAACACTTGTCAATCTAGCTTTTTTTACCGGTTTGGAAAATCCTGTTGAAAAATATGCCGAATCGATTTCGCCAACAGAAGCTCGCGCAGATTTCATAATTTTACTTTCGCGCTCAATTCTTTCAGTAACTTCTTTTGGCGGAGTTACATATTTTTGAGCCATTTGTTTAATATGCTGAACTTTATAATCGCGTTTTGCAATATCAAAAAATATTGTTTCGCTTTTTCCGTTATTAAAATTTACTGCAAGTTCAAATTTTCCTGAATCATCACGGTCAAATCCAAAAACAAAAACTCCATTTTCATCAATTTGAATTTGCTTTGTGTTAAAAATTACACTTACTGCAGAATCTGCTTTGCCTATCAGAATTGCGCTCGGCTTTGCTTCTCCAAAAATTTTTATATCCTGTGCAAATAAATTCAACGCAAACGGAAAAATGAAAATCATCATTAAAAAATATTTCATAATGTTACCTCAACTATTTAAAACTAAGATTACCGGAAATTGTTCCACAAAAAGCATTTTTTTCAACATCCTTTCTTTTTCAATTATCGTTATTCAATAAAAAATCTTTAGGTAATATTTGCAGGTAAGATTTTCAAAAATCTTTTATTAAAATAATTTTGAAATTTGAAATCTTGAAATAGGTCAAATTTGCGCGTAAATCAGAATATATTTTGCATAAAAATAAATGGCACTAAAATTGAAACTAATATTTTAGAAAAATTGAAAGGAAGAAAATGCTAAGAATAGTTTTGCATAATAGAATAGTTTTTTATTCGTGGATAACTATTAATACATTCCTTTTTATTGCATCGGGTTATTTTTTGAAATTGGCTAATGTTCTTAGTCTAAAAGGCATTAATGAATTTGCAATGATGCACAAAAAGATTTTTCTTTTTAATACTTATGATTTAAAAAATTACGATCTGACTGAGTACATAGTAAGTTATTTGATCGCAGTTATGATCTTTTATGTTTCCAGAAAATTCAGAATGTCAAATCAAAATTATAAAGTTGTTCAAACATTTTAATCGGTGAGGTTTTTATGTTCATCAAAAAATCAGAAAAATATTTTAGTGTTGAAGAAGCTGCAGAATTCCTAAGCAAAAGCGTGGGACAAATAAATTTGTACATTTGGCTGCATATAATCCCGAATGTTGAGCTTGTCGGCAAAAATTATATTATCCCGAGAGAGGAAGTTTATAAATTGGAAGATAAAAGCAAATCAAATGCAAGTTCACCGGCAAAAGCAAAAGTTTATAATGATGAAGAAGTTTTTGAAGGCGAAACTTTCAGTTATTGATTTTCAAAAAATTTAATAAATAAGTTTGATCGAAAAAGTATGATTAACAATGTTCAAAATCTTATTTCAAAAATTGAGCATTGTTAATTGTACTTTTGAAAATTTTGATCCTATTTTTTCGAAGTTATTTTTTTGAAATTATTTTTTCGAATTCATACTTTGCGAAAAGATCTTTTTTGTAATTGAATCCGGAATTTCATCTACAATTACAAATTGAATATCGTAAAATTTCCAATCAATTTGATTCAGCAGATCTTGAGCATCTCTAATTTTTTTCGGAAGATTTTTATCAAAAGTTCTGGGAATAAAAAATACCTCACCGAAAAATACATGTCCGTTTTCACGCAATCTTATTTCAGATTTTTCGATCCAATCCAAATTGTTAAGTATTTCCTTTGCTTTGAAAATTGAGGATTCTGTTTCAGAACGGTCTACTGTTTTAGGAATTCTATCCATAAGATCCATAATTGCGGTTTTCATGTTTGAAAATCCGTCATGAAAAACATCAATTGAAATTATGATCGCTGCAATTGCATCTGCCCACCAAAATCCAAATCCTATTCCTAAAATTCCGATTATTGCAGCGCCTGCGGTAAGCCAATCCGCTTTGTTCATATCAGCATCAGTATGAAGAACTTTATCGTGAAGTTTCTTTGCAAGCGGAATTTTCATGCGTCCTAAAATCACCGGCGGAATTGCACCGTAGATTAAGACTGAAATCATAGCCCAGCCTTGCCAAATATTTTCACCGAAAATTTTTATTGTGCCGATTGTGGGATGTTCCTGTTTCACCAAAACAACTACGCCATCGTAAAATAAGAACAAACCCATAGCAAAAAGCGCGACCGAACCGGTTAATGATGCAATTGTTGTAACTCTGTGATATCCGTATTGATGTTCATTATCGGCATGTTTTGAAATGACCTTGGATGAAATTAAAAATACGATCGGCGGAATTAATGCAAGGATATCTTCAATCCACGCTGATTTCATTGCTTGCGATGAGCCCATAACCAAATACATTAAAATTATTACGGATAAGAAATAAAATATCGTAAAAGTTTCCAGCAATTTTGCGCGGTCGTAAATTTTCTTTTTATCTTTAGGGAATTCGAACTTATCGAAAATATTCATTCTTATTTTTTCTAATTTTTTTTATCGTTATAAATTTGTTCAATAATTTCATCTTTTTTTGATTCTAAAAAATTTTCAAATTCGGTAAGCCATTTGTTTTCGCCTTGAGGAACTGCAAAAACATGTTGAAAAGTTGCTAATTTTTTATTCCCTAATTTGTAACCGGCTTTTATTAATTCCCAATCATATCCGGCAACAATTCCGTTGTGTTCATTAAATTCGTTTACTTTTTTTACCTTTGCTTTTTCTTTTTGCAAAATAAAAAACGCGGGACCGGTTTGTTTTGCGGCAACGGTCAAATTTTCAAGATCATTTTTAATTTCAAAATTTTCCGGGAAACCCGCGTAAACATTAGCGAAAAAGAATGTTTTTGTAAATCCTGCTTCTTTGGCGTAGGGAGATTTTTTATCCAACCCGCCGGCAACAATTTCAATTTGATTTTCTTTTAACATTTGCATTAAATTGTGTTCGTTCCCTTTTTTCCACACAATTTTTACATTAAGAGATTTTGCAAAATTTATTAAAATTCCGGCTTCAATTCCTGTTGGATTTCCGTTATTAAATTCGATCCATGGCGGATTATCAATTACACCAACCCGGAATTGCTTGTGAATCAAAACATTTTGATAGGTTTTATTCGGATCTTTTGGAATATCACATCCGGAAATAATTGTAATAATAATCAAAATAGTGAACAATCTTAAAAATGATTTTTCCAAATTGAAATCCATTGAATTTACAATTCTCTTAAAGAATTTCTAAAGTTTATTACGGATGTTTTACTTAATAAAAATCGAAATCGGGTATTAAAAATCATGAAATAATTTCAGGAGAAAAGTTCATTAAAAATGAATTTATCTATTCACCATTTTCAATTGCTTTAAATTCTTCTTCCTGTAATTCCATATTGATTGATGCACCGGCTTTTGTGCCTTCGGCTGCTGCAACAATAACAAAATTCATATCCAAAGTTGCATCACCTGCGGCAAAAATTCCTTTTACATTTGTACTTTGATTTTTATCCGTTATAATCAAACCTTTTTTGTTTACATTACACCCGAAATCTTGCGCAAAATGTGCT
The DNA here is from genome assembly GCA_965365345.1 of uncultured Melioribacteraceae bacterium. GTDB lineage: Bacteria > Bacteroidota > Ignavibacteria > Ignavibacteriales > SURF-24 > CBDUBH01. The sequence goes on from CBDUBH010000038.1 coordinate 4,799, forward strand.
TTAACTTTTTGTCCGGTGCTAAAAAATATTGTATCACATTCAACAAAATTTCCGTTTGCAAAATTTATTCTTTCCAATTTACCATCCTTGCCTTCAACATTTCTAATTTTATCTGAATAAATTTTGATGTTATGTTTTTCCAGTTTTTCAATTTGATCTTTTTTTAATCTTGGATTTCCATCGGTGCAAAGGATAACATTACCTGACCAGGTTTTCATTGAACGTGAAAGTGCAAACGCGGCTTTTCCTCTCGCGTAAACAGCAATAATTTTATCGCGCTCTTCGTAGCCATCGCAATACGGACAGTGATGAATTGTTTTTCCGTACATTTCCTGAAAGCCCGGAATATCAGGCACTCTATCAACTTTTCCTGTTGCAAGCAGAATTTTTTTTGCGAAAAAACTTCGACCGTTTTCGGTAATTATTTCAAATTTGAATTCATATTTTTTTATGGATTTTACAATTGCGTGTTCTTTTTTGATGCCATATTTTTCCAAATCTTTTAAGCCTAATTGTAAAAATTCCAAAGGATTGATTCCATCGCGGCTTAAATAGCCATGCATTTGCTGGGCAAATCTGTTTCGTGGTTTTCCTTCATCACAAATCAAAACTTTTCTGCGACATCTTCCCAAAACCAAAGCTGCGCTTAATCCTGCTGATCCGCCGCCTATAATTATTACATCAAAAATATTTTCATCCATAATTAAATCGAATAATTGTTATAAATTTATTTGTAATGAATAAAATCAATATTGTCAATAAAGAATTATTTAAAAGATTAAAAGATTAGAAAGATTAGAGGAATAATTTGTAGGGACGTAGCATGCTACGTCTTTACAAAAAACAATTCTAAATTCTTATTTCAACTCTATCGAAAAAATCTTTTTATATTCTTAAATTTACTCATCCTAAAATTCTTAAAAGCTGTTTTTATTCTATATTTAAATTATATTTATTTTACTAACAGAAAAAGAGTTGAATAAATGGAATTGGCAATTATTGCAGCGGGAACCGGAAGCCGTTTGAAGGAAGAGGGAATTAACATAAGCAAACCTCTTGTGAAAATTCAAAATATTCCTTTGATAAAAAGATTGATTTCAAGCGCTGTAAAAAACGGAGTTATAAAAGTTAACTGTATTATAAATGAAGAATCGCCGGATCTAAAAGAATTTCTTTTATCAAATGATTTCGGGTGCGAAATCGAACTAATAATAAAATCAACTCCGAGTTCACTCCACAGTTTTATGGAGCTCGCTCCAATGATAAAAGATAATCATTTTTGTTTGGCAACAGCGGATTCTGTTTTTATTGAAGATGAATTTAATAAATTTTTCAGTTATTCGGTCAAACAGGATGAGTTTGACGGAGTTCTTGCCGTAACTTCTTTTGTTGATGATGAAAAACCTTTATTTGTTGAAGTCGATGAAAATCTGCAGATCAAAAAGTTCAGCGATGTTAAGTGCGAAGGAAGTTTTGTTACCGGTGGATTGTATTTTTTCTCATCAAAAATATTTGATGAAATCGGAAATGCAGTTTCAAATAATATGAATCATTTGCGTAATTATTTCCGTTTGCTGCTTTCAAGCGGATATAAATTAAAAGCATTTGAATTTTCAAAAATTGTTGATGTTGATCATTTAAGCGACATCAAAACAGCCGAAGATTTTTTAGCCGGTCATCAAAATAAAATTTCAATTTAATATTGAAGATGCGCGGTTTTTTTTGAATATTAATAAGTCAATCTTAAATTCTTGAGGATTTAATGAAATTAAAATTTGCCGGAATTACTCGCAGTAAAATTTATTCGCCAACGCACGAAGTAAATGATCATTTAATAATTTCCAAAACTGCCGATCATTTAAGAAATTTCGGAGCTGATGTTGAAATTTACAGCGAGGATGATCTCGGGAAAATCAGCATTGAACAGAACGTGATTTTTTCTATGGTTAGAGGCGCTGCCGGCATTTCGGAATTAATGAAATATTCTAAAGATAAACTTATAATTAATTCACCGCAAAGCGTTGTAAATTGCTATCGTTACAATCTTCTTGAATTGTTTCAAAAATATAATCTGGCTTACCCGAAGAGCGTTTTAATTGAAACTGCCATTGGTGTTAACGGACATCTTGCAAATTTTGAAAGTGAAAAACTTTGGGTTAAACGAAGCGATATTCATTCGATTGAAAGAAAAGATGTTTTTGCCGTGAGTAAAAATGAAAATGAAATTACTGCGGCTTTTAAAGAATTTACCGATCGTAAAATCCCAAATCTTATGCTGCAAGAACATATCGAAGGCGATACGATCAAATTTTATGCAGTTCGCGGAAGTAATTTATTTCATTGGTATTACAGCGAAAAATTGTATGATACGAAATTCGATACCGAAAAATTAAAACGCGAAGCAAAACGTGCTGCTTCTGCGTTGGGACTTTATGTTTACGGCGGCGATGCCGTAATTACAAAGCAGGGCGAAATAATTTTTATTGACTTGAATGATTGGCCGAGTTTTGCGCCGATAAGAGATGAAGCAAGTTTGCAAATTGCGAAAGTGATTTACAAAAAAGGAAAAGAATTTTCGGGCAAAAGAAAAGTCTTTGGAAAATGCTGCACGGCAAAATAAAAATTTTTCTTATATGAATTAATAATAATTTCGGAAATTATATGCATGATTCAGGCGTTTCTAATATTCAAAAAACTTACAAATCACAGGAAACCGAAGAAAAACTTGATATAATTTTATACAGGCCTTGGGGCTACGCAATGGCGCTTGCCTCAAAAAAAATCGGACTCACGCCAAATCAAATTACAATAATCGGAACAATTTTCGGAACAGTTGCCGGTCATCTTTATTTCTATAAAAATCCTTATTTGATCGCGCTTGGAATTTTCTTTTTGATGCTTTCTCAAGCGCTTGATTCAACCGACGGGCAGCTTGCGCGAATGACAAATAATATGTCAAAGATAGGAAGAATTTTAGATGGTTTCGGAACTAATGTAATTTTTGTAAGCATTTATATTCATCTTTGCGTAAGAATGATGATGGATGGAACCGCATCATGGTGGATCTGGCTTATCGCTGCTCTTGCGGGCGCAAGTCATTCAATTCAAAGTGCGCTTGCAGATTATTACAGAAATTTATATCTGCGATTTGTAATTTCACCAACAAAAGGCGAACTTGAAACTGCCGAACAAATTAAAGTCCAATACGATAAAATAAGTTGGAAAAATAATTTCGCTGAAAAATTTTTGATGCGTGTTTACTTAAATTACACTGTTGAGCAGGAAGTTATTTTAAGAAGCTCGCATAAATTGAAAGTTTATATTGACAAATTTTTCGGCGGAGTTTTGCCGGAATATTTGAGTCCGCTTTACAGAAAATTAAGCAAACCGAACGTAAAATATTACAATATTTTAACAACCAACACAAGAATGATAGCATTATTTATTGCTCTCATCTTTCAAAATTTTTACATCTTCTTTCTTTTTGAAATTTTTGTTTTAAATGCGCTTGCAATTTATGTCTATTTCGATCAGGAAAAAACAAGCAGAAGAATTTTTGCGGAACTTCAAAAAGAAGATCAGAATGTGAACGCTGCGGCAATGTAAATCAAATGAAAAACTACGAAAAGAAAATAAGATTTATTTCATTGCTTGTTGGCGTTTCAATCTTTGTATTTCTTATTTATAAATTCGGCGTATCAAATATAATTGCGAACATTCAAAAAACCGGCTGGAGCATATTGCTTGTTTTTGCAGTTTGGGGAGTTGTTTATTTTCTAAATTCGCTGTCACTTTATTTAATACTAGGAAAGCAGCGCAGAGCGATCAAAATAATTTTTTTATACTTCATAACATTGGGTGGAAGCGCGCTTAACATTGTTACACCATTGGGAAATATGGGCGGCGAGCCGTACAGGGTAATGGAACTGAGCAAATATTTCAGTACAAGTTTTGCGGTATCAAAAATAATTCTTTACAAAATGATGCAATGGCTTTCCCATTTTTTACTTTGGACTTTTGCAATTTTGATCATTGTTTTTACGGTTGAATTAAATTCCAAATTTAAAATAATTTTACTTTCCATTTTTGCGGTACTGATTTTATTGATATTTCTTCTGATCAAAAATCACAAGAATGGATTTATTGAACCATTATTCAATAAAATCACGAAATTTAAATTCATAGAAAAAAGAATTCGAAGCAAACGGCAAAAATTTGTTGAAGCGGATTCATTTATTAAAGAACTTTATAATGACAGACCCGGAATTTTCTTTTCTGTATTGATGACAGAACTTCTGGCAAGATTAATGGCTTCAATTGAATTTTTAATTATCTTAAAAAGTATCGGCATAAACATAAATTTTTTCGAAGCGATCTACGTTTATGCAATCATCACTTTAATTGCAAACCTTTTCTTTTTCATGCCTTACGCAATGGGCGTTAAAGAAGGCGGCTTATATTTAATAATGGAAAATTTCATGGCTCAATCCGGAATTGGAATATATGTTGCATTGATAAATAGGATCCGTGAGTTTTTCTGGATATTTATCGGGTTAATTTTAGTACAATTGAACAGTAAAATTTTTGGCGGCAAATCTTTAAAAGAAATTAATGAGTTGAAAAAATTATGAAAGCAGTTTTATTCGATTACGGCGGAACAATTGATACAAACGGAGTTCACTGGAGTGAAAAATTTCGCGATGCTTATGAATCGTTGAATTTATTTATTCCGAAAGAAAAATTCAGTGCGTCTTACGGATTTGCCACAAATAAAATGGATAAATTTATTGATCACAGTTATGATCTTTTCAAAACAATTCACAAACAAATTTCGATGCAGATAAACTTTCTTAAAGATAATTATGAAGTATATGCAAAAATAAATTCAGAAGAAATTTCGCAAGCAGCGGCAAAAATTTGTTACGATGAAGTAATAAAATCAGTACAAAACGCAATTCCTTTATTGAAAAAATTAAAAGAAAAATATAAACTGGCGATCGTTTCAAACTATCACGGAAATTTAAATTCAGTTTTAAATGAAGTAAAGATTTTAGAAATTTTTGATGAAACAATTGATTCAAGTATAGTAAATATTTGGAAACCGGACCCGGAAATATTTTCGCTTGCTATTAAAAAATTTAATTTAACTCCGGCTGAATGTTTTGTAATTGGAGATTCATACGAACGCGATATTGAGCCTGCAAAATCAATAGGATGCAAAACTATCTGGCTAAAAGGCAGAAGCTGGAAAGAAGAAAATGAAAGTGTAAAAGCTGATTTTATTATTTCAAATTTGATTGATGCAGAAAATATTTTATTGAATAATTAATTGAAAATTTCAGAAATAATTATTCGCTTTAATTGAATTGTCATTCAATAAAAAATATCAAATTTTTCAATAAAAAAAATATCAAATTTTTCAATCAATAATAAAATAATATTTTGAAATTTATTTTAATTTAATAATTCTCAATTCATATATCCTTTTCTTGATCATATTTAAATCTTTCTCAATAACTTTTCAATTTTTCAAATTGCCTTGATTTTATTGGCTTTTAATCATTTCTTAAATTAATAACACAAAGTAAAATATGAATTATATTGATATCAGCGTTCTGATAAGTGAAAAAACTCCGCATTGGCCAAGCGAACCGGAAATTGAATTTATCTCAATAAAAAAAATTTCGGAAGGCGGTTCATCAAATGTAAACGCAATTAAAATGAGTCTGCATACAGGCACTCACGTTGATGCTCCGCTTCATTTTATTGAAAACGGTAAAATCATTTCTGAATATGACCTATCAATTTTCAACGGAAAAGCAAAAGTTATCCAGATCAAAAATGAAAAGGAAATTTCTTTAGAGGAAATTATAAACTTTAAAATTGAAGCAGGGGATATAGTTCTTTTTAAAACTCAAAATTCAAATTCAGAGTGGTACAAAGAAAAATTCAAAAATGATTTTGTTTATCTTACTCCGGAAGCTGCGGAATTTTTATCAAACCAAAAAATTAAATGTGTCGGGATCGATTATCTTTCAATTGCGGAAAAAGGAAAAGGCAAGGCGGTTCATCAAATATTACTTGGAAATAATATTGCGATTATTGAAGGTTTATATTTAGGAAAAACAAAACAAGGTGAATATGAACTTTTATGTTTACCCCTGAAAATATTGGGTGAAGGTGCGCCTGCCCGTGCAATTTTAATTGAGAAAAAATCCGGAGAAAAATTTGGAACATAAGGATAGCAATATAAAATACCAGCCGATTGAAAACTACGGAGTGATTGGTGATCTGAATACAGTTGCTTTGATAGGATTGAACGGCTCAATTGATTTTTTGTGTTTCCCGAGATTTGATTCGCCCACGGTATTTGCGGCACTCCTGGATACCGATAAAGGCGGCTATTTCAAAATTTCACCTGATCTTGAAGATGTAAAATTTAAACAGCTCTACATTCCTGAAACAAATGTCCTGCTTACAAGATTTCTTTCATCTGATGGAATTGGCGAAATTACTGATTTCATGCCTGCCGAAGAAATGTTTGAAGGAAATGTTTTGATCCGCAGAGTAACCTCGGTCATGGGAAGAACAAAATATAAAATGGAATTTTGTCCCAGATTTAATTACGCGCGTTCAAAACATTCTGTAGAAATTGTTAATTCAAAAGAAATTATTTTTAAAAGTTTGGGTGATGATGGTACTACTTTAAGATTGTACAGCGACGCCGAAATAAAAATAATTAATGGCGATGGATTTGCTGAATTTGAAATTAAGCAGGGCGATATGATTGATTTTATTTTGGAATTGTATGATAAGCAAATTCCAAAGATCGGCGATTCAAATAAATTCGTAACCGAGAATCTTCATAAAACAATTAAATATTGGAAAGATTGGAGTGAAGTATCAAATTATACAGGGAGATGGCGTGAAATTGTAAACCGCTCGGCTCTCGTTTTGAAATTGTTGACATCATTCAAATATGGTTCAATGGTGGCTTCACCGACTTTCAGTTTACCTGAAGCGCTCGGTGGTGAAAGGAATTGGGATTATAGATATACATGGATACGCGATGCTTCTTTTTCAATTTATTCACTCATAAAACTCGGATATACAAATGAAGCCACGGCCTTCATGAAATGGATCGAAAAGGAATGTCAGGATTTAGGTAATGCGGGAAATTTAAGTTTGATGTACACCGTTGAAGGTGAAAATGTGTGCGATGAAATTGAACTTGAACATTTTGAAGGTTACAGAAAATCAAAACCGGTGCGCATCGGGAATAATGCTAAAGATCAAATTCAACTTGATATTTATGGCGAGCTTATGGATGCTGTTTATCTTTACAATAAACACGTTGAGCCGATTTCAATTGGATTTTGGAATGAATTAGTTGAACAAATGAATTGGCTTTGTAAAAACTGGTGGCAAAAAGATGAGGGAATTTGGGAAGTACGCGGCGGCAAAAAAGAATTTCTGTATTCAAGACTGATGTGCTGGGTTGCATTGGATAGAGCTATTAAGATTACTGAATTAAGATCGCTTCCGCTTCCGCCTTGCTGGATCGAAGAACGAAATAAAATATTCAAATCAATTTTTGATGATTTTTGGGATGAAGAATTGCAAGCGTTTGTTCAATATAAAGGTGCAAAAACTGTTGATGCTGCGGCGCTATTTATGCCGATCATGAGATTTATCAGTGCTAAAGATCCATTATGGCTTTCTACAATGAAGTTGATTGAAGAGAAGTTAGTTTCGGATTCTTTGGTTTACCGTTACCGTCATGATGAGGCAGCTTATGATGGAATGAAAAGCAATGAAGGTACTTTTTCAATGTGCACATTTTGGTATATTGAATGCCTTTCACGGTCGGGACAAATTGAAAAAGCCCGATTCTTTTTTGAAAAGATGATCGGATATGCAAATCATCTCGGTCTTTATGCCGAACAATTAGGATTTCAAGGTGAACATTTAGGAAATTATCCGCAAGCATTTACACATTTGGGATTGATAGCAACTGCTCTGCATTTAAATAAAAGTTTAATGGAAGAAAAAGAACAGGAAAAAGGAAATATCTCTTAATAATGAAGGCATTAATCCTAAATAAAGAAAATCATCAGCTTCAAATAAAAGAAATTGCAGAACCTGAAATTCAAGATTCAAATCAAATTAAAGTGGAAATTATAGAAGTTGGAATTTGCGGTACTGATATTGAAATGATAAAAGGTGGTAGGGTTGATTTTCCAAAAGGTAAAAATGAAATAATAATTGGCCATGAAATGTTCGGCAAAATTGTTGCAGTTGGTAAAAATGTAAACGAAACAAAGGTTGGCGATTACGGAGTTTTGACAGTTCGAAGAGGATGCGGAGTTTGTAAGCCTTGTTTATTAAACAGAAGTGATATGTGTGAAACCGGAAAATACACAGAAAGAGGAATAAAAGAAAATGATGGATTTCAAAGTGAATTTGTGATTGATGATGAAAAAAACTTTGTAAATATTCCGGCTGACATTAAGGAATTTGCTGTTCTAACTGAACCGCTTTCGGTTATTGAAAAATCAATTGATGAAGCATTAAAAATTCAATCCACAAGATTGCCCGGCATTAAAGATTCAGCATGGCTAAAAAATAAAAAGGTTTTAATCGGCGGAGTTGGTGCTGTTGGTCTTTTAGCCGCTTTCGCATTTAAATTAAGAGGAGCAGAAGTTTTTGGATTGGATATAATTAATGAAAATTCCAAACGTCCGGTAATGCTGAAAAAAATCGGCGGAAAATACATAAATGGGTTACAAAAAGCAGTGTTACAAATAGATGTGGAAATTGGTGAAATGGATTTTGTTTTTGAAGCTGCCGGAGTAGCTAAACTTGAATTTCAATTAATTGATACTTTAGGTGCAAACGGAATTTATATGGTTACCGGAATTCCTGAAGTAGGAAAAACGATTAAAATTGACGGCGGAGCTTTAATAAAACAAATGGTTTTGAAAAATCAAGTTATTGTTGGAAGTGTTAATGCAAGTATTCATCACTTTAAAAAAGCAGTTGATGATATTATTCTTTTTAAAGAAAAATGGGGGGAAGATATTGCCTCGCTTATAACGGGAAAAGTTGATATCAATAATTTTGAAGATGCTTTTAAATTAAAAGGAGAAGATGATATAAAAACCGTAATTCAATGGAAAACTAATTTTTAATTTTAATAAGGAGGAAAAATGGGATTGCTTGATGATGTTGCCGGAATTGCAGGAAACGTTTGGGTGGTGATGGTAAAAATTCAAAGCTCGTAACAGTTGCATTGCAATTTATAATGGGTAAAATGGGAGGAATGGGAGGACTAATTAGCACTTTTCAGAAAAACGGAATGGGAGATGTAATTTCATCTTGGATAAGCCAAGGTCCGAATAAAGATGTTACTCCTGATGATCTTGAAAAAGGATTTGGAAGGGATAATATTTTTGAAATTGCTAAAGAAGCAGATATGCCTAAAGAAACCGTTACAACTAAACTTTCCGAAATTTTGCCGAATTTAGTTGATAAAATGTCACCGAATGGTGAAGTTCCAGATGGAAATTTACTTGAAAAAGGATTGCACATTTTAAAACGCAGTTTATAGATCTTTCCAATAAATATGGGATAGCAAAAGCTATCCCTTTGTCATTTTATCTGAATCCTTATTTTTATTGATCGCTTTAACGGCAATAAATGAAGCAATAACAATAATTGCTACAGCTAATAAAATAATAATGATCGTCCACAACATAAATCAGCCTTTAACTTTCGTTATCTTTATTTTTAACATTTTTATCTTCTTCGCTGAAATTGGGATTATCTTTTGTGTATTCTTCCAATCCGCTTCCGCCTCTTTTGGCGCTTGTTTTTTTAGGATCTTTTTTTACGTTATAACCGGTTGCTTCGTTATCACTGCCGGCACTACCGCGTCCTAAATCATTTTCTTTGCTGTAATCCCATTTATCATTATTATCCAGATCTTTATTCCTTCCCATAAGATTCTCCTTTATTTATGGATTCATTACTATTTTAATACATTTGTCTTCTTTATCCCTGAAAATTTCATATCCGTGCGGTGCATCATTTAAATTCATGCGGTGAGTAATTACAAAAGAAGGATCAATTTCGCCGGCTTCAATTTTTCCAAGCAATTTATTCATATATTTTTGAACGTGAGTTTGTCCCATTTTCATTGTTAATCCTTTTGCAAAAGCAACGCCAATAGGAAATTTATCAACTACTCCGCCGTAAACTCCGGGTATTGAAACATATCCCCCTTTACCGCAAGATTGTATGATCTCACGCAATGCGGTTGGTCTATCGGTTTCCATTTTTAATAATTGTTTTGCTTTATCGTATGCACCGGCAAAACCGCTTCCGTGAGCTTCCAAACCAACAGCATCAATTACTGCTTCGGGTCCTTTGCCATGAGTAAGCTCTTTGATCGTATCAGGAACGCTTTCAACTTCTTCGTAATTGATTACATCAACATTGCCGATTGACTTAGCCATTGCAAGCCGCTCGGGGATTCTGTCAATTGCAATCACTCTATCTGCTCCAAGCAAAAAACAACTTCTGATTGTAAATTGACCGACAGGGCCGCATCCCCAGACTGCAATTGTATCACCGGGTTTTATATTACAATTTTCGGCAGCCATATATCCTGTTGGAAAAATATCAGTTAGAAAAAGAACCTTTTCATCAGGCAGACTTTCGGGAATTATTAAAGAATCAACATCAGCAAAAGGAACTCTTGCATATTCAGCTTGCCCGCCGGCAAATCCGCCGTACATGTGAGAATAACCGTAAATTCCTGCGGTGCCGTATCCGTAAGCTTCTTCCATCATTTTTTTATTTGGATTGCTTGTATCGCATAGTGAATACAATTCTTTTTTGCAATAATGACAAGTTCCGCATGAAATTGTAAAAGGAACAACAATTCGATCGCCTTTTTTAAGTTTTGTTACCGCACTTCCGATTTCTACAACTTCGCCCATAAATTCATGACCCAGAATATCGCCTTCCTGCATAGTTGGAATGTAGCCGTTATAAAGATGAAGATCTGATCCACAGATTGCTGTCGATGTAATTTTAATGATCACATCTGTTTGATCTTTTATAATCGGATCAGGAACATTATCAACTCTGAAATCGTGAATTCCGTGATAAACAACCGCTCTCATTTTTCCTCCTTAACTTTCTCAAAACTATTTATTATTTTTCAAAGCAGAAATATATTTTATTAAATTGTCTAATTCTTCTTTTGAGATTTTATCATCTCCAAAAGAAGGCATTTTACCAATACCATTCCTCACTTGAAATTTTATCATAAACCCCGGCAATGGTTTATTATTTATTGCCGGACCCACACCTGTCTCTCCTCGGGGATGGCAACTATGACAATGTTTATTAAAAACTTTTTCACCTGCCAAAATCCTTTCATTAACATTTTCTAACTGGCCTTTTACAGGTTCAGATCTTCTTGCACTGCCGCAACCGATAAGTACAATAAGAAATACTGGAAGCAATATTTTTTTAATCAGAAACATTTTTCGTAACCTTCCAAATTACTCCGGTTTCAGATTTGGGCATTGGCCCTTTATCACTCATTTGCATTATTCCGAAATCGACAATGTAAAGTGATTTTCCGTCTGGTGAAAATTTTACGGCAACAGGTCTTTCTAATCCGCCGGAGCCTGAATAAGAAGCAGGAGCATTCGTTTTTCCTTTATTTACGGCAAAATCATAAATGTTTCCGTTTTTTGTATCAACGCGAATAACTTTAAATCCAACAGGACTCAAAACTTTTCCTACAGTAGGAGCTTGATCGCCGAATTGAGCGATAAAAGCCTGATCTAAATAGCCGAATTCATTATTATTTGAGAAATCAAATCCGTTTGAAGATGAATGAACTCCCAATTTTGCCACAGGTTTTGGCGGTTGATTAGGATGTTCAGCAAGAAGTTGATCAACATCATGTAATTTATGATCTCCTGAAAAATCCGGCCAGCCGTACCATAAACCATTTTCAATTTTCCAGAAAAGATCTCCGGTTCCCCAAACAGGGCGGCTTCCTCTTTCGTCAAATCCGTTATCGGTCACAAATAATTCATCATTATTATTAAATGAAATTCCGAAAGGATTTCTGAATCCCCATGCAACTAATTCTAAATTTTCACCGTTTAGTGAAGATCTTAAAATTGCTCCGGAGCATGGAATTTTTCCTTTGATGATTTCATTTTGTGAAGTTTTTTTCCCGAAAGATGAAAATGCTCCGGTTTCAACTTTACCATCATCTTTTAAAGGATTTTCTGATTTAAAATTCTTACCTGAAAGTTTAACATCATTACAGGGAATATCATAAAATTGAGGATTTCTTTTAAGCCAGCCGAAATCAAAATTATCAACTCCAACTACTCCGGAATTTGTTGCAGTTCCGATTCCGAAATAAATTTTTTCATCGGGACCAATAATAACACCATTTGTATGATGATCACCTAAACTCGGCAAACTGTCAATCAAAATTTCTGCTTTTCCATTTTTGTCAATTCGAATAATTCTGCCGCCTTTTAATGTTCCTCCTTCGCTTATGTAAAAATTACTTTTGTAAAAATCTACGCTCGTCCATGGACCGTTATTTTCACCTTCAAACACAACAGAAGTTTTTCCTTCAGAATCAATTTTGATCAATTTAGGTTTTGTAAAAACTTCGCCATATGAATACCCGGCTTCAATAACGAAAATATTCTCTTCATCATCAAAAGTTAAATCAGTTGGAAATGTTAATCCTCTGGCAATTATTTCAATTGCATATCCTTTTGGCAGAGCAACATCATCGGGATTTAATTTGCGCGGAGGCTTCCAATCGGTTTCGCCTCCGCCATCGGATCCGCTTAAAAAATAACATCCAGAAATAAGAAAAAGTGCAGCAAATAAAATTAAAATATTTATTGATTTCTTCATATTGATATAGATTATTCTTCCGGAATTCCAACTTGTTCAAGATCTGTTTGGGCAGGACCGTTTATAACTTTTCCGTAAGAATTAAAGCGTGAACCGTGACACGGGCAATCAAAAGATTTTTCGGTTTCGTTCCATTCCAAAATACATTTCATATGCGGACAAATTGCCGTATAAGCGTGAAGCTTTCCTTCATCATCCCTGTAAACAGCGGCTTTGGTCAATCCATCGCGAATAATTGCTCCTTGTCCGTTAGTTAGATCTTTTACAGAATCAATATCTCCGGGAGTTAGATATTCAACAAATTTTTTCGCAACATTTCCTTGTTCAACCAAAAAATCTTTTAAAGAAGTAGAAGATTTGGGCTTTCTGGATGGGGCGTAAATTTCATACCAGCGATTTTCCAAATTCATTATTAAAGATGAAATTATAATTCCTGAAATTGTTCCGTGTGTAATTCCGTTACCTGAATCTCCGGTAGCAATGTAAATATTTTCATCACCGGGATTTCTTCCTGCGTAACCTAACGCATCTGCAGGTTCCATAACCTGACCTGACCATTTATAAATTACATCTTCCACCATAGGAAATTTTTCTTTTGTCCAGTTTATAAGATTTTCAAATCGCTGATCTTCAGGAATATTTTCTTCCATCTGCTGACCTGTTTTATGATCTTCGCCTCCGACAATTAAAAGATCAAACTCATTATCAAATTTTTGCAATCTTGCATAATGATATGGATAAGTGGGCCATTCAGAATTATAATCTCCCGAATCCCACCAAAGTGCATAAGGCAGTTGATTTTTTTTAACTTTTGCGCCGATCACATAAGATCTGTAAGGTGCCTGCTTTGTGTGCATTTTTACTTTATCATTTATTGGACTGTTTGTTGCAACTACAATGTGATTTGCATTTACAGTATATCCGTTTGTCAAAGTTACTTTCGTTTTATCAAATTCTTTAACATGTGAAGATGTGTAAATTTTTCCACCATCCTGAATTATCGCTTTACAAAGTCCGGCTAAATATTTCATTGGATGAAATTGTGCTTGGCTTGCAAATCTTAAATAAGGCGGTTCAGTATTTTGAATTCCGGGAATTGAATTTACAATTTCAGTTTCAAGTTCAGCGCGGCGTGTTGCATCATATTCATTTTGAATACTGTCTTTTGAATCTGATGGATGTAAAAATAAAAATCCGTTTACCTTTACAAAATCGCAATCAATATTTTCATCTGTTGAAATTTTTTCAATGAATTCAATTGCAGCAGTATGACTTTCGGCTGCAAGTTTACTTCCTTCTTCTCCGAACATTTTTTCAATATCATAATATCTGTCATCTAAAGCATTTGAAATGTGCGCTGTAGTTCTTCCGGTTTCGCCGCTTCCGATGTTGCCATCTTCAAGTAAAACAACTTTATGTCCCTTTTTTGTTAAAAGATAAGCTGTAGTTAAACCTGAAATTCCGCCTCCCACAATCACTGTTTCAGTAGTTAGATTTTCTTTTAGCTGTTCAAATTTGATAGGCTCAACCGAATCAACCCAATACGAAATTTTTGCTCCGGATGTTACTTCAGGATTATTTTCAGATGATTGTAATTTTGAATTCCCCTTACCAGTTTCATTCTGCGACATGATTCGTCTCCTTAAATTTCATTCAATAAATTTCTAACAAATTCAATTTTGCCGTTATAATTCAAAAAGAAATATTGAATAAATAAATTCAAGGCATTAAGATTTCCGGATTTTAAGTTTTATTTGAAGCACAAAAAAAGGAAACAAAAAATTGTTTCCCTTTTTTACAATAAAATATTTTTCAAAACTATTGATTATTTGTGTCATCCTGATTGTTTGGATCATCAGAATTTTGATCTGAATATTCTTCGGTATTGTTTTGATTATTCTGATTTTCCGGTTTCATATCCCAATCACCGTTTCCTTCAAGTCTGTCAGATTCATCAAGATCAGTTTCAGTTTTGTTTAATTCCTCATTTGTATTTTCATCAAAATTTTGCTGTTGGGGATTTTGATCATCAATATTGCCTTCATTTTGTGCATCAATGTCTGTTCCGGTTTCGGTGGTTGAATTAAAATCTTCAGTTTCGCCGGTTGTACCGTAAACTCTTTGCTTTACATTGTTCCACCAATCTTTTTTGATGAACATATACGCATCAATCTGATCTTCTTCCAATACATCTTCAATTTCGCTGTTTGCTTCTCTATCCAGGTCAGAAAGATCTTCATTTGTTCCTAAATTTCCTCTTAAAGCATCAACATCAGTTTCAATTGCTTCTCTGTTATCAGTCAAATTTCCTTCTTCATCTGCAACTTCTTCACGGTATTCCAATTCTTTTTCGGAATCTACATTTTCTGTTCCTAAATTTTTATTCTGATGAATTTCACGAACATCAGAAATATACTCTTCAAGAATTTCAGTGATTTCAGTTGTTTGTTCCATTGTTAAATTGATTCGCTGCATTAATTCAACAGCCATATCTTTTGCAACTTGTTCCGGATCATCAGCGCTTGAAGTATCAACAACAACTCCGCCAATCTTATTCATAGTATCCATTGGCGAAATTTCCTGCGCCTGCGTTTGGTTTTGCATTTGCTCTTGATCTTGTGTTTGCATTTGATTCTGATTCAAAGTATCAGTCTGTGCAAATAAATTTGCTGAAGCTATCATTACAAATATTGTTAAAAATAAAACTCCATACTTTTTCATACTTACCTTACTCCTAATATTTTTGATGTTTTAATTTAAATTATAAATTATGTTATTAAAGCAAACTCAAAAAGTTTTCCACTTGAAAATGAAAAGTTGAGGAATAAGATGAAAATATTAATTCAGATTTCGT
Organism: uncultured Melioribacteraceae bacterium; assembly: GCA_965365345.1. Lineage (GTDB taxonomy): Bacteria > Bacteroidota > Ignavibacteria > Ignavibacteriales > SURF-24 > CBDUBH01. Next base: position 20,622 of record CBDUBH010000038.1, read on the forward strand.
TTTTTTTATTATTGGCTTTTGCAAATATTGATTCTGTTTATTCACAAATTTATTTTGATATTGAATCCGGAAAAGTTTTCAGCGGATACAATGATGTAAAAATTCCCGGCGATGAAGGAACGGAATTTTCATTTTCGAAAGATCTTTCTACTGAATCAAAAATATTTTTAAGAGCCCGAGTGAGTTATAAATTTTCCGGTAAACATTTGATAAGTATATTGTACGCGCCGCTAAAATTAAATGCTAACGGAGAATTTAAAAGTGCTGTAAGGTTTACTGATGAAATTTTTAATCCAAATGAAAAAATTGAAGGTGATTACAGATTTGATTCATATAGAATTACTTATAATTACGGATTTATCAATAACGAAAATTTCAAATTGGGATTAGGATTAACCGGAAAGATCCGCGATGCCGAAATTTCATTAAGTGACGAAAATAATTCTTCGAGCAAAACAAATACGGGATTTGTTCCGCTTATAAACTTAATTGCCGAAATTTATTTTACAGAAAATATTTCATTTTTAGTTGAAGGTGATGGACTTGTTGCCCCGCAGGGCAGGGCAGAAGATTTTCTTTTTGCATTAACTTATTCATTAAATGAAAATCTAAAATTTAAAGCCGGTTACAGAATTCTTGAAGGTGGAGCAGATAACGATGAAGTTTATAATTTTACTCTTTTAAATTACGCGGCTTTCGGAGTTATTTTTTCGCTTTAACTTTTTTGAATAGTAATTCATAAATAATTATAAATGCCATAATAAAATAAGAAATGTACATCAGCGTTGCAGAAATTACCGTAATGTAAACGAAATTTTTATCAATAAATCTCATCCCCCAAATTGATGAAAATGAAATTACCGCGGAAATTAACGGTTCTATCATTAAAAAAGATTTCCAAAATCCTTTTACAATTGAGTTGAAATAAAAAATTATTCCGATAGCAAAAAATATCAAACTGAAACCGATTATATGATTGTGGGTTGTCATTAACATTTCATGTAATGATTTCGGATAATTTTCCTGAACATCAAAATCATCCTGTTCATCTTGATTTTGCTGACTTCCGTTAAATCTTTCAACGGCATCATCCGGTGAAAAATTTGTTGTTTGATTTACAAAAACCAAACCGGTGCAAACTCCAATTGTTAAAACGATAACAAAAGTCAGCAGAAATTTTTTTAATTTTTCGTCAAGTTCAAAAAGAAAAATATTCATAAATCTGATTCAATTTCTTTTATGAGCATTGATAATTTTTTTATTCCACTTGTTACAGAACGCACTGAAATTGTTGCTCCACTTATACCCGAAATATCTTTTCCAATTTCATATGAAGATCCTGAATTTTTTCCTGAAAATTGTTCATTCCAATTTTTGTTTGTAACTCCGCCACCATAAGGTTCGCGGTATTTTACAATACTAGTTGAAATTATATTTCCGTTTAGATCGAATAAAACCAAAAAAGTAATCGGTAAAGATTTTCCGTAAACATTATCCAAAACAGCATAATGAGTTAGTTTTCCGCTGTTTTTTACTTTCCAGACATAAACAAAATCTTTAAAGAATTTTTGCTTAACCGAATTTTCAATTTTAGATTTTATTTTTTGCGGAATCGAAAATTTCTGAAACTCCAAATTTGAATTTTTCCCGAGTTCAGCAGAAATCATTTCTTCGGCTTTCTGTTTCAGATCTTCTGCAAAAATTCTTTGCTGATCAAAAATTAAAATTGATATTGAAATTATTATAAGATAAAAAATTTTCAAATTAACTCCGTTAAAAAAGTTTGCGCTCCAGTAAGATTACGGAAGCGCAAAAAATTAAAACATATAACCGACACCGATATTAAAGTAATTTGTTTTTCTGCTGTTCAGTTCAAGCGTGTTTACGCTGTAATCAGTTTTGAAAACTACTTGCGGAATCGGTTTTACGGTCAATCCTAAAAACCATGCTTTATTGTGATTTGCTTTTTCGGAATCTCCGCCGTTTCTTGTTAATGCAGCTGTGTTTATATCACTGTATCTGAACCAGGGAATAATTTCGGTTTTTGTATTAAATAAACTTCCGATATTGTAACCCAAATCAAAATAATAGCCAAGTGAATTTTCAACATTTCCTTTTTCAAAAGAGATTGTTCCGATTTCAAAAGCAGAATAAATATTATTTGCTTCATATTTTGCATGGAATTCAGCAATGCTTATTTTATTTGTAGTTGAATCGCCATCGGCTTTATTGTATGAAAAAGATGCACCGGCCAATAATCCGGGAATATTTGTATAATTTGCACTGAAGTTATAAAGAAGATTATCAGCTTTTGCCAAATAACCTTTTCTGCGGGCGCTTCTGATTCCGTTAGCGGAAAATTTATCAGAGTTTAAACCTTCCATTGCAGCAAATCTTAAATCAAATCCGCCGAGTTTGCTATAAATTGCAGCGCCGTTACCAAACCAGGTTGTGGGAATCAAAACATTTGCATAAACAGGACGCTCAACGCTTAAAAACAGCGGCGGCTCGTGATATTCATTAAGCAATCCGACTGAAGGTAAAATTACACCCGCCTGAAATCCGAACCATTCTGCGTGATGATAGTTTACATACGCCTGCTCAAGTTCAAGCTCGCCTAACTGTCCGTAAACGAAATTATGTTCAAGTTCAACTTCTGATTTGAATGACCATTTTTCATTCCAGCTGTGACCGAAAAACAAAACAAATCTATGAAAATCCAAAACTTTTTTTCCGTTTCCGCCTTCAGGTTTTGAATAATTATAATGTAGTTCTCCATAACCGCCCAAAGTTGATTTCGGTTCAAAAAAATCATCCTGAGCAAAAACATTTATTGAATATATCAGAACAAAAGTTACTGCAAGTAAAATATTCTTCATGACCTTTCCTTTATGATAAAATAAGATTGTTTTTATTTAGACCAAATATAAATAAGAAAATTTATTTTGCAAAATATTTTTTTTGAAATTAAAAAAAATGTAAGGATTAGTTGAAAGTTTTTTGAAAAATTGTTGAAAGAAATTTTTGGAAGCTTTTAAGGATTTAGTAAAGTCATTTTTATAATATGGAAATGATAAATGAAATATTGCGAAATTATTTCAAAAATGATTTTGAAATTGTTTGTTTTTCAAAATCAGATTACTTAGCAATAACTTTTAAGGGAAATACTTTTTGCGGCGAAATTTTCCCGAAAGTTGATTTATTAAATAGAAATAATTTTCTCAAAAAGGGAACAGTATGTCACAAAAAGTAATCATAATAGGAGCAACCGGCTCGATAGGAAAAATAATTGCGGAAAAATTAATTGCACGCGGCGATGAAGTTACAATTTTTTCGCGCTCGGCAGAAAAAGCAAAAAGCATTTTACCGAACGCGCATCATTATGTTGAGTGGAATGCTTATGAACCGGGCGATTGGCAAAAATCAATTGATGGAAAAGATGCAGTGATTCATCTTGCGGGAACTCCTTTGATCGGTGAATTATGGGATGATGAATATAAAGCTAAAGTTAAAAAAAGCAGAGTTGAAGGAACAAGAAATATTGCAAATGCAATTTTACAGTCAAACGAAAAACCGAAAGTTTTTGTAAGCGCTTCGGCAATAGGATTTTACGGACCATCAAAAGAGAAAGCATTTGTCGAATCTGATAAACCGGGTAATGGATTTCTTTCCGAAGTTTGTGAGCATTGGGAAATTGCTGCCGCAGAAGTTGAAAAAGCAGGCGTTCGCAGAGTAAGCGTGAGAGTTGGAGTTGTGCTTGATAAAGATGAAGGCGCACTAAAAAAACTTCTCGATTTTTATGAAAATTATCTGGGCGGAATTGTTGGTGATGGAAGGCAATGGGTTTCATGGATTCATCTGAACGATGCGGCAAATCTTTTTATCTTTGCGCTTGATAATGAAAATGTTGGCGGCGCAATAAACGCTGTTGCTCCAAATCCGGTAAGAATGAAAGAATTGACTGAAACTCTTTCCAAAATTACCGAAAAACCTGCGTGGTTAAAAATTCCGAAATTAATTTTCGATGTTGTTCTAGGCGATGCTTCGGTTCCTGTTAATGATGGAATTAAAGTTTTTCCTGAACGAACTTTGAGTTATGGTTATAATTTTCAATTTGAAAATTTCAAAAATGCAATGGATGATCTTATTAGATAAAATTCAAAAAAAATGATTTTATTTTTTCATTTTGCAATTCTAAAAACTAAACATGAAATTCTTAAAATCTGAAATCATAAATTTAAAAGAGAAAGCCCGGAAAAAACTTCCGGGCTTTTATTTTTTAAAAGATCAAAAATAAATTTTCAAATTTAATTATTTGCGAAATGCATATTAAGTTTTCTTTCCTTTACTGCTTCGTTAATTAAACGGTACAAATTTCCTTCAACTTCTACCATCGCAAATTCTTCTTTATTCATTGATAAGATCAAAAGATTTTGTTTGCCGCTTTTTTCTCTTATGAAAATTGATGAATATTCATTCAGATTTTTTGAGCGCACAATTGTTTTCCAACCTTGAGTTCTTAATTTATCGCCGAGTTGTACCAATGTCGAAACACTTTCGCGATCGCAAATTCCATCAAGGTTATTATGAACGCTAATCTGAACTTTTGAAACTTCTTCAAGTGCTGCTTTTGCAACTTCATCATCTTCCATATCAACAAATTTTTTGGCAAGGTAAAGAGTCACTTTTCCGATTCCGAATTCAACATCTTTACTGAAATTTCCGTCAACATTTTTCAGAACGAAATTTCGCGTTCGTGAAAATTCACCGTCAACCCCGAAACATCCGCTAAGTGAAATTAAAATTACGGGAATCAGCAAATATAATTTTAAATTTTTCATTTTACTTTTTGCCTTTTTTTACAGTATCCAATTGATGAATATTGAATTGAGTTGAAAGTTTGCTTACGTCTTCAAGATTTATATCGCCAACGATATTTATAAAAGATGCTTCGCCGTTTTTGCCGATTGTCGTTACAACAAGTCCGTTTACTTTGCTGTTATAATCGGTTTTAATGTAAACATTTGCAATTTCATTTGCGCCGCGGGTTTTAACAATTCTATCCCATTTTTTATTCAGCAGATCTTTATCAATTTTATTAATGCGGTTTTCAACATCTTTATAATCTTTTGCATTTACTGTAAAAGTATTTACCTTAACAAGTTTAAGTCCATTCAAAAGATTGAAAGTTGAAGGATCATCACTTTTTGCAAATTTTGCTGCCATTTTCAAAAGATTTTCTTCTAATAGAACTTCGGTTACTTCATCGCCGTATTCATATTCGGTAAAACTTCCGAAATCCACATAACCTACAGATTTTTTGTAATCCATGTCTTGCGCCGAAATCATTACAGCCGAAAAAACCAGCACCAAAAACATTTTAATTAAGATCTTCATTTTTATCTCCGCTTTTTATTAAGTTATTAATTACCTTAAAGCTTTCGTTAAAAGGCTCGCTTACTTTTTGTGGAATGATATCATTTATCAAAACCGATTGAGTTTTGTTCAAAATATTTCCGACCTTTGCCAAAGCATCTTTTGCCTGAAATTCTGCTTGTCTTGCCTGTGCGTAATCGAAATTTTGCTGTTTTTGCTCACCGAAAAATATTCCGAAAACCACAATTGCAATTAGCATTGCCGAAACCAAAAAAGATTTTGCCGGGTTTGAAAAAAAAGAAAATATCAGATTTTGCGTTAAAGAATTTTTTTCAATTTTTTTGAAATGAATTTTCTCTTCAACTTTTTTTATCAAATAATCAGGACAATTTTCCGTTTTAATTTGCTTAACCTGATGTGCGGTTCTTTTAAAATCGTAATACGCTTTTTTTGCTGATTCATTTTTTTCTATAAGTTCAAAAACCTCTTTTGAAACTTTTGGATCTGCATCTCCGTAAGCCGTAAGCACAATTTTATCAAGCAAATCTTCTTCAATATTATATTTTTTATTAGTAGGCATATTCTTTTAATTCCTCTTGCAATTTTTTCCTTGCGCGAAGCAGATATACTTTTACGCTGTTAAGCGGAATTTCCAAAACTTTACTTATCTCTTCGTATTTCATTTCCTGAAATTCATATAAAATAAAAACCGAGCGCAAATTTTCAGGAAGAATTTTCAGCGCATCCGAAATTCTTTCTCTTAAATTATTTTCTTCAGCATAACTTTTCGGATTTTCATTTTCGTTCATTATCAATTCTTCATCAAAATATTGTTCTTTCTCAAAAGAAAATTTTCGTCTTCTTATCTGATCAATACAAGCATTGTGCGCCGTTCTCATTATCCATGTTTGTGCCGATTCAAATTTGAAATTGTCGAGATTTTCCCAAATGCGGATCAAAACCTCCTGGGTTGCGTCATCGGCATCCATTCTGTTTTTAAGCATCAAAAACGTGTAACTGTAAATTCTGTTTTTGAATTGCTTTATCAGATAACGATATTTCAAATTCTTTAAAATCATATTCTCTGTAATTATAGACGAATCAAACCGGTGAATTGTTACAATCAAAATTAAAAAAAAACAGAAAATCTTTTTCATTGAATTTTAATTGCGGATTTGGAAAATTGATTTAAGCAGCAAAAGGATTTATATGAAATTTTTGATGATCATTATATTCGTTATAACAAATTTATATTTTGCACAAAGCGGAAATGAATTTTCGTATTCAAAAATAGATGGATTCAGGGAAACAAAATGGGCAAGCAATTTTGATGAAGTAAATGAAAAAGAATCAATTCAACCCATTGAAATTTTTACTGAAAGCAATTTTAAAATTGCAAAATACCGCGGCGAAATTTTAAATAAAGATGCAGAATATTTTTATCTTTTCAGAAATGAAATGCTTGCTGCGGGAGTTTACAGATTTATCAGTACTTATATTGATAGTCAGGCAAATTATTTGGATGATTACGAAAAATTCAAAGAGATTTTAACCGCACAGTACGGGCATCCGCAATTAGATGAATGGCAAACTAACGGTAATTTAAGTATGATGAAAGATTCAAAAGAATTGACCGTAAAAGCAATTCAAGTTGGCACTTTGAAACTTCGCTCGGAATGGATTTCCGATGAAGGAAAAATAATTCTTGAATTAGGCAGCGGCAACGGAATTGCAAATAGGATCTTTTATTTCAGCGATATTTATAAAAATGCGGCAGATGAAAGTTTTGCCTACGAAATTTTGAAAAGATAATTTTCATGAATAAGAAAATTCATTTTGATAAAGTGAAAATAATTTTCAATAATTAAAAATGAATTATTTCAAAAAAAATAATTTCAACAGATCAAAAATATTTTGCGTTAAAGCGCGCAAATCCATAAAATGAATATTGTAACAGAAAAATTTTATTTCGGAGGGAGAACTTATGCAAATTTCGGAACAACATTACAATGAATTGCGTGCGGCAAAATTCCTTTTGGAAAATCCGAGTCTTGCGGCAAGAATTACAAATATGGTGGGAAAACCTTTGGAAATCGTTTTTGAAAAAATTCCTGATCAGTGGCAGGATAAAATTCAACAGGTTACACAAAATTCACTGATGAAAGCGTTGGATATTCTGGAAGGAACTTTCAAAGCTCACAAAAAATCAAGAGCAAGCGAATTCAAACATAAATTTGCGGCAATTTCAAGCGGCGCAATTGGCGGCGCATTCGGATTTGCGGCACTTGCAGTTGAACTTCCTGTTTCTACAATGATAATGCTTCGCTCGATTATGGATATTGCTCAAAGTGAAGGAGAAGATATTTCGAATATTGAAACAAGACTTGCCTGTTTGGAAGTTTTTGCTTTAGGCGGAACTTCAGCAAATGATGACTCCACCGAAATGGGATATTACGCTGTTAGAATGGCGCTTGCGCGTTCACTTTCCGAAGCCGCAAAATTCATTGCAGAAAGAGGATTTGTTGAAAAAGGCGCGCCTGTTGTTATAAAATTTATGACGCAGATCGCATCAAGATTCGGAGTTGTTGTTACCGAAAAATCAGCCGCACAGTCAATTCCGTTGATCGGCTCTCTTGCCGGCGGTGCAGTTAATGCTGCTTTTATTGATCATTTTCAAAGTGTTGCGCGCGGACATTTTATCGTAAGAAAATTGGAAAAAATCTACGGCAAACAGGAAATTGAAAAAATTTACAGAAGCATCAATTAAAATATTTTAAAAGATTTTAATTTTAAATGATAAATTTCCATCAGAAAATCATAATTTAATATTGCTTAAAAATTTGCCGGATAAAATAAAATATCTCACAAAAACAGATTCCCGGATTTCCATCCGGGAACTTTTGTATTGTTCAGAATATTAATCTATTATCCTTGAAAATTTTTTGAATAACTTCAAAAAAACATTTAAATCAATTTTGCGCAATAAATTCCGGAATGCTTTTACTCTTACGCAAAATTTTAATCGAAATAAAAAATGAAAATAAATCCGGCTCTTGTCATTTTACTTTTTATGCTTTCAACTTTATTTTATTCATGCAAAGTTGAAGCCGAAAATCAATTTTATCAAACAAAAACAGATTCATTAAAAACCGGCGCGAAAGGGAATAAAGTGGAAAAGATCAAAAAATCTGAAGAAGAATGGAAAAAAGAATTAAGTGACGAGCAGTACAGAGTTTTGCGTGAAAAAGGAACTGAAAGACCTTTTACCGGAAAGTTTGATCTTTTTTTTGAAAAAGGTGATTATCACTGCGCCGCCTGCGGAAATCTTTTGTTCGAATCAACAACAAAATTCAATTCCGGCTGCGGCTGGCCGAGTTTTTATGAAACAGTTGAAAAAGGAAGTGTAACTTTGCAGCGTGATATAAGTCACGGAATGATACGGACCGAAGTACTATGCGCAAAATGTGATTCTCATTTGGGACATGTTTTTGAAGACGGACCACCGCCGACAGGATTAAGATTTTGCATAAATTCAGTTTCGCTTGAATTTAAAAAACGGGAATAAAATGCTTTCAACTTTGAAAAAGATCAAAAGATTTATTATTGCGCTGATCGGATTTACAGTAGTAATGATCGGGATTGCGCTTTTGGTTTTACCCGGTCCGGCATTTATTGTAATTCCCGTGGGTCTTGCAATTCTTGCAACGGAATTTGCGTGGGCAAAAAATCTTTTGGAAAAAGTTAAAAACAAATTTTCAAAAAAGAAAGCAGGACAAAGATCATAATTTTCCGGTTTCGGCAACCGAAATTCCTAAAATTCCATTTTGGTTTGAAGTGTAATATAATTTATAAGTTTCACCAAACTTTCGTAAATGCGGATAATGAATTGATTCTTCCCACGATGCAGCAAAAAATACCGGAGTTTTATAAGGTTTTTCCCAATTTAATCCGTCTTTTGAAATTGCAAATCCAAATTCTTTTCTGGAAAACGTTTCGTACATCATTTTAAAATATCCGTCAGAATCATAAATCACGGTACCGTACAAAATTCCTTTACCTTCCCAGTCAAAAGTCGGGTCAAATACAGGCTTATCCGGTAAATTTTTCCAATTGATTCCGTCATCCGAAACCGCTGTCCAAATTCTGTAATATTCCAATTGCTTTCCGCGCGAAGTGTAATACAAATAATATTTTCCGTTTACTTTCAAAATATCCGAAGGAATAATTTGATATTGTTTATCACTTGATGAAATTATTTGACGCGGTTGCTGCTGCCAATTAATTCCGTCATCTGAAATTGCCATCCCGATATGCCAATGATCATATTCATTATTAAATCCGGCATAATATAATTTATAATTTTCATCATCTTTTAAAATCACGGGGGATGTAATTGAATATTCTGCCCAATCGGAAAGTGAATCAGCTTTTAAAATAGTTTGCTTAAAAATCGAATCAATTTCACTTCCGTTTTTTGATTCGGCATATCTGAAATTATTATGCGCCAGTTGATATGTATTGGAAAACCAGAATTTGTATTTGTCATTTTCGTGTAAAACTTTTGCCTGTGTTGTAAAGATCGGCGGCTCGGAAAAATCTTTTGGCGATAAAATATGATCACGATTTATATAATTCCAGTTAGTAAAATTATTAAATGTTAAAAAAATTTTGCCGGAATCATTTAAATTTTCAGGGAATTCTATTTTAACAAAATTTTCAAATTCTTCAGAAACATTAATATCTATATTGCCCGAGGAAATTTCATCCCCGAAAGAATTTAATCCTTTTATTTTCAAATTTTTTTTGCCGGGATTTAGATCTTTTGAAAATGATCTTTTGGAGTTTAATTCCGCTAAATTAATTTTAAATGAATTTTCAAGAGAGTTTTCGTTATCAAAATTTATTTCAATGGAAGTAAATTCGCCGGGAAAAGCATCGGGAAGATCAAACTCAACTTGAACTTTGCCGGAAGATTTTTTTCCGCTCAATTCATTCAGGTTTGCGCCGCAGGAAATATTTAAAACCGAAAGCAGCAAAATTAAAATTGATGCCGTGGTAATTTTTTTAATCATTATATCAAAAGAAATGTTCCCGCAAATTTACAAATAATTAACTTTTTAACAAACTTTCCGTTTTACTTGTGAAACTTTGATTTATTGTTTAATTAATTAGAAATAACATACCAAAAGGAAATTATGATTATTGATATTGCAGTTGTGGTTCCTCCTTTCAAAGTTCCTCGCGAAATAGCAACGGAAGAATTGAAAAAAAAGATGGCTTCGCGTCCGGCAATTGCCAGAATGATCGATGCCGCTGCTGCGCACTCCGGAATTGATTTCAGAAATGTTGTGGTTCCTGATGGTGAAGCAAATTCAGAAAATAAATTTTACCGCGATGCTTTGGTTCCCGATACAAAAACCAGAATGCTGGAATATGAAAATTGGGGAAAAAAATTAACCGGTGAAGCAGTTGCAAAATTGATGGAACAAACAGGATTTGATCCAAAAAAGATTGAAAGACTTATTACAATTTCCTGTACCGGATTTTTTGCTCCGGGGCTTGATTATCATTTGATGCAAACATTCGGAATTCCGGTTACGGCAAAAAGAACAAACATCGGATTTATGGGTTGTGCCGCATCAATAATCGGATTTAATTCCGCGCTGGAAAGTATAAATTCAATTGAAGGATCAGAAAATGTTTTACTCGTTTCACTTGAAATTTGCAGTCTGCATTTACAAACCGAGCCAACGCGCGATAACATTTTGGCAAATACAATTTTTGCCGATGGATGCGCTGCAGTGCTGATTTCAAAAGATGAAAATTTTAAAGAAAAAGGAAAATTTGAAATTGTAAACACAAAATCAATTTTGTTTGGTCAATCAGCTGAATTTATGGGATGGAAAATCGGTAACAACGGATTTGAAATGATCTTATCATCAGAACTTCCGAAAATAATTTTAGAATCTGCAGTTCCGGCAATCAAAAAAATGCTTGAAGAATCAAACATCAAAATTGAAGAAGTAAAATACTGGGCGCTGCATCCGGGCGGCAGGGCAATTTTGGATTCAATACAAAACGGATTGAATTTAAGCGATAAAGAAATGACAGCATCACGCGAAGTTTTGCGCAAAAATGGAAATATGTCATCAGCTTCAATTTTATTTGTACTTAAAGAAATTCTGGAAACAGAGCAGATCAAAAAAGATGAAATTTGCTGCGCTGTTGCTTTTGGTCCCGGATTAACAATGGAATTTGCAATTTTAAAAGGAGTTTAAAATAATTGAAAAGAAGTTACGCGCGCGAAATCATGGATGACTTTTCAATTATTGATAAAAGAATTGAACGCGCGCTTAATGAGCTGAATATTATAAATAAATTTTTAGGCGGAAGATCAACTTCAGTAAAAGGAATTAAAAAACTGCTTGAAATTTCCAGGAAAAAAGAAATTACAATTCTTGATATTGGCTCGGGAAGCTCTGAAAACATTGATCAAAATGAATTTCCCGGATTTAAAATTAAAGTAAACGGAGTTGATCTAAATTTTGGAGTGTGCAATTTTCAGAAAATAAATAAGCCGTCAAACAATGTAATTTGCGCAAACGCATTTTCGCTTCCAATAAAAAGTTCAAGTGTTGATATTGTTCACGTATCGCTTTTTCTGCATCATTTTAATGAAGAAGAAATTGCAATTCTTTTAAAAGAATTTTTGAAAATTTCAAAAATAGGAATTGTAATTAACGATCTGGAAAGATCAATTTTTGCGCTTGCCGGAATTAAAATTCTAACTAAAATATTTTCAAAAAGTGAAATGGTCAAAAATGATGCACCGCTTTCAGTAAAAAAAGGATTTACAAAAAACGAACTTAAAAAACTCGTTCAAAATTCCGGTAACGGAAATAGTGAAATTATAAAAAGATGGGCTTTTCGTTTACTTTGTATTATCAAAAAATAAATTTCAATAATTAATTTAATTTTATCAAATAGATCCGGAAGAAATTTATCACAAAAATGAATTACGAGTTTGACATAGCGATCATTGGCGGCGGACCGGCAGGAGCAACTGCGGCAACTTTTCTTGCGCGCATGGATTTCAACGTTTGTCTTTTTGAAAAAAAAGAATTTCCGC
>CBDUBH010000039.1:0-32930 GCA_965365345.1 uncultured Melioribacteraceae bacterium
CATTTTTTCAAAGGAAAAGATAATGACGGCGTCGGTGATATGATTTATTTTCAAGGACACGCCGCACCGGGAATTTACGCACGCGCATTTTTGGAAGGAAGAATTACAGCCGAGCAGCTTGAAAATTTCAGAAGGGAATTAAAACCCGGCGGCGGACTTTCTTCTTATCCGCATCCCTGGTTAATGCCAAACTTTTGGGAATTCCCGACAGTTTCAATGGGATTAGGACCTATTACTGCAATTTATCAGGCGCGTTTTGCAAGATATCTGGAAGATAGAGGATTAAGAAATTTAGATAACAGAAAAGTTTGGGCATTTTTAGGCGATGGCGAAACGGATGAACCTGAAACTTTAGGTGCAATTTCACTTGCCGCCCGCGAAAAATTGGATAACTTAATTTTTGTGATCAATTGTAATTTACAAAGATTGGATGGACCTGTTCGCGGAAACGGAAATATTATTCAAGAACTTGAAGCGAATTTCCGCGGCAACGGCTGGAATGTTATTAAAGTAATTTGGGGCGGAGATTGGGACCCGTTTTTAGAAAAAGATAAAACCGGGGCTTTAATTAGAAGAATGAATGAAATTATTGACGGTGAATCTCAAAAATATGTTGTGGAAGATGGCGGTTATGTTCGCGAACATTTCTGGGGTAAATATCCCGAATTAAAGGAAATGGTGAAAAATCTTTCTGATGAGCAAATTTCAAAAATGCGCCGTGGCGGACACGATCCTGAAAAAGTTTATGCAGCATTTAAAGCCGCAGTTGAACATAAAGGTCAACCGACTGTAATTCTTGCAAAAACAATTAAAGGATACGGGTTAGGTGAAGCCGGCGAAGGAAAAAATATTACTCATCAACAAAAGAAATTAAATGAAGATGAATTAAGATTATTCAGAACAAGATTCGGAATTCCGATTTCTGATGAAGAAGTTGTAAAAGCCCCGTTTTATAAGCCTTCTGAAGATAGTGCTGAAATTAAATATCTGAAAGAAAAAAGAAAAGAATTAGGCGGTTCAATTCCAAAAAGAATTGTAAATCCTAAACCGATAAAAACTCCCGATGAAAAATTGTTTGAAGAATTTTACGAAGGATCGGGCGATAGAGAAGTTTCATCAACAATGGTTTTCGTAAGAATTCTTTCAAAGCTTTTGGAAGATAAAGAAATCGGCGATTTAATTGTTCCAATTGTTCCTGATGAAGCAAGAACTTTCGGAATGGAAGCGCTATTCAGAAAAGTCGGAATTTATTCGCATGTCGGTCAGCTTTATGAACCTGTTGATAAAGCAAGTCTGCTTTATTATAAAGAAGCAAAAGATGGGCAAATTTTGGAAGAAGGAATTACTGAAGCAGGTTCAATGTCATCATTTATTGCTGCCGGAACTTCATACGCAACTCACGGAATAAATACAATTCCATTCTTTATTTATTATTCAATGTTTGGATTTCAAAGAATCGGGGATCTTGCTTGGCTTGCCGGTGATATGCGCTGCAAAGGTTTTATGCTTGGCGGAACTTCCGGAAGAACAACTCTTGCCGGTGAAGGTTTGCAGCATCAGGATGGACATAGTCATTTGCTTGCTTATCCGATTCCGAATTTAAAAGCATACGATCCCGCATTTGCATACGAACTAGCCGTAATTATTCGCGATGGAATTAAGCGAATGTATGAAGATCAGGAAAATATCTATTATTACATAACAATTTTAAATGAAAATTATTCGATGCCGCCAATGCCCGAAGGCGTAAAAGAAGGAATCATAAAAGGGCTTTATAAATTCAAAGCATCGGATAAAAAAGACAGAAAAGCAAAGGCTCAGTTGCTCGGCAGCGGGTCAATTATGAATGAAGTGCTTAAAGCTGCGGAAATTTTAGAAAAAGATTATGATGTTTCTGTTGATATTTGGAGCGCAACAAGTTATAAAGAATTGCGTTTGAATGCAATGGAAGTTGAAAGATGGAATCTGCTTCATCCTGATGAAGAACAAAAAGTTCCTTATGTTGCAGAAACTTTGGGTAAAGAAGAAGGCGTATTTGTTGCCGCTTCTGATTATGTTCAAATGCTGCCGGATTCACTCGCAAAATATTTACCTAAGCCGATTAAAACACTCGGAACTTACGGCTACGGAAGAAGTGAAGACCGCGCAAGTTTGCGTGACTTTTTCGAAGTTGATGCTAAACACATTGTAATGGCAACTTTATCTGAATTAGTAAAAGATAAAAAAGTAAAACCTGCTACTTTGAAAAAAGCATTTAAGGATTTGGGAATAAATCCCGATAAGAAAAATCCTTTAAAAGATTAGTTTGAAATTTTCCTCTCCCTTTATAAGGGAGAGGATATAAGGTGAGGGTTTACATTTAAAAAATAAATTGTCATTTCGAGCGAAGCGAGAAATCTCTGCCTTTAAAATCCGGAGATTGTTTCAGTCGAAGACTCTTTCGCAATGACAAATTCGAAACTTTTTTAAAAAAATGAATGTCATTTCGAGTGAAGCGAGAAATCTTAAAACCATATTCTCGATGTGACAAATAAATATTCAAAAATTGCAAGGATGTTGAATGCTACATCCTTGCAGTTAAATTTCAATAAAAATATTGAGCTCAAATTCAGAAAAAACAAAATTAAAAATTGAGCTCAAATTCAGAAAAATCAAAATTAAAATCGGAATAAATCATGGCAAAAGAATTTAAACTTCCTGAACTTGGTGAAAATATTCAATCTGCCGACATACTTAAAGTATTGGTAAAGCCCGGTGACAAAGTTGAAAAAGACCAGATCGTTTTAGAAATTGAAACCGACAAGGCGACAATTGAAGTCCCTTCCGAAGAAAGCGGAACAGTTAAAGAAGTAAGAGTTAAAGAAGGTGATAAAGCAAGCATCGGCTCAACAATTTTAGTTTTTGAAGAAGGCGAATCTTCACAAAAAGAAGAAAAACCTTCGGAAGAAAAACAGGAAACAAAAAAAGAAGAAGCTAAAACAGAAGAAGTTAAAAAAGAAGAAAAAAAGCCGGAACAAAAAGAACAAAAATCAGATACGAAACAGCAGACAGAAGTTAAACCGAAATCGGAATCCAAAGGCGGAATTATTGAATTTAAACTTCCCGAATTGGGAGAAAATATTCAATCAGCGGATATTTTGGCTGTAAAAGTTAAAGCCGGCGATGTTCTGGAAAAAGATCAAATTGTAATTGAAATTGAAACCGATAAAGCTACAATTGAAGTGCCTTCTGATGTCAGCGGAATTATAAAAGAAGTTTTGGTTAAAGATGGCGACAAAGCGAAAATCGGGCAAACAATTTTAACTGTTGAAAGTGAAGAAGCACAAGCTGACGCTCAGAAAAAAGTTGATGAAAAATTAGAATCGGCAGAAAAAGAAGATAACCTTATTGACGAAAGTAAAATTAAAGAAAGTGAAACACCTTCACAAAAAGAAGAAGGAAAAAAAGAAGAATCACAAAAAGTATATGAACAAAAAACTTCGCAGCCCGTAAAATTAAGTACAGAAAAAGAGCCGGTTGATCCGAGTAAACTTGCTCCTGCGGCTCCAACAGTTCGCAGATTTGCACGCGAAATTGGAATTGACATAAATAAAGTTACCGGAACCGGACCCGGCGGAAGAATTTCAATTAAAGATGTTAAGAATTATTCGAAGGAAATGAATCAAACTGCAAAAGCGGCTCCGCAAAACCAGCAGCAATTCGGCGGCGGAATTCCTTCAATGGCTTTGCCTGATTTCAAAAAATGGGGAGAAGTCGAAGTAAAAGAAATGACGAACATTCGCCGCAAAACTGCAGAAAATTTAAGTTACGCTTGGGCAACAATTCCGCACGTAACTCAATTTGATAAAGCTGATGTTACAGAGCTTGAAAAATTAAGAAAAACTTACGGAAAAAAAGCCGAAGAATCAGGCGGAAAGTTAACAGTAACCGCAATTTTATTGAAGATAATTGCATCTGCGCTAAAAGCATTTCCGCAATTTAATTCAAGCGTTGATATGGAAAACAGATCAATTGTTTACAAAAAATATATTCATATAGGTGTTGCAGTTGATACGGATCGCGGTCTGCTTGTCCCTGTAATTCGTGATGTTGATAAGAAAAACATTATAGAACTTTCGGTTGAATTGCAAGAAATGGCAGAGAAAGCCCGCAATAAAAAATTAAGTCTTGATGATATGCAAGGCGGATGTTTTACGATTACGAATCTCGGCGGAATCGGCGGAACATATTTTACTCCGATCGTAAACACGCCGGAAGTTGCAATTTTAGGAGTTTCGCGCGGAAGTTACGAACAAGTTTATATTGATGGAAAATTTGAACCAAGAATGATGCTTCCGTTTTCACTTTCGTACGATCACAGAGTAATTGACGGCGCGGACGCAATCAAATTTTTGCGCTGGATAGTAAATGCAATTCAGCAACCGTTTTTGTTAGCGTTGGAAGGGTAGTTTAGTTGTCAGTTTACAGTTTTCAGTTATCAGTTTAAAGAAATGAAAATTTAGCCGGCAACGTATGCAAGATTTTAAAAATTTAAAAGTATGGGAAAAAGCACATTTATTTGTTATTAAGATTTACAAAATTACAAGTAATTTTCCCAAAGAAGAACTTTATAATTTAGTAAGTCAAACTAGACGTGCTGCTGTTTCAATTCCAACTAACATTGCAGAAGGTTGCGGAAAAAACAGCAGCATTGAACTGGCAAGATATTGTCAAATTTCAATGGGATCAACAACAGAATTAGAATATCTTCTTTTATTATCAAATGAATTAAAATATATTTCAGATGAAGATTATAAAAAATTTTATGATGAATTAATTGAAATAAAAAAAATGTTATCGTCATTTTTGCAAAAATTAAGAAAAGAAAATTAAAATTTATTGTGTAATTAATTGTCTTTAAACTGAAAACTGTTAACTGACAACTGATTACTAAACCGGAGTAAAAATGAGCACAAAATCTCAACTTGTAATTATCGGTGGCGGACCCGGCGGATACGCAGCCGCATTTTTAGCAGCCGATCTCGGAATGCAAGTAACATTAGTCGAAATGGAAAAAAATCCCGGCGGAGTTTGCCTTTACCGCGGTTGCATTCCCTCAAAAGCATTATTGCATATTGCAAAATTAATAACCGAAGCAGAAGAAGCCAAAAAATGGGGAATTGAATTCGGTAAACCTAAAATCGATGTTGATAAATTAAGAACTTTCAAAGAAAATGTTGTTAATAAATTGACAGGTGGATTAGGTCAACTTTCAAAGCAAAGAAAAATAAATTATATTCAAGGAAGAGCAACATTTTTAAATTCATCAAAATTGAAAATTGAAAAAATCGGCGGCGGTGAAGATGAACTTGAATTTGAAAGATGTATAATTGCGACCGGCTCGCTTCCTGCGCAAATTCCTTTCTTTAATAAACTGAATTCAAAAAATGTAATTGATTCAACCGGCGGATTGAATTTAGAAAGCATTCCGAAAAATATGCTTGTCGTTGGTGGCGGTTACATCGGATTAGAACTTGGTTCGGTTTACGCTGCTTTGGGTACGGAAGTTTCGGTTGTGGAAATGTTGCCGAATATTTTAATGGGCGCAGATCGTGATATTGTTACTGTTCTTGAAAAATCATTAAAGCCGAAATTCAACCAGATAATGCTGAATACAAAAGTTGCCGGAGCCGAAGAAGTTGACGGTGGAATCAAAATTACTTTTGAAGGCGAAAATGTAAAAGAAAAAGAACAGGTCTTTGAAAAAGTTTTAGTTTCAGTCGGTAGAGTTCCCAATTCAAAAGGATTTGGATTAGAAAATACAAAAGTGAAAGTTAATGATCGCGGATTTATTGAAGTTAATTCACAGCAACAAACTGCCGATCCAAATATTTATGCAATCGGTGATATTGTTGGGAATCCGATGCTTGCGCACAAAGCATCTGCGGAAGGAAAAGTTGCGGTTGAAGTTATCTCGGGACACAATGTTGAATTTAAACCCGCTGCAATTCCGGCAGTGATTTTCACTGATCCTGAATTAGCTTGGTGCGGATTAACCGAAATTGAAGCAAAAGAAAAAGGTATAAATTATAAAGTTGCGAAATTTCCTTGGGGTGCTTCGGGAAGAGCAACAACTTTGGATAGAAGCGATGGAATGACAAAATTAATTATGGATGCCGAAACAGAAAGAATTTTGGGAATGGGAATTGTCGGACCCGGCGCGGGCGAATTAATTTCCGAAGGCGTACTTGCAGTTGAAATGGCTGCAACCGCAAAAGATATTGCGCTAAGCATTCATCCGCATCCAACACTTTCCGAAACCGTTATGGAAACAGCGGAAGTTTTCTTCGGACAAAGCACACATTTGTATAGACCGAAAAGATAAAAGTTTAATTTTATTAAAAGATTAAAATCCTCTTCAATCTTGGAGAGGATTTTTTATTTTAGATTTTTCTTAATTTCTGTTTTCGTTATTCCGGCTTGTCCGGAATCTTTTCTAACTTTTGTGAATAAAAAATTAGGAAATGAATACTACGGGATTCCAAATTATTTCTTTCACAAATAATTGAGATAAAATATAACCTAACAAAAAGATTCCGGACAAACCGGAATGACTAATAAATTAAAATAAAATCTAAAAGTTTATTTGTATTTTGTCATTGCGAGATTAACAAAGTAAATCATGGCGATCTCAATTAAAATTCAGAGATTGCTTCGCTCCGTTTGCAATGACAAATGCTTATCGAAAAAAACTAATTAATCTTTCAAAAAATATTATAAAATTTCTTCTTGGCAAAATTGCCGCTCTTTTTTTATTCTGCAATTCTTAATACTTTTCATATTACATAAAAATAAATTTGCAAGATTATGATTACAGCTTTTTTACCTTATTCAGAAGATAATTTTTCGGTGAAAATTTTTCACGATTTAAAACATCATTACTTAATTGAGAAAATATTTTTCCTCGTTCCGAAAAATGTTGAAACGAGATTTGAAGGAATTGAAACAATCGAAATTGATTCTCTCGCAAGTTCAAGCACAATTCAGAAAATTTGTGAGAAATCAAATTCAAAATATGCTTTGTTTATTTCGAAGGAAAATGAAATTAGATTCGGACAATTTGCGATCGATAGATTTTATCAAATCGCCGAAGATACAAATTCCGCGATGATCTATTCCGAATATTTTGATATAAAAGAAAATCAGAAATTTGCTCATCCCACAATTGAATATCAATTTGGAAGCATTCGAGATGATTTTGATTTTGGCGCGGTATTATTTTTTAATAGTGAATTACTGAAAAATTTTTTGAAAGATGAAAAGCAAAATTTCAAATTTGCCGGACTTTACAATTTAAGATTATATCTTTCACGCGAAGGAAATATTTTCCGCATTCCTGAATTTTTGTATTCTTCAAATCAAATTGATTTAAGAAAATCCGGAGAAAAACAATTTGATTATGTAAATCCGCGTAATCGCGAAGTTCAAATAGAAATGGAAATTGTCGCGACAAATCATCTTAAAAAAATAAATGCTTTTCTTGAACCGCAATTCAAAAATATTCAGTTTGATAAAGAATTTGAAAATGAAGCATCGGTAATTATTCCGGTAAAAAACAGAAGTAAAACCATTTCCGATGCCGTACATTCGGTGCTGAATCAAAAGACCAAT
The DNA here is from genome assembly GCA_965365345.1 of uncultured Melioribacteraceae bacterium. GTDB lineage: Bacteria > Bacteroidota > Ignavibacteria > Ignavibacteriales > SURF-24 > CBDUBH01. The sequence continues at coordinate 7,651 of CBDUBH010000039.1, forward strand.
TTCAAATTTAACATTATTGTTGTCGATAATTTTTCAGATGACGGGACGACTGAAATCTTAAAAGAATTTGCAGATCAAAATGAAAAAGTGATTCATATAATTCCGCAGCGTGATGATTTGGGAATCGGCGGCTGCTGGAATTTGGCGGTTCAAAATGAGAATTGCGGAAAGTTTGCAGTTCAACTTGATAGCGATGATTTATACATTGACGAAAATACTTTGCAAAAAATCATTGATAAATTTTATGAAGAAAATTGTGCGATGGTGATAGGCTCGTATCAAATGACAAATTTCAAATTGGAAGAAATTCCGCCGGGAATTATTGATCATAAAGAATGGACTGAAGATAACGGCAGAAATAATGCGCTGCGAATAAATGGACTCGGCGCGCCGCGTGCATTTTACACTCCGGTTTTGCGCAGAGTAAAAATTCCGAATGTGAGTTACGGCGAAGATTACGCTCTGGGATTAAGAATTTCGCGCGAGTATAAAATCGGAAGAATTTACGAGCCGGTTTATTTATGCAGAAGATGGGAAGGAAATTCCGATGCGGCTTTGGATATTCAAAAATCAAATACCTATAATTTTTACAAAGATAATTTACGCACGATTGAAATTTTAGCGAGACAACAATCAAGTAAAAAGGCAAAAGTAAAAAGTAGGAATGACGAATACACTAATAAGAAATTGTCATTGCGAGGAATGAAATGACGAAGCAATCTCTGAAATAAAAAAATAAAATTATGCTTGAACAAAAAATAATTTCGGAAAATGAACTTTTGCAATTTGGAAAAGTTGATACGCTTTGCGATAAATCTTTTTCATTGATGGAACATCAAAAAGAGAACTGGAATTTACTTGCCCAAAACTTTTCCGCTCTTGATGAAATTAAGCAAAAGCATTTTCAATTTGATAATTTTGAAATTGCAGTTCAGTACAATCCGAAAAGAATAATTTCATCTTCTGCAAAGGTTGATGAAAAATCAATTAAGGAAAGAAAATGTTTTTTATGCGTTGAAAATCTTCCGCATGAACAAAAAGGAATTTTACACAGAAGTAAATTTTTAATTCTTGCGAATCCTTATCCTATTTTCAAAAATCATTTTACCATTGCAAACATTGAGCATCGTGAACAAAATATTTTCGAGTGCTTTGAAGAAATGCTTTGTATTGCACAAGAATTAAATTGTTTTAACATTTTTTATAACGGTCCAAAATGCGGCGCTTCTGCTCCCGATCATCTGCATTTTCAGGCAGCGCCTAAAAATATTTTGCCGATAGAAAATGAAATTGAAAAACTCAAAAATGAAAGATCTGAAATAATATTCAAAAATGATAAGATCGTAATTTACGCAGTTGAAAATTATTTACGAAGATTATTGATTGTTGAATCAAAATTCAAAAATGAAATTATTACGGTGTTTGAAAAGTTTTATGAAATTTTTCAGTCTTTATCCAAAACTTTTGATGAACCTTTAATGAACATAATTTGCCGTTATGAAAATTCAAACAGGCAGGTTTTAATTTTTCCGCGTGAAAAACATCGTCCTGCTTTTTTTTATGAAGAAGGCGATAAGAATATTTTGATAAGTCCTGCTGTTATTGATCTTGGCGGAGTTTTGATCACTCCGCTTGAAAAAGATTTTGAAAAAATTGATAAGGAAATTATAAAAGAAATTTACCGGCAGATCACAATTCCAAAAGAATATTTTGAATTCATAAAAGTAAAATTACCGGAAGTTATGAAGGGAAGAAAATAAATTTTCAGAAACAAAAAAAACAATAAATTTAAAACAAAAAAGCCGCACAAAATTGTGCGGCTTTAATTTTATAAAATGAAATTATTTTTTGATCAGGATCAATCCTTGTTTCGGTTTCAAATTTGTTTCATTTGAAATTGTTCCTAAAGAATTTAATCCGGCTTTTTCATGGTTTGCTAAAATTTCCCAATTACCTTGCGGCAAATGAAATTTTGCGTCGTGATGATTATCGGCATTGAACAGAACTGTGAAATTTGTGTTATCATGTTCAACTGTAAATCCTAGTGCAAAATGATTATCATGAAGTTCAATAAATTTTACAGCTTCGTAATTTGCTCTTCTGAATGCCGGATATTTTTTTCTGATCTCAATTAATCCTTTGTAATAATCAACCAGATCTTTGTTCAAATCTGCATGAGCAAAATTCATGTAATTTGTTTCGTTATCTTTGTTGTAAGTATTGTGATCAATTGTTCCGCGCAATGAATCTTTTTCGGGAACGTCATTCGGAATAACTTTGCTTCGTCCGAATTCCTGTCCTTCGTGAATCATTGTAATTCCCTGAGAAGTGAACAAAAACATTGCAGCTAGTTTATTTAGTTTTAGTTGATGTTCATCTAATTTTGCGTGCTTGTCTAAATCTTTAATGACTTTATGCGAAAGTGAATCATGTAAACCGATTCTTATAAAATCGCCTAAAGTGTAACCATCATGTGATTCCAAATAATTTACTGAGTGTTCTTTCTTTTGGAAAAGTCCTAAACTATCGCGCACTAAAGTTCCGCTTACGTAACTTTTAACTCTTTCGCGCGAATTATTCCCAAACCATTTTCCAAAGATCCAGCCGTGTCCGTTATGCGGATTTTCGCCTTTAATTCCATTACGAATTTGATCATTCCAGCTTCCCCAACCGCGTAGTGAAAATCCTGCCGGATCGTAACCGCCGCCCCATGGTTCGCAAACTATCACAACATTCGGATTTACTTTTTTTGCTTCGTGAATAATTTCTTCAACCGTTTCCCAATCAATTAATTTTCCTAAATCAAATCTGAATCCATCGACATGATATTCTTTCATCCAATACAAAATACTTTCAACAATCATTCTGCGAGCCATCGGTCTTTCTGTTTTAAAATCATTTCCGCATCCGCTTTCCGCAATAAAATTATCGCTGCTATCTAATCTGAAATAATATTGGTAATCTATTTCTTTTAAATTCCCTAATTCATATTCTGAAATATGATTATAAACAACATCCATAATTACGGCAATTCCTTCTTTGTGGAATGCCTTAACCATATCTTTAAAATCTGTAATTTGTTTTGTGCCTGAAGTTCCGATCCATTTATCCCACTCAAATTCTTTTGCATCTTCGCTGTAATATGCAGCGGGCGCAAAAAATGATGCGGTCATATATCCCCAATGATTTCTTTCATAAGGATTCCAAGTGTTGTATCTTCCAGCAAATTTTTTTTTGAAAGGAATTTCGCAGTAGCCGAATTCTTGCGCGGGAAGAAGTTCAACAGTGTTAACGCCCAAATCCGAAATATAATTTATTCCGCCTTTTTGATTTTTTTCGATAAGTCCTTGATAAGTTCCCGGTTTGCTTGCTTCTGAAGATTCATGTGCGGTCATATCTTTTACGTGCATTTCGTAAATAATCAGATCGCGCCAATCTCTTTGAATCCAGGTATCGCCTTCCCAATCGTAATTATTTTCTTTTACAACAATTGATTTTCTCGGATTCATATAAGTTGTATAAGTAGCAACCGATTTTGCGTAAGGATCAAGACATAAAACTTTTCCGTTCCGGATATTGTCATTTGCAAAAACCTTGAATCCGTAAAACAATCCGAAATTTTCACCGTTTAAAGATGTTTCCCAAACACCGTCTGAATCAACTTTCATTTGGTGTTCTGTTCCTTTTTCATCTTCAACTTTTTTGAAAGTTACCAAAGTAACTTTTGTTGCGGTTGGGGCAAAAAGTCTGAAAACCGTTTTTCCGTTTTCAAAAAATGAACCGAGTTTTTTTGTGGAGTAAATTTTATTCAGATCTTTGGAAAGAAGTTTTTGTGATTCTTCCAAAGTTAAAATTGCATCATGGTTACTTTTATCGCTTATATACACCTTACCACCAAAACCTTCTACATTTGAAATTAATGTTAAAATCAAAATTGCGGTAATTATTAAATGCTTCTTCATTATTTACCTTTAAAATTTAAGATTCATCAAAAATAATTAAATCGGTTTTAAAGGTCTATAATTAAATTGTCAAATAATGTAAAAACGAATTAAACAATTACAGCTATTATAATTCAGATTATCGAACCATTTTCATTTTTTTAAAATGAAAGTAAAAATAGAAAACATCTTTTAAAAAAAGAAAAAGATTTTTCGTCTTGATGTATTATAATTTATGATTCTGAATTCCAAACAAAATGAATTTTGATAGAAAAAATTTTCTGAAAAAATTACTTTAAAAGTATCATCTTTCTTGATTTTATGAAATCTCCCGTGCGGAGTTGGTAAACGTAAATTCCCGATTTTAATCTGAAATCATTTGTATTAAATTCAACCGAATAATTTCCGGGAGATTTTTCTTCGTTTATCAAAGTTGTGATCTCTCTTCCGAGAACGTCAAAGATCTTTAGCACAGCAGGAATTTTCATATCAAAATTCTTTTCGCGTATGCTGAATTCTATTGTTGTTGAAGGATTAAAAGGATTAGGATAATTTTGCATCAATTCAAAATCATCAACTGTAAAAGTTCTTTCAATAAATGAAAGATCATTTACGATTTTTAAGATAAGATTATCAGGATCCAAAGTAACTGATTTAACCGTACCGTTTACTGCAATTTCAAAATTTTGATTTTGCTGATCATTAAAAACTGTTATGATCGTATCTTTTACATCGGTTGAAATTAAGAATTGAACAGGCATTGTAAAAAATACGGGATCAGTATTTGGAGTTTGTTCAAGTGAAATATTTACAATTGAATTTGTGTTTGATGTTGAAACCGAGTAATTAAAATTGTAATGCGGAAAATTTTCGCCGTAAATCCATTGTCTGAAAAAATAATCAAGATCCACTCCGCTTATTTCTTCTGCAATTGTCTGAAAATCTTCCGTCGTAGCAACTCCGTTTAATTCAGCGGCTCTGTTTACATATTCTTTTAAAATATTAAAGAAAACTTCATCGCCTAAAACTCCGCGAAGCATATGAAGCACAATTCCGCCTTTTGCATAACTTCTTTGGCTGTTAAAAATTTCATAAACTTGAGAAATATCCCGGACGTAAATTGATCCATTTGCCAATTTTGCAGCAACCATTTCGGCTCTAATAAATTCTTTGAAAGCTTCTCTTCCCCGGAAATGTTCGTACCAGATTCCTTCGCCGTAAGTTGCAAATCCTTCATTCAGCCAAATGTGATGCCAATCTTTGCAAGTGATAAGATCTCCGAACCATTGATGTACAAGCTCGTGCGAAATAATTCCTTCGTTAAAACTTCCCATTGATGAAATTGTTTGATGTTCCATTCCGCCGCCCCAGCCGAATTGCGCGTGTCCGTATTTTTCTTTTATGAAGGGATAAAGCCCGAATTTATCGGAAAATAATTCAAGCATCGGAACGGTTTTATCCAATTCAGCTTTTAAATCGCGAGTAAGAGAAGCAGGATAAATATAATGAACAACAGGCATTGAATCGGTTTGAGAGTATTTAAAATAATTATAATATTCTGAATATTCTGCTGCAGTTACCGAAATTAAATAATGTGCAATTGGATAATGATTCTTCCATTTAAAAATTTTTGTACCGTTTCCGTTTGAAGTTTCTTCAATTAAAATTCCGTTTGATGCCACTTTCAAATTTTGATCAATCGTAACCCAAACATCAGATGAATCGGCTTTATCTTCGGGTGTATCTTTGCAAGGCCACCAATCCGGCGCTCCGTAAGGTTCGCTTAAAGTCCAAATTGCTTTCGGATCATTTCTGAATTCAAAACTTCCGAATCCCGATGATCCTGCGGCAGGATTTCCCTGATAAAAAACTTCCACCTGATAAGTTTCTGATTGAGTTAAATTTTTGTGCGGCGAAATTTTCAGTTTATTTTCAGAATGTGAAAAAGCAAGTTTGCCTGAATTATTTTTAACTGAATCAACTTTCATTGTTTCGGAATTAAAATCAAGAAAAAATTCATTAAGTGAATTTGAAACATTTCTGAAATTAATTGTTACAGCGCCTTTTAAATATTGATTTTGATGATCAATGTTCAAATCCAATTTATAATAAGTAATATCAATACTTTGATCACCGGGATAATTATTTTTCTTAACGGAAGTTTTTCTTGTAAAGCGCTCAGCTTCTGATTCAGATATTTGACTTCTGTAATCTTGTCCGTAATTTGTGCCCGCAATTACAAAGCAAAATATAAAAATTTTCAGCAATAAAAATTTTTTCTTTTTCATAATGAAATATTTTCTAATTATGACAAACTTAAGGCGAGTAGTTATAATTCAATTTAATTATTTTTTCGGAATTACAAAACTAAATCTCTTCGATTTAAATTGATTTTATTTCAATTTTTAATAAATTTATTAACAATACTAAAGTGAGATTAATAAACGGCAAATCAATGGAAGCACCTTTTAAAAGAATCGGGTTGGCAATTACATTTTCACCTACAGGAAAAGCTTTATTAAGCGAAGCATCACGCTTGCAAAATCTTTTTGATGCTGAACTTATATTAATTCATATTGGCGAAAAAAATCCGGAAACAGAAAAAAAACTTGAAGATTTAATAAATTCTGCAGGAGTTAAAAGAAACAGCACATCAATAATATGGCAACAGGGTGATCCGGCAAAAACAATTTTGAAAGCAAGTGCAAAAGAAGATCTGGATCTTTTAATAGCCGGCGCGCTAGAAAAAGAGAGTTTCATAAATTATTATGTCGGCTCGGTTGCACGAAAAATTATGCGTGAAGCTCCATGCTCGGTTTTGATCTTTACACACCCGCAGGAAAACAGGGAAAAGTTGAACAACTTTTACGTTACCGCTGATTTTACAAGCGATGGTGAAAATACAATAAATACGGCTTATAAATTTGCAGTTCTTGAAAAAGCAGAAAAACTTGTAATAATTAGAGAGTTTCAAGTTCCCGGTTTGGCAGTTACAATTCAGGATTCCGGTTCAATTAAAGAAGCGGAAAATGCGCTAGCCGGCTGGAAACTTGAAGAAGAAGCAAAACTCAGGCTGCTTGTGCGCGAACTTAATTTAAAAGATATTGAAATCGAAACCGTTATTCTTTACGGCAGAAAAGGCTGGGAGGCAAATAATTATGTCCGTAATCTTAACGGCGATATTTTAGTGATAACAGGACCAAAACGAAAATTGAAATTGATGGATAGGGTTTTTCAGAATGATATTGAATTTATTTTTGAAAAGTTAGCGAATTCGATTTTGATAATTAAATCTTAAGGTAAGCAATGCACCTTTCTCCTCATGATATAACTATTTTTCTTTTACTTATTAGTGTTTTGCTTTTCTTCGGAAGATTGTTCGGCGAAATTTTCAGATATTTAAAACAGCCGAGCGTTATAGGAGAAATTTTTGCCGGAATTCTTTTAGGACCAACTGTTTTCGGTACAATTTTTCCTGATGCATTTAATTCATTGATAAATTCATCTCCGGCAGTTAATACTTCTTTGGAAGGAATTACAACTCTTGCAGTTGTTATGCTTTTGCTTGTTTCGGGATTGGAAGTAAATCTTGCAATAGTTTTCAGGCAAGGGAAACCTGCGCTTTACACAAGCGGAATGGGAATTCTTTTCCCTTTTGCAATAGGATTTTCTGCAGCATACCTTTTTCCGCAATTTATCGGAATTCAAGATGAATCAATGAGATTTATCTTTGCATTATTTATCGGAACTTCACTTTCAATTACTGCCTTGCCGGTTGTTGCAAGAACGTTAATGGATCTGAATATTTTTAAAACAGATATCGGATTTTTGATCGTGGCTGCCGCAATGTTTAACGATCTTATCGGCTGGATAATTTTCTCAATTATTTTGGGAATGATCGGAAGCAGTTCTCACGGGTTGGATATTTCTTCAGTAATAATAATCACTTTGGTATTTGTTGTTTTTATTTTAATTGCCGGAAGAAAAATTTTCAACAGAATGATTCCTATTGTTCAGAATAAATTTGCGTTTCCCGGCGGAATTTTGAATTTCATTTTTATACTCGGGTTTATGGGCGCAGCCTTTACTGAATATTTGGGAATTCACGCAATCTTCGGTGCATTTATGGTAGGCATCGCAATCGGAGATTCGGTTCATCTTAAAGAAGAAACCCGCGAAATGATTCAGCAATTTGTTACGAATATTTTTGCGCCTCTTTTCTTTTTATCAATCGGATTAAAAGTAAATTTCATTGAAAATTTTGATCTTGCACTTGTGGTAATTTTTTTGGTTTTGGCATTTGCAGGAAAAGTTATCGGATGCAGTTTAGGCGCTTATTGGGGTGGATTGAAAAAATACGAATCTCTTGTAATTGGATTTGGAATGAATTCAAGAGGCGCAATGGAAATCGTACTAGGACTTTTAGCTTTGAATGTGGGATTGATTCAAGAGAAAGTTTTTGTTGCATTAGTTATTATGGCTTTGGTAACATCAATTTCAAGTGCACCCTTCATGAATTATTTTTTGAAGCGCTACAAAAAAGAAATGACTTTAAAAAATATCATCAAACCAAATTTGATTTTCTTTACTGAACAAAGCGATAAGAATGTTATTATTGATCAATTGGTAAACAAAATTTCTGACTATTTTAAACTTGATGCCGATTATGTTAAAAAAGAAATTAAATCACGGGAAGAAGTAGTAAGTACTGGATTGGAAAATTATCTCGCACTTCCGCATGCAAAAGTAAAAGTGAATGAACCTTATGCAGCAATTGCAATTTCAAAAACCGGAGTAGATTTTAATTCAAATGATGAATTGCCTTCAAAAATAATTATAATGCTTTTAACTCCGAAAGATCAAAATGAACTTCAATTACGTCTTATTTCAGAGGTTGCAAAAATGTTTGAAAATAAAAACGAAATAGAAGAATTGCTTGAACTAAATTCCGAAATGGAATTCTATGATAAATTCCTGGATTTAAATAAAACAAAAACGGAACAATAAAATGAAAATCTTCTTAATTTTACTCTGTTTTTTTACAGCTTCATTAAATTTTGCGCAATATAAAAAAAGTGAGCCTTTTGCACACACATTTTCAATAGTTGCTTACGATCCTGCTTCAGATCAAATTGGAGTTGCCGTACAATCTCATTGGTTCTCAGTCGGTTCAGTTGTTTCTTGGGCAGAACCCGGAATTGGCGCGGTTGCTACACAATCATTTGTAAATGTTTCATTCGGAAAACGCGGACTTGCATTATTAAAACAAGGAAAATCTCCGCAGGAAACTTTGGATCAACTTTTATCTGATGATGAAGGAAGGGAATTCCGGCAAGTTGCAATTGTTGATGCAAAAGGAAATGTTGCCGCATTCACAGGAAAAAATTGCGTTGAAAGTGCTTCACATATTAAAGGCGAAAAATTTTCTGTTCAGGCAAATATGATGTTAAATGATAAAGTTGTTCCCGCAATGGAAAAAGCTTTTAAAGATTCAAAAGATTTGCCGCTTGCTGAAAGATTAGTTGAAGCAATGAAAGCCGCACAAAATGAAGGCGGAGATATTCGCGGACAGCAATCAGCCGCAATCTTAATCGTAAAAGGAAAAGCTTCGGATAAACCTTGGGAAGATAAAATAATTGATCTAAGAGTTGAAGATCATCCAGAAGCAGTAAAAGAAATTGAAAGAATTTTGAAAGTCCACAGAGCTTACGAACACATGAATAACGGCGATCTAGCAATTGAAAAAGGTGATGAAGAATTAGCGCTGAAAGAATACGGCTCAGCCGAAGAAATGTTTCCCGAAAATTTAGAAATGAAATATTGGCACGCGGTTTCACTTGCAAATATCGGAAAAGTTGATGAAGCGCTTCCGTTATTTAAAGAAGTTTTTTCCAAAGATGAAAATTGGCGAGCAATGACAAAAAGAATTGTACCAAATGGACTTTTAAAAGTTGATGAAAAAACTTTGGAAAAAATTATAAGCGTGAAATAAAAAATGAATATCATCGCAAAAATTCATAACAGTGAAAATAATAATGAAATTGAACTAACTACAAACCAAAATTCTCATGCTATTTCAATTCCGTCTAAAGTAACAGGTTTTGGTTCAAGTGTAAATGGCGGAGAGTTATTATTTTTAGCAATGGCGACTTGTTACTGCAATGATGTTTACCGTGAAGCTGCAAAATTAAATATCAAAGTGAAAGTTGTTGAGGTAGAAGTTTTTGGCGAATTTGGAAGTGAAGGAAAACCGGCAAAAAATATTTACTACAATGCAAAAGTTACGGCAGAAGCAAATGAAAATGAAATTAAAGAATTGATGATCAATACAGATAAGGTTGCCGAAATTCAAAATACTATTAGACTTGGAATCCCTGTTAAGTTAAATCAAATTGAAGCAATTCCGGTTTAAAGCTTTATTAATTGAGTTTTTAAATTTAAGGCAAAAAAAATCCTCTTCCTTTAAATGGAAGAGGAGAAAAAACAAATTCAACTTTAACAAGGGTTTACTAAAAGATTTCTTTCAAATTTAGTAAAGTAAAAACTCACATTTAATTTTCTGCTAATTATAATAGATTTTACAAAGTTGTAAAAAAAAATAGCCGTTAACAAAATTTATTCTTTAAGTTTAGTGTAATTCAGAAGGATCATCTTCTCGCTTTATTTGCCTGAAAAATTCCGCTAACTCCTGTCCATCATAAGAGCCGTAAAATCCGAAAGCATCTAAGAAAATTCCTTTTGTTCCGGATTTTGATTCCATTTGGTAAAGCACTGACATATCTTCCGGATTTGATTCTCCTTCAAATCTGAACACGCCTTTTATTACTAAATCTTCAGGTTTGAAAACCTCATTAGTTCCTTTCGAAGTCATTCCGCGGTCAGTCATTTGAAAATCATTTTCATAACCATTTTTTTTAAGCATTTCCATAACTTCTGTTAAAGTGCTCATTTTTTGACTGGAATTTTCACTTGTTAAATCAATCATATTCAAACCTTAAAATGTTTTTAAAATCTTTATTCGCTTTTATTTATTATAATTTCTCAACAACTCAAAAGCAATTCAATTAAAAAGGAAAATTTTAAATACAAATAAAAAATATAAAAGCCGATTTTAATTTTTATTGGTATATTTAATAAAATTTATCTGAGGGCGTAAAATGTTTCGTTTAATTTTTATTTTAATTCTCTTCATAATTTCTTCAAATCTTTTTTCGCAATCTTACAAAAAAGTAAAAATTTTCTTAAATGATTTTTCTGATATTAAAATTCTTGCTAAGGAAGGATTTGCCGCTGATGATATTTTATTCAATAAAATTGATAACTCCGCAGAAATTTTTGTTGATGAAAATGAATTTTCCAAATTGAAAAATCTCGGAATGAATTTTGAAATTTTGATTGATGACTGGCTTAAATATTACACGGAAAGATTAAGCGAACGGAAAAATTTTGCAGTTGATAAAAATCAGCTTGCAATTAAAAACGGCATTGCAAAATTCAATCTTGGAAGCATGGGCGGATTTTATACTTTGGAAGAAGTTTACAATAAACTTGACAGCATGAATTTGGAATATCCGAATTTAATAACAAAAAAAGATTCAATAGGAAAAACTGTTGAAGGTCGCCCGATATACTTTGTGAAAATTTCAGATAACCCGAATTCCGATGAAGATGAACCGGAAGTTTTGTATAATGCCTTAATTCACGCGCGCGAACCGCAGGCCATGATGACCTTAATTTATTTTATGTATTATCTTTTGGAAAATTATGAAACCGATGCTTCAGTAAAGTATCTGGTAGATAATAGAGAATTATATTTCATTCCTGTGATAAATGTTGATGGTTATCTTCACAATGCTGAAATTGCTCCGCAAGGCGGCGGATTGTGGCGCAAAAACAGAAAGTTAAATCCCGATAATTCTTTTGGAGTTGATCTCAACAGAAATTTCGGTCCCCAGGAATATTGGAATGCGCCGAATGACGGATCAAGCACTGTTCCGCAAGATATTACTTATCGTGGAACTGCGCCGTTTTCAGAACCCGAAACTCAAACTATAAAAAATTTTCTGGCTGAACGGAATTTTGTAAATTGCCTTAATTATCATACCTACAGTAATCTTTTAATTTATCCTTACGGAGCAAAAGAAAGCGAAACTCCCGATTCACTTACATTCCGTGAATTTGCGCGAGATATGACAAAATATAATAATTATACTTACGGAACGGATTTGCAAACTGTCGGCTATGCAACACGCGGAAACAGCGATGATTTTATGTACGATGGCGATACTTTATCGCACGGAAAAATTTTCGCTATGACTCCTGAAGTTGGATCATTGGCAGATGCGCAGGAAAGCGGATTTTGGCCGTTCCCTGAAAGAATAATTCCTTTAGCAAAAGATAATCTTTTTCCAAATATTTATTATGCTTGGATTGCAGGCGGTTATCCTTCGATTTCAAAAATTGCGCATTCACCTGAATATTTTAATTACGGCGATTCAGTTTCAATTTCACTTGTAGTAAAGAATAAAGGACTTTCAGATGCGGAAAATATTTCACTTGAAATTATTCCGATTGAAAACGCTTCAACATATCAATCTGAAATTTTTTCCATACAAAATTTGAAAGCCCGCACAGAATCAGATTCAAAAATAAATGTAAAATTGAAAGTTGATCTTCAGTCAAAAACAAAATCATATTTGAAATTAAAAGCCGTAACAAAGATCAACGAAATTATTGTATCCACAGATACGATCAGCCTGCAAATTGGAATTCCTGTTTTTGCATTTAAAGATTCAAGCGATAAAATTGATGATCACTGGATTTCACAAGGACAAAACGGAAATTGGAATTTAAGCACATCTGAATTTTTCAGCGCGCCAAATTCTTATTCTGAAAGTCCGGCGGGTAATTATTTGCCAAATGCAAAAGCTGAATTAATTTTGAAAGATTCTATTGATCTTTCAAAAATATCGGATGCTATTTTAACATTCAGAACCAAATATTTAATTGAAAAAGATTGGGATTACGGACAAGTAAAAATTTCAACTGACGGCGAGAATTGGGAAGCGCTTAAAGGAAAATTTTCAAGTTATAATAATAATTATATTTCCGGCAAACCGGTATACGATGGAAATCAAAATGAATGGGTACAAGAAGAAATTGATCTTTCGGCTTATTACGGAAAATCAGTTAAAATTAAATTTGAATTTTTCTCTGATGAATATATTGAATTTGACGGCTGGTATATTGATGATATTGCAATTGCATATTTTGATACATCAGGCGTTGTTAGCGTAAAAAATCCGGAATTAAATGAATTTAAATTTTCATTAAATCAAAATTATCCTAATCCTTTTAATCCAAATACAGCAATCAGCTATCAGCTTTCAGCGCAGAGTAAAGTCGAATTGAAAATATTTGATGTATTAGGAAGAGAAGTTCAAACTTTAGTAAATGAAATTCAATCTGCGGGAAATTACAAAGTAAATTTTAACGCTGCAAATTTGCCGAGCGGAATTTATATTTATAAAATTAAGGCAGATAATTTTATACAATCGAAAAAGATGATTTTGATGAAATAATGGAAAACTAAAAATCGAAAATGGAAAAATAAAATAATAAAGAATTAAGAATGTGAATTTTCAAAAAAAGAAAACTAAAATTTTATAAAACAAAACGTCAATTTTCTTTAAATGAAATTTGACGTTTTTATATTTCATCAAAAAAAGAAATTAAAGACGGCGCTTTAAATTAAAAAATTTAATTGACTTGATAATTCATATTATTTATGTTACTTTTATAAATCTGAAATCCGCCCCATTGTGGGCGTTTTTTATTATATAGAGTTACCTTATGAACACGTTGCAAAAAAACATAGTCGAAATATCAGAAGAAGTAATAAATCGTTTAGGATTTATTCTTGTTGATACCGTTTTTCGCGGTGATGAAAGAAACCGCATTATTGAAATTTTTGCTGATGGTGAAAATGGAATTACGATTGATGATTGCGCAGGAATCAGCAGGGAAATTGGAAAAATTATTGAAGAGAAAGAATTGATCTCTTCAAAATACAGACTTGAAGTTTCATCGCCCGGAATTGACCGACCATTGAAATTCATTCAGCAGTATAAAAAAAACATTAACAGAAAGTTTGAAATTTCCTTTACAAATAATGAAGGAAATGAAACTAATTTGAAGAATGCAAAGTTAGTTCGTATAGAAAACGAAGATCTTGTTTTTGAAGCGGATAAAAAAGAAATAACGATAAACTTTAACAACATAAAAAAAGCAACAGTGCTTATCAGTTTTTGATAACGGAGGAAAGATTTTATGAATCCCGAAATAGTCGAATCATTTTCCCAAATGGTACGCGAAAAAAGTATTGATAAAGATGTTCTGGCAAATATAATCGAAGAAATTTTCGGTTTGATGGTCAAGAAAAAATACGGCAATGATGCTAAGTATGAAGTAGTTGTTAATATGGATAAAGGCGATATTGAAATCTACCTCGAAAAAATGATTGTGGATGAAGTTGTTGATCCGCTTACAGAAATCAGCATGGAAGAAGTTGAACGATTAGGAAATGATGATGAATTGGAAGTTGGAGAACCTTATGTTGAGCGTCTTGCACTTGCTTCTTTCGGAAGAAGACTTGTTAACCTTGCAAGACAAAGTTTAAGTCAAAGAATTCGCGAACTTGAAAAAGATATCATTTATCAGGAATACAGCGAAATGCTTCATGAGATTGTGGTCGGTGATATTTATCAGGTCCGCAAAAATGATATTCTTGTAAACCACAATAAGAATGAATTGTTGCTTCCGCGCAATGAACAAATTCCAAGAGAAAAATATCGCAAAGGCGAAACTATAAGAGCGATAGTAAAAGAAATTAAAAGAACACCAAACGGACCTGTGATAATTATTTCCAGAGCCGACAATATGTTCTTAAGAAGATTGTTTGAAATTGAAATTCCTGAAATTTATGATGGAATTATTGAAATAAAGGGAATTTCCAGAGAACCCGGCGAAAGAGCAAAAGTTGCGGTTGAATCTCAAGATACAAGAATTGATGCAGTTGGCGCCTGCGTTGGAATGAAAGGCGTACGAATTCACGCGATTGTAAGAGAATTGAGCAATGAAAATATTGACGTTATAAATTATACAGATGATCCTGAATTATATATACAGCGTGCGCTTGCTCCGGCAAAATTAAAATCAATTTCAGTTGATACAGAAAACAGACGAGCAACGGTAACGGCAACAAGCGATCAGGTTTCGCTGGTTGTTGGAAGAAACGGCGTTAATATTCGTTTGGCAATAAAATTGACCGGCTACGAAATTGATATCATAAGAGAGCAAAAAGCTTATGAAGAGTATGAAGAAGATATTGAATTAATTGATCTTAAAGAAGAATTGGGTCTTGATGTTTATGAAGCATTGATCAATCATAGATATGATACGGCCCTTGAAGTTTTAAGAGCAGGAAAAGAAAAATTAAGCGAAATACAAGAATTTGATGATGAAAAAATTGAAGAGATAATTAATATCATCAAAAATCAATATGAAGAAGAATAAATTACATACAAAAAACATCTTCTAATTTAAGAAAAATTTATCAACAGGTATTTATTAGTATGATTGAAGAAACAAAAGCAAAAAAAATAAGAATATATAAATTTGCTTCGGAATATAATTTATCAGCCGATTCTCTTGTGGAGTTTTTGAGAAAAAAAGGTTATGAAGTAAAATCGCACATGTCGCCGCTTACAGATGAAATGTTAGCTGATGTTGAAGATCACTTCAAAAAAGATATTGAAAAAGCCGAAAAGCATTATAGAAAAGTTTCGGAGTTTCAGAAAAAACGCGGAATTGAAAAACCTGAAGATGCGAAACCAAAAGAAGAAGATACGCAATCTGCTCAGGAAGAAGATGCTCCGGCTGAAACCGAAATTGAAACTCCGGCAGTTCAAGAAGATGAAAAACCTGTTGAAGAAGTTCAGGCAGAAGTTGAAATTTCACCTGAACATGAAGTTATTGAATCAGAAATTCCTCAACCTGAAGAAGAAATTGTTACCGGTCAAATTGATGAACAAACCGAAGAACAACCTGTTGTAGAAAATCCTGTTGAGGAAGCAGCTGAAACGGAAACTTCAGTAAATGAAACTCAAGAACCGGAAGTTCAGGCAGCTGAAGAAAAACCTAAAGTTGAATCAAAATTTGTTACGCAATCAGAAAAAGATCTTGGCAAAAAAGGATTGACCATCCTTGGCAAAATTGATCTTAATAAAAATAAAAAATCTGAAAAACCTGCAGAGGAACAAGAACAACAGACCGGTAGAAAACAAACTCCTCATGAAAGATTAAGCAAACGTAATGCTGATGACAGAAAAACAGAAGTTCCTCAAGGTAAATCTACTACTCAAACTCCGGTAAACGAATCTGCCGAAGAAGCTGAAAGAAAGAAAAAGAAGAAAAAACCGAAACCGAAAAAGAAAACAAAAGGCGAGCAAATTCAGGAAGAAGCTGCTATTAAACGCAAAAAGATCAAACGAGTTGAAGTTGATAAACGCGATGTTGATGAAGCAATTAAGCGTACAATGTTAAGCCTTGAAGATTCAGGCGTATCTGATAGAGCAAGTGCAAGAAAGAAAAGAAAAAAAGAAAGACAGGAAATTCAGGAAAAGAAATTAGAACAGCAATTAATTGACAGTACAAAATTAAAAGTTACAGAATTTATTGCGGTAAGCGAACTTGCTAATTTGATGAATGTTCCGGTTAGCGAAGTAATTACAAAATGTATCGGACTGGGAATAATGGTTTCCATAAATCAAAGATTGGATGTTGAAACTATTACACTTGTTGCCGATGAATTTGGTTTTGAAGTTGAATTCGAACAGGAATATACATCCGAAGAATTGGAAGATACACCGGATGCACCGGAAAGTTTGCAGTCACGTCCTCCTGTAGTTACTATTATGGGACACGTTGATCACGGTAAAACCTCATTGCTTGACAGAATCCGTCAAACTAATGTTGTTGCCGGTGAATCAGGCGGAATTACGCAGCACATCGGTGCTTATCAGGTTCAGCTGCAAAGCGGAAAATATATTACTTTTTTGGATACTCCGGGTCACGAAGCATTTACTGCAATGCGTGCCCGTGGTGCTAAAGTTACTGATATCGTAGTTCTTATAGTTGCAGCAGATGATGCAGTGATGCCTCAAACAATTGAAGCTATAAATCATGCCCAAGCAGCAGGTGTTCCAATTGTAATTGCGATAAACAAAGTTGATAAACCGGGCGCAAACATTGAAAAAATTAAACAGCAATTAGCCGATAGAAATGTTTTAGTTGAAGATTGGGGCGGAAAATACCAATCAGTTGAAGTTTCGGCAAAAGCAGGATTAAATATTGAAGAATTACTCGATAAAATTTTGCTTGAAGCAGAAATTCTTGAACTAAAAGCAAATCCGGATAGAATGGCTCGCGGTGCAATAATTGAAACTAAACTTGAAAAAGGTCGCGGTGTTATGGGTACAATTCTGGTTGAAAAAGGAACCTTGAAGGTCGGGGATCCTTTTGTAGCCGGAGTTTATCACGGAAGAGTTCGTGCAATGTTTGATGAAAGAAATAATAAAGTTGATGAAGCAGGACCTTCTGCTCCGGTTGTTGTTATCGGATTTGAAGGAGCGCCGCAAGCAGGAGATACTTTTGTTGTTGTTGATTCTGAAAGAACCGCTCGTGAAGTTGCTATAAAACGTCAGCAATTGAAACGCGAACAAGATCAAAGACAAGTGCGTCATATAACTCTTGATGAAATTGCAAGACAAATTAGCGTTGGCGGTGTTAAAGAACTTCCGCTTATCGTAAAAGGTGACGTAGATGGTTCAGTTGAAGCATTGTCAGATTCTCTAATGAAACTTTCAAATCAGGAAGTTATTGTAAGAGTAATTCACAAAGGCGTTGGCGCAATTTCCGAAGGCGATGTACTTTTAGCAGCCGCTTCGCAGGCAATTATTATCGGCTTCCACGTTCGTCCAAATATTAACGCCCGTAAATTAGCCGAAAATGAAAAAGTTGATATTCGATTGTACAGCATTATTTACGATGCAATTAACGAAGTAAAATCCGCATTAGAAGGATTGCTTTCACCGATAATTTCAGAAGAAATTACCGGATCTGCAGAAGTAAGAGATACTTTCAAAGTGCCGAAAGTAGGAACTATTGCCGGATGTTATGTACTTGAGGGAAGAATCAGCAGAGTAAATAAGGTAAGAATCATCAGACAAGGAATTGTAATTTTTACAGGCGAATTGGATTCATTAAAACGCTTCAAAGATGATGTTAAAGAAGTTGATGCTGGATACGAATGCGGATTAAATATTCATAATTTCAATGACATAAAAGTCGGCGATATTGTAGAAGCATTTAAATTCATTGAAACAAAGAAAAAATTAGAATAATGTCACATAGAATTGATAAAGTATCTAGATTAATTAAAGAAGAATTAAGCTTAATTCTTCTTTATAAATACAAAGGTTCAGATATCGGAATGGTAACTATCACAAATGTGAAAATGAGTCCGGATCTTAAAATTGCAAAAGTATATCTTTCGGTTTTCAATAAAGAAAAACGCGAAGAATTAATTTCGAGAATTAATGATCTAAAAGGTTCACTTAGAAGTGAATTAGCGCAAAAAGTTAAAATGAGATTCATACCCGATCTTCATTTTTATATTGATGATACGCTTGATTATGTAGAAAAGATGGAAGATTTGTTCAGAAAAATTCACAAGGATGATAACGAAAAAAACAAATAGATCCGATGATTACGATTTTGAAAAGGGAGAAGTGATTTTAATTGATAAAGCCGTTGATAAATCTTCTTTTTATGCGGTTTCAAAAATTAGAAAAGCCGGTAATGTAAAAAAAGTCGGACATGCCGGCACTTTAGATCCTTTCGCTACGGGACTTTTAATAATTTGTACGGGGAAAAAGACCAAAGAAATTACAAATTATCAAGATCTTCCCAAAACCTATACCGGCATAATGCTGCTCGGAAAAAAAACGCCTTCAATGGATACCGAAACAGAAGTTATAGAAGAAAAAAGCATTGAAGGAATTACTCCGCAAAAAATTTCAGAAATAAAAGAAAAGTTTACAGGCGATATAATTCAATTTCCGCCAATGTACTCTGCCGTGAAACATAAAGGCAAAGCTTTATACAAATTTGCACGCAAGGGAATTGAAATTGAAAGAAAGCCGCGTGAAGCAAAAATTTATAATTTTGAAATTACCAAATTCAATCTTCCCGAAATTCATTTTGAAATTACATGTTCAAAAGGAACTTACATCCGTGTAATTGCAAATGATATTGGCGAAGAATTAGGCTGCGGCGCGCATTTGATTAAATTACGAAGAACGCAGATTGGTGAGCATAAAGTTGAAGATGCTTTAACCGTGGAAGAATTTGAAAAGATATTTGATTATAATTATTTCAAACAAAAACCGGAAAATATTCCGCTTAATTAAATTAGTTTAAAATCAACTTTAAAAAACTTATATTTACAGATTATTTATTTTTTGATTGATGAAAATATTCCGAAACATAAACGAAATTGAATATAATAAAAATACTATTGTTACCATCGGAACTTTTGACGGATTTCATATCGGTCATCAAAATATAGTAAATAAAGTGGTAAATGCTGCTAAAGAAATTGGCGGTAGAAGTTTTCTTGTAACTTTTGATCCGCATCCGCGCAGCGTAGTTTCGGAAAATTACGATTTAAAGTTGATCACAACACTCGATGAAAAATTAGAATTATTTGAAAAATCCGGAATAGAAAATTTATTGATTATTAACTTTACGCCGGAGTTTTCGCAGCTTTCTTCTGAAGAATTTTTTGAAAATTATATTCTGAAGATCGGAATTTCGCAGTTGATAATAGGCCACGATCATCGTTTGGGAAAAGACAGAGATGCCGGCGAAAAGAAAATAAAAGAATTGGGAATAAAAAATGGATTTGAAGTTTTTCCTGTTTCTGCTGTTAATATTGAAGACGAAACCGTAAGCAGTACAAAAATAAGAAAAGCGCTGCTTGAAGGAAAAATTGAAACGGCAAATAAATTTCTTAACAGAAATTATTCTATAAGCGGAACAGTGGTTCAAGGCGCAATGCGCGGCAGAACTTTAGGTTATCCAACAGCAAATATTCAGCCGCATAATTCAAAGAAAATATTTCCTTCAAATGGAATTTATTTTGTTGAAGCAGAAGTTGAATCGGAAAAATTTTTCGGATTGATGAACATTGGGCTTCGCCCGACTTTTGCCGATATTTCTGAGCCGATTATTGAAGTTTATCTTTTAGATTTTTCTAAAATGATTTACGGAAAATCAGTTCAAATAAATGTTATCAAAAAAATGCGTAATGAAATTAAATTCGATTCAATTGAAAAATTGATTGAGCAAATGGATAAAGATAAATTAGAAGCACAAATAATTATAGAGAATTTAAATAAAAATTTTAATTAATTAACTCCGGTAGGTTCTGGGGTTATATTGTACAAAAAATAAATGGAGCACAAAATGTCAGTAACTAACGAAGAAAAATTGGAGATCATTAAAAAATACGGCAAGGATGAAAAAGATAGCGGAACATCTGAAGTTCAGATCGCAATTCTTACCAAAAGAATTAATGATCTTACAGCACATTTCGGTCAGCACAAAAAAGATCACCACTCACGTCGCGGATTGATGATGATGGTTGGTAAAAGAAGAAGATTATTGGATTATTTAATGAAAAAAGATATTTCCAGATACAGAACAATAATTAAAGAATTAAATATAAGAAAATAATAGGTTTGTACATGATTTATTCTAAAGAAGTTGAAATTGGAGGGAAGTTACTAAGCATTGAAACCGGCAGATATGCAAAACAGGCTAACGGTGCAGTTATGGTTAGATACGGTGATACAATGGTGCTTGTTACTGCAGTTGCCGCGGATGAAGCGAAAGAAGATCAAGATTTTTTTCCGCTTTCGGTTGAATATCGTGAAAAATCTTCTGCTGCGGGAAAATTCCCCGGCGGATTTATTAAACGCGAAGGAAGACCATCTGAAAAAGAAATCTTAAGCGCGAGATTGATTGATAGACCAATCCGCCCGCTTTTTTCGAAATCATTCAAAAATGAAACACAAATAGTTGCTTCGGTTTATTCTTTTGATGGCGAAAATGATCCTGATATTTTAGGTGCAATCGGTGCATCAGCTGCTTTGGCTGTTTCCGATATTCCTTTTCAAGGACCGATCGGCGAAGTTAGAGTCGGAAGAATTAATGGTGAATTTATCATCAATCCATCTGTTAGACAAACAGAAGCAAGTGATATGGAAATTGTTGTTGCCGGAACCGAAGATTCATTGAACATGGTTGAAGGCGAAGCTAATGAAATTACAGAAGCTGAATTTCTTGAAGCATTAAGATTTGCACATGAAGCAATTAAAAAAATCATAAAACTTCAAAATGAATTGCGTGAAGTTGCGGGAAAAACAAACCGCATTGTTACGGAAAAAGAAGTAAATCAGGATCTTTTAAATGATGTAAAATCTCTTGCAAAAGAAAAATATGCCGGAATAGTTTCAACAGTTCTTGCAAAAGAAGAAAGATCAAGTAAAAACAGAGAATTAAATACTTCTGTTTTGGAAGCATTAAAGGAAAAATATCCTGATCAGGAAAAACAGATAAAAGAAATTCTTCATGATATCGAAAAAGAAGAAATGCGTGAGCGTATTCTTCAACATGGTTTACGTTTGGATGGCAGAAACACAACTCAAATAAGACCAATAACAATTGAGTTAGGTGTGTTGCCAAGAACTCACAGTTCCGCATTATTTACACGTGGTGAAACTCAAAGTTTAACTACATTAACTTTGGGAACAAAAGGCGATGAACAAATAGTTGACGGACTTAACGAAGAATATTCAAAAAAATTCTTGTTGCACTACAATTTTCCGCCATTTTCAGTTGGTGAAGTTGGAAGAATGACAGGAGTCGGAAGACGTGAAATTGGTCATGGAAATTTGGCTGAAAGAGCATTAAGAAAAGTTGCTCCTGCTGAATCAGAATTTCCATATACAATCCGTATCAATTCTGATATATTGGAATCAAACGGGTCATCATCAATGGCAACTGTTTGTGCCGGCTCATTAGCTTTGATGCATGGCGGCGTTCCGATCAAAAGTCAAGTTGCAGGAATTGCAATGGGCTTGATAAAAGAAGGTGATAGATACGCAATTCTTTCTGATATTTTAGGAAATGAAGATCACTTAGGCGATATGGATTTCAAAGTTGCCGGAACAGAAAAAGGAATTACTGCAATTCAAATGGATATTAAAATATTAGGTATTTCATTTGAAATTATGGAAAAAGCTCTCGCTCAGGCAACCGAAGGAAGAAAACATATCCTTGGAATAATGAATGAAGCCATCTCAAAACCGAGCGAAACACTTTCTCCTTACGCTCCGAGTTTATTAAGCATCAACATTAATCCTGATCATATCGGAATGTTGATAGGTCCGGGCGGAAAAACAATTCAAGGTTTACAAAAACTTTACGGCGTTGAAATTCATGTTGAAGAAGATGGAACTGTAAATATTTCATCGGCAAGCAGCGAATCAGCTAAAAAATGTAAAGAGTACATTAAACTTTTAACTGCTACTCCAGAAGTAAATGAAATTTATGAAGGAAGAGTTACGAAAATAGCGGATTTTGGTGCTTTTGTTGAAATATTACCTGGAAAGGAAGGATTGCTTCACATTTCGCAAATTGATTTCAAAAAAGTGAACAAAGTTTCAGATTATTTGAAAGAAGGCGATATCGTAAAAGTAAAACTTCTTAAAGTTGAAAACGGAAAATACAGTTTAAGCAGAAAAGCTGTTTTAGCTGATGAAAATAAATCATCAGAAAAGAAAAATGAAGATCAAAATTCTGCCGAAACTTCCGGTGAACAAAATGATTCAACAGAATCTTAAATTTTAATTTATTTTTAAGTGCCGGATGTTTTTTACTGCCGGCACTTTTTATTTGTATTAGTCTTTAAAGAAAAGATTTCCGGAAAGTTCGAATCTGAATCGTTCCGGTAAAGTTTCAGAAAATTTATGATATGAAAATTGGAAATTTGGATTTAGGGCATAAAGCTATTTTAGCACCAATGGCAGAAATAACCGATGCTCCTTTTAGAAAAATATGCAAAGAAAATGGAGCCGGATTTACTTTTACGCAAATGGTAAGTGCTAAAGGTGTAGTAGAAAATTCGTTTTATACTTTGAAAATGCTTGTTTATAACCGCAGCGAAAAACCTATCGGCGTTCAATTATTAGGAAGCGAACCAGAATATATTCAAAAAGCAATTCATGAAATTATTTCCGTTAAACCGGATCTTATTGATCTGAATTGCGGATGTTCGGTTCCTCATGTTTGTAAAATGGGATTCGGTGCAAGTTTGCTTGATGATCCGAAAAATCTCGGTTCACTTGTGCGAATAATGAAAAATGCATCAAAAGGAATTCCGGTTTCTGTAAAGATCCGTTTAGGTAAAGATAGAAGAAAGATAAATGTTTTAGAAATTGCAAAAGAAGCCGAACAAAACGGAGCAGATCTAATTATCGTTCATGCACGTGCAAGATCGGATTCTTATCTTGATAAGCCTGATTGGAGCTGGATAAAAAAAGTTAAAGAAAGTATTAGCATTCCGGTAGTAGGAAACGGTTCACTTTTTGAGGCCGAGGATTGCGTAAAAATGATTAACGAAACCGGTTGCGATTCAGTATTAATTGCACGCGGCGCACTCGGAAATCCATTTATCTTTGATAGATTGAATCAAATTTTAGAAACCGGAAAAGATCCCGGAAAACCTGACATCAATAAAATTAAAGAAACTGCGCTTCGCCATTTAAATTTACAGATTGAAGATTCAGGTGAAGAAAACGGTGTAAAAAAAGTTAAAAAATATTTGATCTGGTACTTTAAATATTTCAATGGAATATCATATTTTATCGAAAAAATTTTTACATTACATACAAAGGAATTAATTTCTGAATTTATTGAAGAGCACGTTCAAAAAATTGAAAAAGGCATTTATCCAAATGAAGATATCGGAAAGATAAAAGCAGATTTTGAGAACAGAGTTCTTTTTTGGATGAATAAAGATAATAACATTTACGGACAATAAAATTTTAACAATGTGGTTTATTTATTAATGTGGTATAAATGGTAAAAGAGATTATAGTAAGTTCCTCTGCTTCGCAAACCCGCGTAGCAATTACGGAAGATGGAAATTTAGTAGATTTTTTTATTGAGCATCCTGAAAAACGCAGGATGGTTGGGGATATTTATCTTGGTAAAGTTGCAAGAGTAAAACCGGGAATAAAAGCGGCTTTCGTTGATATCGGGATGAAACACGATGCATTTTTACATTTTTCGGATATCGGCACGCGTCACGAGGGTTTACAGGGAATGTTAAATGATGAGGAAGATGCGGAAATTGAAGAAATTGAAGATGAAACCGATGGTCAATCAAAATCAAATTATAAAGAACCCCAAGCAGAAAAAGAAAACATAATTCCAAGACTTCACAAAGGTCAGGAAATTATAGTTCAAATTACAAAAGAGCCGATTGGAAATAAAGGCGTAAGAGTAACTTCTTCAATTTCGCTTCCGGGTAGATTTTGCGTATTGCTGCCTTTCGATAACAAAATCGGAATTTCAAAAAAAATTGCGGATTTCAGAGAAAGAAAAAGATTAAGATCAATTGCAAGAAGTATTTTGCCTGATAATTGCGGATTGATAATTCGTACAGCCGCAAAAGATCAGGCGGAAAATTCACTTTCGGCGGATCTTAAATATTTGGTTAGCACTTGGGAAGAAATTCAAGCGGCATTACGTAACGAAAAACCGCCGGCACTTGTTTCTCAGGATCTTAACACAACTTCAAGTGTAATTCGTGATCTTTTTACTCCTGATGTGGCAAAGATCTTTGTTGATTCAAAAAAACTTTATAAGCAGATCAGAAATTACATAATGCTTATTCAGCCGGAATGGGCAGATAAAGTTGAACTTTACAAAGAGCGCCAACCGATTTTTGAAGCATTCAAAATTGAAGAGCAAATAAAAAGTTTGATGGGAAGAAAAGTTTCACTTCCCAGCGGCGGCTATATAATTATCGAACACACCGAAGCAATGGTTGTGGTTGATGTTAACAGCGGAAGATATGCAGCAAAAAAAGAACAAGAATTAAATTCGCTTAAAACCGATCTTGAAGCGGCTCGCGAAGTTGCGCGCCAA
>CBDUBH010000040.1:0-32926 GCA_965365345.1 uncultured Melioribacteraceae bacterium
GCAGTTTAACATAAATCCAAGCGGCTCGGGAAAAATTTCATTATCAATAATTTCCTTAATATCCGAGGGCATTACTAATTTACTTAAACTTAATAATTTTGAATTAGAGATTGGAATATGAAAAGGATCTTCATTTGAAATGCACTTTTTGAGATTGTTGAATGCATTTTTTTCATTATTTATGCATTCACTTATTATTGATTCTAGTTTCATAGTATTTAGTTTTTAAATTAGTAGCGTTTGTTGATATTTATTCTAATCTTCGTTCAGACTGATTGTATTGCCTATCGCCTTTTATTTTATCTTGCCTAGTCGTTTCTTTTTGCGAAGCTTATCATTTCATGTCGAAGCAAAGAGCGCAAAGCAAAGCGCAACGCACGGGGCCATTGTCATGCTAGTCTGTCATTGTTTCTATACCCGACTTAAGGCATACAAGGTCTGTTAAGAGATAACTTTTACAAACTGGCCGCAGTTAACACAGCCAAAGTCAATAAATTTCATTCAACAAACGCTTCAAAATGTTTCTAACTATAGTTCAATTGATGTGCCAATTTTCATATTTTATTTTTTATAAGAAAATGCATTAAATTAACGGTTTAAGCTATCAATAATTGATAAGTAAATCAAATTTTAATTGCTATTTTTGTACTGGCTCAGTGTAACTTAGTAGCTTTTGCATTGTTTTAATTCCGACCCCCGGAATAGAAATCAGTTTTCCAATATTTTTAACTTTATCCTCTCTAAAAGCATTAATAATTTTCTCACTATAGGTCTTTTGTATTCCTAGTTTTTCATAAAAGTCTAAAACCGTCCATGATTTCATAAGTGAATAAAGCTTTGAATAAAGCTCATCTTCGGCATTTGGATCATATTTATATATTTCAATTGGTATATCACATTTTTCTAAATAACCTTTCATTATTTTCAAAGATTCTGCCTGAGGTATCCTGCCGTTTCTTGCCCCTAACAACGGGAATGCAATTGATGTTATTCCTTTTTGCTTATATGTTAACAAAAATTTTTCAAGTCCCTTTTCCAAATACTCTATCTTAGAATCATCTTTCCAATCCATTTTAGTTGGAAAATTTAATATCCAGCGCTGCTCGGTTTTGTAGATCCAAAGTTTTCCAATATGTATTTCGCCGGCTTTACACAGCTCGACATATTTTTCATACATATCCGGATATCGCAACTTGAACTCAAGTGCAACTCCTGCACCCATCACTCCTACTGTATTTACAGTATTTACAATTGTTTGAGACTTGGAAGTAAACAAGTTTCCTTTTATGATTTTGATATTGTTCATGCTTTGATCAAATTTTGTAACAGATTATATTTTTGTTCATAAATAGTTGTAAAGAATAACCGCAGATTTTTACTATCGAATACTTTTATTCCATTTTTGTATTCAAAAATATGCTCTAAGTATCTGAATCCGCCTGCATCTTTTGTGTAACTTCCTGCATCAGCCTGATAATATATTGTTATTAACCTTAACATATCCTCCGCCTCAATGCGGAGCTCGCCCGCCTTATCGACAATTTCTTTTTTTGCAGTTTCCGCACTATACAAATTTTGGAAGTATTTTCCAATAGGATCAATAGATAACATAGCGAAGGATAAACCTTTTTCTTTATCTGTTAGATCCAATTTATCCTGAATGCTCTTGAATATCTCGCATGAATACTGATGCTGTTTGGATTTATTCCCTTCTTTAAATGCTTTCGGTTTTCCTATATCGTGTATAGCTAAAAATGTCCTAAAACTTTCCTTGCGTATTGGTAAATTCCATTCCATGAGGTTAAAATATTTATCAAATTCGCTCAGTACAAGTTTTGTATGCTCCATTAAAGTATAATGCCTGATTTGAGTTTCATATATAGCTATAAAGGAACTGTCTAGCTTTATTATATCTTCAATTACTTGGTATTTATTATAACCATTTATGCTTTTATCTTCTTCATGATGACAGTTACCATTAAACATGATGACAATTTCCCTTAAATAAGTATATTAACCACTTATGAGAATTATCTGAGCCTATATAATTTATCTTTACTTCGGCGTTAGCAGGATATTCAATTTCTACAGAATTTTTTGCCGTGATGCTGTAAGATAAAGATTCTTCTCCATGTTTAACTGTGGTCTCTACATTTATATTTGAGTGATGTGCAAGTTTATCTATTTGAGCCGTTATTTTATTTTCAAATTTATCAATTATTATTCGCGGATTCATATTATGATAATAATCCTCTTTAACAACTATTTTACTTATATCAAAACTATTATCAATCATATTGATTAAAGTGTCGAGGCTTTTCTCATCCGGGCAAACAATCTGAAAATCTTCGATATTCGAAAAATCCAATTCATTCTCAACAATAAATTCCTGTTGTGATGCATTCAGATAAGTTTGAGTATCACATGTTCCAAACCTAGAATAAACATTCCTATAGTTGAACTGTCTCAAAAAATCATATCGATTTCCAAAGGTGGTTTTGGGATAATGACGTAGATTTCCATTACTGACATAACATTTATCTTCATATTTTTCTAATACTTCTTTTATATTAAATCTAAAAAAGATAGGGACCGGACATTGAGGAAGATCTCCATTTTTTGTTCTTCTCCCTAACCCTTCATTATAATATTGAGTGGGTGTCAGTGGACGAAAATAAAAACGAGCATATTTTTTTATATTCTCAACTGTTGTATTTATAAAGGAACTACCGGCAGAGTCTTTAAAGTCCGCACTTAACCTTGATTTAATTTTTTTTGAGTTAATTATGTATACAGCATTTTCTAGGTGAGTAAAATGATATATATAACCGCTCCAGTTAGATTTTGTTGTAGATAATAATTCCAAAAGCTTTTCTTTGAAAGATTTATTTTCATCGACTGGAAAATCCTGTCTGTTTTGATTTTCAGTTAGAGTTATTATTTCTTCATTAAACGGTTCAAACTCCTGCTCATATTTTTTTTCAATTTCCGCAGGCTCATTTTCTTTCTTTTCATTTAATAGATCAAGGTGTTGCTGAGTAAAACCGTTTTTGCCAACTATTCCTTTTAATAAATCTTCTAAAGACTGACCTCCATTTTTTATGAAATATATTTCTTTATTTTCAGTAATATCTATTTTATTCTTTCTCTCTGTATAAATAATTACTTCATTAAATATGTATAGATATTCCAAAGAATCAGTATTAAAACTTTTGGCTTCATATACAGTAAATTCACTATGAGTTTCATCATTCCAAATACGGTAATAATCTTTGTTGTATTCTGAAAAACAATCAGAAGTTTCTAATTCGATCGACAAATCAATTTCTTTAGAGTTTAACTGTTCTTTAAAACAGGCTGGTATTACCCTTAAATCGAACATACGCTCTTTTTTTTCTTTTATGACTGAAAAGATTTTTTTAATATTATTTATTACATCATTATTTGCCTTATCTGGAATGTGCCAAATTTTTTTACTTATAGAATCTTTCTCTTCATCAAATGAATATTCAATCTGTCCTGCTGCGTTTACATCTGAAACAAACAAACATGGTAGTGCCATATAGTCTAAAATTTTATAGATACCTTTTATAATGTCTAATTGTTTAGACCCATAAAAATATTTTATCTTATTCTCCACTACCCACTTAACAGTGTTGATCAAATACTTTTTATCAAAACTTCCTAACCTATTTATGATATTATCAACTTCAGAAGAAATATCTCCTTGCAATATTTTCCTAAGATGAACTAATTCCGCTGTCTCATCTTGTACTCCGATGAATTTTAAAAACCTTAATCTTCGATCAAAATCTTTTTCATTTAACCAGGTTAGTACCCATTCAGGTAAAAATTCCTCATTTATTGCAAATTTATTTGGGATAATTTTTCGAGATGGTTTAAATCCAAAAAAATATTCAATATTTTCATTGTTATATTTTACTATATTATTTCCATCGGGCATAAAGCAGGTTTCATCTGGTTTAAACCTAAATGGTACATCTTTTAGCTTATTGAATTGGTAATATAATTCAACAAAGAATGCCTTTTGAGCATCCAAATCGTCTTTTAAGTTTAGCTTTACTGGAAAACACGAATATGTATCATTATTAAAATAAGCAGACAATTTAATTTTGATAGATTTACTTTCAAGGCAGGGGCTGTTTTCGCTCAGTTTCAAAAGTTCCGTTAACTCTTCCCTATAAGAACTGTTAAAAGTATGGTTCGGATGGATAAATAAAAAATCTCTCGTATAATAAGACATACTGTTTTTAAAGTTTTGAATTTCTCCATTTATGTCCTCATACGAGTACTTTGAAATATCAAAAGAAGAATCTTGATTTGAATAATTGTAAAGTAATAAAAATGCTAGCTGCTGAGAATTTTCTAATGTATTATTTAAACTTTTCAATACTTCCTTTTTACTTTTCTCTCTGCCTACACCGAAAAGATCTTTACGTAATCGTTCTTTGTTCATATTAACAAAATTCTCAACTATTTTTTCAAGTAGTAAAATTCCTTCACTGCTATCAGTAAGTATTTGATTTAATTTAAGATCATATTTTTCTTCTTGCTCAGTTCCCCTGTTTATTATAAAAGTCAGTTTATTATTATGATTTATTTCGTCTAATTGAATTAACGGACCTTCATTTTTCTTTACATAGATTTTCTTTCTAAATTCATCAAGTTTCTCTTTAGATTCTTCTAGATTACTAAATACTATATAAGCTAAGTTCAATATCTTATGCTGAAAAGAGGCATTATCATATTCTTGTGACTCATCGATAACAAGAGAATTAATCTTTTTTAGGTATTTAATTTTAATATCATCTATCCCTGAATTTATCACTATATCAATTAGTTTTTCTAAATAATTGATTGAGGATTCTAGTACTATTTCATAAATTTTTTTATCTTCAACTAGTCCATATCTATTGTGAATATTACTATTAAGCTCTTCCGGAAGCTGGATCAGAGAATTCTTTAACTCTCTTGAGATGTATTCTTTTAATGCTTGGTTAGAACTGTTTTCCTCTAAGAAATACTGTTGTACATTTTCTGGTTTTCGAGATATACATCTCTTATCATTATTTTTATATAACAATATCCTATTAAATATTTCGACCTCGGTTTTGACGATAAATCCAACTAACAATTCCGCTTCATTTAATTCTAAAGTATGTTCTTCATTTACATAGTCTAAAATATCCTGGCTTTTACAGTTAATCGGTTCTTGGCTGATAATATCAATAATTTCGCGATGAGGTAATTCTAGCTCTGTTATTCTTCTTAATATGCCAATAAGTTGGCTATATTCAGATGTATCATTTATTTGTTTTAATGATTCATTATAAAATAGCTTTTCCTTCTCAACAAAATTTCCAGAATCAGTTAATACAATCTTTCCATGTAAAAATTCTTTTCTTTCATCAATCCCATAGTAATAGTTTACCCGATCATAAAACAACTTGGGATTCTGTTTAATTGAGGGTTCTGCTATAATCTGATCCCAATTATGTACAATTATATCAGAATATATACTGTTATCTGTAACAAAAAATTCATCTAAGTTATCAAAGTACTCTTCTTCACTAATCCTAAAACCATTTAACCAAACTTCATAGGTTTCTTTATTGGATAAAAGATTTTTTAATGGTCTTATTTCACCCTTTCTGTTTTTGAATAATTCCCATGCTGAAAGTAATTCCGTATTAATCCTAGTTGAAAAGAACTTAAATAAGTCTCTTTTATCGGATGAGCTAAGAAATTTAGTAGCGGTTCTTTTTGATACCTTTTCAAATAGTTTTTCAATAAGAAAGTTATAAATTTTATATTCATCAAAGTAACCTTTGATTTTATCATATTTAGATACATTTAAAATTGCCACGCTAAAGTCTAATTTTACAAAAATGTCCCAAAGTTGTATAGCATATCTATCAAGAAGCAATCTATTTTCTTGTGCTTTTATATCATTTGGGGATAATAACTTGTCATCATTAAAATAAATAAATTTTAATTTATCTATGTTTCCCTTGAATTCTGTTGATTGGGTAGGACTGATATCTTTAAATTCTGAATTCAGTTCTTGTAAAAAGATGTCATACTTTTCAGGAAAATGCTTTTCTATAAAATATTCTATTTTTATAAGATCTTTCGAATCTTGTATAAGGTCACATATATTAGCCTCTTTTATTCCCAATTTGCTCTTGTTTCTTGCCTCTTTTATTAAGTTTTCATCGTCAGTCCAATAAAACCACTCATAATGATCAACTCCAAATTCTAACGGCTTAATGTCTAAATTAGTTTTTTTTATACGTATCTGGGATTTATCTTTAAAATGTTTTTCTGTTGATGGAATATTTTTCTGAATATAATTGAATAATGGTATATATAAATTATTCAGTGTCCATTTCTTATTATCTAATTCAACTTTTTCAGATTGAAGAATTGCAGAATAGATCTTAAGATAGCTATCAAAGTTCTGAGTTTGATAAAGATCTAATAATAAGGTAAGCTTTTTACAAAAGTGTTTAAGTATATTAATATTCCTTGAATTATTAGAATCTAGTACGGTTCTTGAACTTTGATTATGAAAGATGTTGCAATGCAAAATAAAATTTAGCTGAAGGTGTTCTTCACTTAGTGGAAAGTACAAAAACAAATTTGGTTTGGATTTAAGTTCTGTAAAATCTGAAACTGAAGGATAAAGAAAGACTATATCTATTTTCTCTGGACGATCTTCTTCAGGCATATCATTTACCAGATCTAAATATTCCTGTTCATCTGACTTTATTTGAAATATTTCGTGTTCAAGCGGGGCCGGCTCAATACTTTCATTTATTTCTTTTAAATATACTTTTTGCAATGATTCTCTGTCAGCATTTATAGCATTCAGAATATTTAAAGAATAAGAAATAGTTGATATAATATCTGAAGACAAAATATTTTTTGACTTATTCTTGCCTAGATTCAGGTATATAACTGTACCATGCTGTAAATCTTCTCTTTTAAATTTTTGAGATTCTAATAGGTACTTTTTAACATAAAATGATAATTCTAATAGTTCTTTTTCGCTTGGAATATCTTTGCGTTCGGTATAATTTAGATCGTAAAATGACTGGTTAAAGCCGGCTGGGAAATTTGTTAATAATATTTTAAACAACCATGGGGTAGTTTCTTCTTCCAAATAAATTTTAGAAGATGCACCTTTTTTGAAATCGTCAATTTTAGACTCTATCTCCCTGATAGATCTAACTTTTGATAACTCTTCAATGTCTTCATAATTATTCCATGAAAATAATATTGGACCAGCGTAATCATTCAATTCCCTTTGACCATCTGTTTCTCCAAGTAATCTATGTACTATTTTGAAGCCAACACCAAATCTTCCTATATTACTTTTTGACTGCTTGGTAGATTGTCCAATGTTTAATACTGATTCAATTCCAGCAAATGAAAACTTTTCACCATTATTAAAAACAAACAAATGCCCTTCATTAAATAAAAATGCAAATATTTTTGATTCAGAATCATAACCATTTTGCAAAAATTCATATATGGCTTGAGTATCTTGAGCTAGATCTAAAAAAGGTTTTATGAATTTATTAATATCACTTTTACTTCCATGGAAAATATTAAAGAATCCATATGTGTTCTTTTCATCATGGTTATGTGAATAACCTAAAAAGTGTTCATTTCTATTTTTTGCTTCCATTTCAGCAACTCTCTCTTTATAAAAAGTTCGAAAGTCGCTCATCGATTTAACTATCATAAAATCCCCATTGTAGATATATTATTTTCAAGTGGTAACTGTTAAGTTTTTAGAAATAATCGAAAAATATTTTTTTTATTATACTTTAAATATTCTAAATGGAGTTAACTTCGGAAAATAAAATATTCTATTTTGCATTTAGTTTAATCTTAACAGTTCACCGGCTGATCTCTCAAGATAAAATCTTCTGTCAACGCTTTGATATTTTGCAATGTCTGTAATTAAATTGAACAGTTCATATTTTGTTGAATCATCTTTTATTTGATCTTGCAAGTAATTCAAATCATATTTATTTAGTGCAGATGATATTTTCCTTAAAGTATCTTTGACAAATCTTTCAGCTATTTCCTGATTTGCTTTTTGGATCAAAGTAACTATTTCGGCTCGCCTTTCTTCGGCTAAATCAATTTGATGTTGAAGATATTTTTGAAGTGCAAATTCTTTATTTCCGTAATGAACTTTGTATGATCTTTCACTATCAATTTCAATGATCGCACCATTAGAACAGATGTATCTCAACATATAATGATAAACCGATAACGCCTTAAATCCCGTTTCTGAATTAAATATGTTTAGTCCAAATCCACAAGTGTCTCCCGGGATAGGTTCAGTTATTATCTTTTCTTTCGTGTAAACTCTCATGAATAGATCATTTCGTGATATGTAAGTAATATTTAAGTTTTCACACATTTTTATAACTTCAAGATCGGTCAGTTCATTGTACTTTGTACTTGTAATAGTTAAGGCTTCATCATCTTCATATTTCAGTATCACACTTGAACTTATATTAAGCAGATAATCATTGAGTATACTCTGAAGGGTTTCAATGCTTAATCTCTGAACTTGATTTATCGGGAAGTTAAACCATTTAAGGAGTTTTAATACAAAACTTTTTCTTACTCTGTATTCTTTTACTTTAGGATTTGCTACCTGCAGAATAAGAGATCGCCCGTCTGTCCGAAGCCGGACATTAGACGGGCTTACCCCTTCTCTCCCCCTATTAATTTTCTGCAAGTAATTTATAACTACTGAAGGATTAGCAAAGTTAAATTCCTTACCTTCAGAAAATTCTATTCCGGTTTTTCGTGTAATTTCTGTCAGCATTTTCAATATTAAGTGCAGTTAAATGAATTAAATTATTATTATAGTTAAGCTCAAATCCAGTGAGTTCCTTTGTCTCAAATCTTTTTTCCTCACCACATCCGACTGCTTTATGAGTTTCAAATTCCAACTCTTCAAACTTATCTAAGAATGATAGAGCTTTAAAAGATGCTTCAGCTTCAGTAATGGTATTTTCAGATGCTTTTAAACTATAGGCTTCAATTGCAACGCCTTTTAACAGCTTAAAGAAGTATTCAGAAAAGATATCCTTTCTTCCGAACAGATCAATATTTAAGAGTTTATTGTTTATAAAGAATGCTATTCCGTTAGCATTTTCATCTAGCTTAAAATCCTTAATGAACGATTCAAAATCTTTTTTCTTTTCGTCATATACATCAGATAAGTTTGAAGTTGAAGAACGAACATTTAAGTTGCTTGAATATTCATTTACATCTCTCCATACTTCACTTTGATTTGATGTGTAATCGTTTCTTTTTTTCAAGCTTTCTTTTATAAAAGAAGCTTTCTTTGATCTTAAGAAAGTCGGAGCTATGTAATCTGTTGAATCAAACTTATCTGATTTAAATCTCCATCTTCCTTGTTCAACACAGCTTACCGGGATTGTTGTTTTTGTCTGTGGCATAAGTAAAACTGATGTGTTTAATACTCTGTTTTGTTTAGCTCCGGACAAGATATCTCCATCCATAAAGAAAACGAAATGCTCAGAATTGTTGATTACAAATAAATTATTAACGCTTCCCGAATCATTTACTTCTTTTACTTCGATGAAGTTCTTCTTTATCGCATCTGATCCGCTAATAAAATTAAATTCATTTTGATTTGATGAGATAAGTTGAACCAGTGAAAGACTGCCCTCTTTCTGAAATGATGATGCTCTTGTTGTCATTTATTCCTCCTTCAAATTATTATATGTAATATAATGAGTAAGCAAGCTTTGAACTGTATCATTTTGTGATACTTATTCAAAGAGATCTTGAAATGCTCTGTTTACTTAGAGATGATTTTTGAGGAATTTCCATAAATGATACTCATGGAAACTACAATAAGATTTTTCTCTTACTTAGTACTTGAATGAAAAGTTATATTGATTTAAATTAGATGACACATTTTTCCGGGGAGGAAGTGATGTTTGAATTTCAAAGTAAGATAAAGCGTCAAATTGAAATAATCGGTTTGTGTTTATCAAACGATAAAAGCAATCCTATTTCTGTTTTAGATGTTGCCGATATTTTCGGAGTTGAAGAGTTAACCATAAAGCGTGATCTTCAGGATCTTCGGTCTTACGGGATTGATATTCATTCAAGCAGAAAACGCGGCATTACTTTGGAAGCAAACATTGATGAAAATAAACTCACCGAGATCATTCTTCACTACAACGGACTCTCACATAAAGAATATTCCTTAGATAAATCAACTTCTCTTTTGGTAAATAAACTTGGAGTTCAATCTTTAACTTATATGGTCATAATGCAAAGATGCATTGATAACTGCTTAAAAGCTAAAATAGATTACATTAAAGAAGGTAATGAAATTGATAAAGGCAGAATAATCGAACCGATACTGATCTTTCAAAGCGGGGGATGCTGGCGAGTATTAGCGCAGCACGAGGATTCAGTTAGGCAGTTTCTCTTTGATAAGATATTAACCGTTAAAGCCACAGATAAAACTTTCATTAAAATTACAAACAGCAAATTAACAGAGTTATTTGCTTATTCTTGGAAAAGCTGGATAGGATTTGAAAAACACAACATCAAATTAATACTTGAAGATAAATGGGCTGACCGTTTGGGAATGAGAACTTTCCTTCCTGATCAGAAAGTTACACGGCTTGATTGTGGCTCCATAATGTTTGAGGCAACCGTAAACTCACTTGATGAGATCGCAAGCTGGATCGTAAGCCGCGGCAAGGGAGTAAAAGTCTTAGAACCTGAAACATTAAAAGAAAAAGTCATATCCCTTGCTAAAGGCGCACTCGAGAATTATTGAGTTAAATGAATATTATTTAATACTTTTACTCATCAATCGTTTAATATTTTTAATTCCCAGCTCCATTTTTGTTCTGGCTGAAATATTCGCAGAATGAACTTTAATTGTTTTAGGCGGAATGTAATTATTTACTGCAACTTGTTCCTCAATCCATTTTACAACATCATAACCGGTTCCTAAGTTTTCATCATATCCTAAATCATGGTCAAGATTTATCTCTTCAACTAAATTGTTTTTAAGCAGTTCGATTGACTCCCAAGCGGTCTTTGCAAGAATAAATCCTTCGGGGCATTCACGTATATCATCAAGATATATTTTCATGATTTTAATTCTGTTTAATCTAAATCCAATTTATAAGGAGAAATGTAAGCATCCTTTAAAGAAACAAATCAAAATATTTTATTAAAAACTGAAGTACAAACTGAAGTACAAATTGAACCAAAGTAACCCAAAATAGACGATTTTCACTTAAAACTTAAATCTTCTTTAAAAATAAAAAAGTGCGAAATTGAATCAAAATCGCACTTTTCATGTGCACCCAGCCGGACTCGAACCGGCGACCTGCTGATTAAGAGTCAGATGCTCTACCAACTGAGCTATGGGTGCACGTCAAAAATAATGAAATTCAGCATGTTTTTCAAAGTAATTTTTAAGTATTTGCGGTTTTAAACTTTTTAATAATTTATTAAAAGTAATTTCACAGAAAGGTTACTACAATTTTGTTTATTCATCCTAAATTAAATATGTACTCGTAAAAATATTATTCAATAATTTTATTCTTCTTTTTAACATTTCAGATTTTATATATCAAAAAAATTATCTTCTATCTTAATTTAAAATTCTCATTAAATTATATTATTAATCCCATGAAAAGCTCCTGCGTGAATTTGATATAAATATTTATGCTTTTTAAAATATCATTTAAACCGCTTTCCAAGTTTTTCTATATTAATTTTCATATATATTTTATTTGCAATATAGAAATAGTCTATTATATTGTATTTCAGAAACCGGGCGACCAACCTCTAATTTTTATTATCTTTTTTCAGTGGAAATGTTGAAAGCTGTTTCTATAATTTATTTTTTAATAATAAGGAGAAAAACGTCATGTCTATGTTGAAGGAGTTCAAAGAATTTGCCTTAAAAGGCAATGTGATCGATCTTGCTATCGGCATAATTATCGGCGTTGCTTTCGGAAAAGTAATTTCATCTTTGGTAAGTGATGTAATTATGCCGCCTATCGGTGTGCTTTTGGGCGGAGTAGATTTTTCTGCGTTAGCGGTTACAGTTAAAGAAGCAGTTGGTTCAAATCCACCGGTTGTAATAAGCTATGGTAAATTTATTATGGCAATTATAGATTTTCTAATAATCGCTTTTGCAATCTTTGCGGCAGTTAAGGTTATGAATTCTTTTAAAAGGAAACAAGCTGAAGCTCCTGCTGCTCCGGTTGTTCCCACAAATGAAGAAGTTTTACTTGCAGAAATCCGTGATCTTTTAAAAGAAAAAAATATTCAGTCAGATCAACACGGTATTATCAGCTGATCAGAAATTTATACAATTCAAAGGCTGACCGTTTTAAAATTGTCGGCCTTTTCTTTTTGCATAAAATTTTTAATTGGTAATATTCTCAAAACCCTTTATTTTATTGGCGTCAAATAAACTTCTTCAGATTTTTATTCAATTTTCAAAATTCTGATTTTATTCTAATCCCATCTTAAATTCTTTCATAAAAATTTGCTAATTTAGAAATTTTATTTCGTACTTGAAAAATATTTTTTTCTGATCAAAATGATTTTGAAATTTCCATTTTCTTAAATTCATTTTCTTCTGTGCCGATTTCTCTTTCACTTGAATTTATTTTTTCATAAAATTGCTGTTTAATTTTAATCTTTCAGAAGGATAAATGTTCAACACTGAATTATTTGGTTACATTGCCGCTGTTTGCACAACGGCTGCTTATTTTCCACAAGCATTTAAAGTTCATAAATCCAACCAAACCCGCGATATTTCATTCGGAATGTTTTCGCTTATGACTTTCGGAATTGCATCATGGCTTGCTTACGGATTTGCACTTTCAAATATGCCGATGATCTTGGCAAATTCAGTTTCGCTGGTTTTGGCTTGTTATATTTTATTTAAAAAAATTTCGGAAAAGTTTAAAAAAAATGTTAAAAATTAAACTCTTATTTTTCATTCTTCCTTTTGTTTTTTTTTCATGCAAAAATGAAATTAAAAAAGATAATTCTGAAAATAAATTAATTTTAAAAGATGATCTGGAAATTTCCGTAACGTTCGATTCAATTCCCACTAAAATTATAACGCTTGCACCAAGTTTAACCGAAGCAATTTTTTCTATTCAGGCTGATTCTTTTTTAATTGGAAATACTTTGTATTGCAACTTTCCGCCCGAAGCAAAAAATATTGAAAAAGTCGGCGATATGCTTTCAGTTGATTATGAAAAAATTTTGAGTTTACAGCCTGATCTTATTTTGATGACAGTTGAAGGAAATTCAAAAGATACTTATGAAAAATTGAAATCTTTGGGTTTGAAAATTTTTGTATCAAATCCTCGGAGTTTTTCGGGAATCAAAAAAACAGTTTCCGATATGGGAAAAATTTTTGGCAAAGAAGAAATTGCCGTAGATCTTATTTCAAAATGGAATTCAAAATTTGATGAATTGAAATTAAAAGTTGATTCAAGCGAAATTAACTCCGCAATGTTTGTGGTTTCTTTAAGCCCGATTATGCTTGCCGGAAAAAATACTTTTATAAATGAATTAATTTCTTCTGCTGGATTAAAAAATATTGCTGAAGATTCACCAATGAATTATCCGGTTTTCAGCCGTGAGCAAATTTTGAAATTAAATCCAGATTTTTTAATTCTTGAAGAAAGATTTTTTGAAGATGCCGGAAATCTTGAAAGTATTTATCCTGAATGGAAAAATTTGAACGCGGTAAAAAATAACGGAATTATTTTGATTAATTCTGACCTTTATCTTGTACCCGGACCAAGATTTATCAATGCTTTGGAAGATCTTTTAAATAAAATTGAGATGAAGAAAAGTAATTTTTAGGGATGAATTTTTAACTAAATTCAAGAAATAAATATCATTTTATTTTACGAATTTTTAACGATGATGTTTTTTTATAATCTATTTATCAAACATAATAATCAATTTTAGAAAAGATTCCGGACAAGCCTGCCTCCCGCCAGGCAGCCCATATTTGCGGTGTAAACTCGGGATGACAAATCATAGATTGCTTCGCCTTAAGCTCGCAATGACATTTTTATATTTTAATCTTTCAATTCTCTAGTGCCATCTGATTCCAGGCAAGCAGGAATGACGGCTTAATCTTTTGAATTTTAAATCTTTTATTCTTCGGGAAATTCAGGATTTGAAAATTCATCTATATCATTTATTTCATTTTCTTCGGCAATAAACAAACGCGAACAATAATCTCCTTTGAACTGTCCGGTCTTTTTACAATTACAAAATCTTTCAAAAATTTCAGCTTCGGTTTCGTGATTTTTAATTGATAAAAAATCAGACAATTCTTTTTTGCATTCGGTACAAAAAACAGTTGAGTTTACAAATTCGCTTTTTGTAAAATCATTTTTCTTTAATGTGTTCGTTTTTTGATCTTTCATTTTCGCCCGGCTCCCAAGCAATTCCATCGCACGGAATATAATCCGCTGTAGGATGTTTATCATATTTCATGCAAAGCACTGCAGTTTTATCAAAATTTCTGCACGATGAGCAGAGTGTTGAAGTTACAATTACTTTACTTTCTTCTTCAAATTTATTGTAATGTACAATTGCCGGATGGATCACGATCAAATAAATTGCTATCGCGCTCCAAACTATAAAATATTTGGGTGAATAACTTTCGCTTATAAACCATAATGCCGGTATTACTAAAGCGAATCTTATAATCGTCCAAAAAATTATTGCACCCATAATTTCCTAGTGTTTATTAATTTTAAACTACCATTAACGCATCAATTAATCAATCGGTAAAATTGGTGAGTGGATAAATTGCTAAATTGATTTTAGCCAATTATTAAGTTAATTTTGTAAGTATTTAAAAATAAGGGAATTTTTTTGGAACCGAATCAAAATATTAATGAACAGAATTTAAGCAGTGATCAGAATTTCGATAAAAATAAAAATCAGGAAAAGGGCTTAAATCAAGAAAGAAATCTAAATTCAAATCAAGAAAGAAATTTAACTACGGATAAAAATTTAAGTCAAGATAAGAATGTAAATCAAGAGAAAAATCCAAATCAGAATGTTAACCTAAATCCGCAAAGAAATCCTAATCAGGAAAATAAAGATCAGGAAAGAAACAGACAAAAAGATTTTAATCAGGAAAAAAATCAAGCTCCTGAAAAAAATCAGCCGCGGGTTGAAAATCAAAATTCAGATAAAAATGTAAATCAGGAAAAGACTCAGGACAGAAATCCGAATCAAAATAGAAATCAAAATCCTGAAAGATCTCAGAATCCTGATAGAAATCAAAATCCTGAAAAAAAGCGTAATGAACCTTACAATTATAAAGCGGAAAAATCATTAAGACAAAACAAACCGCAGCATCAGCAAAATCCTAAAGATCAGAATAGACCTGAAAATACAAATCAATCTGAAAGTTTGGCTAAGATTGATAAAGAATTGAAAAAGATTGAGCGCGATGTAAAACAGGAAAATCAGCCGAAGCAGGAATCACAGCAAAGGCAGGAAAATCAGGCAAAATCCGATACGCAAAATAAGCCTGATAATCAAAATAAAAATGACAACAAAAATTATTCTGACAGAAAATCAAATCATAACAGAAACCGCAGACGCAATTTTATAAAGCCGGAAAAATTTTCAGGATATTCAAAACCGAGAAGCACATCTTTCAAAAAAGTTTCGGTTGTAATTCCTCTTCTTAATGAAGAAGAATCTTTAAATATTCTTACAAATGAAGTTCGCAAAGCCATCAAAAATCTAAATATTGATCATGAAATTATTTTCATTAACGATGGTAGTACCGATAATTCATTGAATATTATCAAAGGTATTGCGCGCACAGATAAAAAAATAAAGTACATAAGCTTCAATAAAAATTACGGGAAATCCGCTGCGCTGCAAATGGGTTTCAAACACGCTTCAGGCGATGTTGTAATTACAATGGACGCAGATTTGCAAGATGATCCGAATGAAATTCCTAATTTGATCGCAAAACTTGAAGAAGGTTACGATTTAGTTTCCGGCTGGAAAAAAGTACGTCATGATCCGTTTGTAAAAAAACATTCATCAAAGTTTTTTAATTTCACAACGAAAGTTATGAGTGGAATTAAAATTCACGATTTCAATTGCGGCTTAAAAGCTTACCGCAGCGATGTTGTAAAAAGTTTAAATGTTTACGGCGAACTTCATCGTTACGTTCCGGTTTTAGCCGGATGGAACGGATACAAAATTTCTGAAATTCCTGTAAAACATCACGCACGCAGATTCGGCGAAACGAAATTCGGAATATCAAGATTCTTTAAAGGATTTATTGATTTATTAACTGTAACTTTTACGACACGTTACGTAAAACGCCCGATGCACTTATTCGGATTTTTAGGAGCACTATCATTTTTAATAGGATTTTTAGTTAACGGATATTTGTCATACGAATGGTTCATGGGAAAACATATTGGTAACCGTCCACTTTTATTTTTGGGTATCTTGTTGATAATTGTGGGCGTGCAATTTTTCTCGGTAGGTTTACTCGGCGAATTGCTTGTTCATAATACGCAAAGCGACCGCGAATATGTGATAAAAGAAAGTAATTTGTGATAAAAGTTGGAAAGTTGCAAGGTTGGAAAAGTTTAATAAAAAAATATAAAGATTAAAAAACTTAATTTTGGAAAATTAATAACTTTTCCATGTCATTATGATCATGATTTAATCGGGAGAAGCAATCTCTAATTTAATTTGAGCAAAAAAACATAGATCACTATGTTACAAGTTTTTTGGGATGACAAAATAAAAATCGTAATTCCGTATCAAATCGGAAAATCTTTCTCTTAATCTTGATCTTACTCTTAATCTTACTCTTTAAATGAAGGTAAATTCCGGTTTACCTTTTTTGCTGTAAAGTTGAAAACAAAAATTAATTTTTTCGATAAAGTTGAATACACAAAAAAAGAAAATTGTAATTATTGGTCCTGCATTTCCCTATCGCGGCGGAATTGCAAATTTTACAGATTCGCTTTACGAAGAATTAATTAAAGAAAATGATGTTGAAATAATTTCATTCAAAAGGCAGTATCCGGATTTTCTTTTTCCCGGCAAATCGCAATTCGAAGATCAAATTGAAAAAGCTAA
The DNA here is from genome assembly GCA_965365345.1 of uncultured Melioribacteraceae bacterium. GTDB lineage: Bacteria > Bacteroidota > Ignavibacteria > Ignavibacteriales > SURF-24 > CBDUBH01. The sequence goes on from CBDUBH010000040.1 coordinate 17,236, forward strand.
AATCATTGCGCAAAATTTGATTGATTCTATCAATCCTTTAAATTGGATTTCCGTTGGAAATAAAATTAAAAATCAAAAACCGGATCTTGTAATTTTCAAATATTGGCTGCCGTTTTTTGGACCCGCATTCGGAACAATCGCAAAGCAGATCAAAAAAAATAATCACACAAAAATTTTAACGATTTGCCACAATGTAATTCCGCACGAAAAAAGACCCGGCGATATTTCATTCACAAAATATTTTGTGAAATATTCCGATCATTTTATTTTACTTTCAAATAAAGTTGTTGGCGATCTTTTAAAATTTGTTCCGCAAGCAAAATACAAAATTCTGCCGCATCCTGTTTATTCAAAATTCGGCAACGCAGTTTCAAAATCCGAAGCAAAAAATTTTTTGAATTTAAATTATGAGAAGATAATTTTATTTTTCGGATTAATTCGGGATTACAAAGGTCTTGATATTTTAATTGAAGCGATGAATTTATTGAAAGATAAAATTGATCTGAAATTAATTATCTCCGGCGAGTTTTATTCAGGTAAAGAAAAATATTTAAATTTGATAAAGAATTACGAGCTCGAAAATAAAATTCAACTTTTCGGAAATTTTATTCCAACTGAAGAAGTAAAATATTATTTTTCCGCAGCGGATGTTGTAATTTTGCCTTACAAAGAAGCAACTCAAAGCGGAATAGTACAAATTGCAATGAATTTCAAAAAGCCGGTAATTGCGGCAAACGTTGGCGGTTTAGGTGAAGTTGTTATCGAAAATAAAACCGGATTTATTGTTGAAAAAGAAAATCCGGAACAATTGGCAAAAGCAATTTTGAAATTCTATAAAGAAAATAAAGAAGAAGAATTTTCGCGCAATGCCGAAGTTGAAGCGGAAAAATATTCATGGCAAAAATTTGCCCAAGGAATTTTTGAGTTAACGGAAGAAAGTTCAAGTAAAAATTATAAAGGATAAAGTTTTGTCATTCCTTTGAGTTCGGACTTTATTATTGATTAAAAAATCTTATAAGCTTTTTAGATTGGTTTTTATCCTATATTAAATTTTTGATCATGGACTTTTTTGAAATTGAAGAATGATTTCGGACAAGCCCGGTTAAAATTTGGGCAGGCGGAATGACAAATTAGAGATTGTCATCGCGAAGGAGTCTTCGACTGCGGCGATCTCCGGTTTCCGGTTTTGAGATTGCTTCATCCCGATTAAATCGGGATTCGCAATGACAGAAATTTAGATTTCTCTGTCAGTCGGCACGGGAATGACAGTATTTTTATTTTATTCATAATAATATTTAATTATTAATTCTTAATTATTCATTATAAATTATATTCATGCATTACGATCCCATAAAAAATATTTTTGCAAAAATAATTCGTGATTATCCGGTTTTCAGAATCGGATTTTATAAATTGCTTGATACAATGTTTCTGCGCAGTTGGTATGTTCGCAGAGAGTTGAAAAATCTTCGCAAAGAATTCGGCACAAAAGAAATTTCAATTTTGGATGCGGGAACCGGTTACGCACAATATTCATATTTTATGGCAAAAAATTTACAGCCGAACAAAATTCACGCTGTTGATGTAAAAGATGATTGGATAAAAGACAGCGAGCAGTTTTTCAAAGATCAGAATTTCAATAATGTTACTTTCGCAATTGAAGATCTTACAAAAATAAATTATCAAAATGAATTTGACCTTATTGTTTGCGTTGATGTTATGGAACATATTGAAGATGATGTAACGGTTTTCAAAAATTTTTTCGCGGCGTTAAAATCCGGCGGATTTGTTTTGATTAATACTCCGTCAATTTTCGGCGGAAGCGATGTTCATGATGAGCACGAAGAAAGTTTTATCGGCGAGCACGCACGTGACGGATATTCATTCGAAGATCTGAAAAGTAAAATGGAGCCGCTTGGATTTAAAGTTCATAATTCAAAATATAATTACGGATTCTGGGGCGATAAATCATGGCGTTTGGGAATTAAATATCCAATGCAAATGCTGAATAAATCAAAATTGCTTTTTATAGTTTTACCTTTTTATTATTTGGTAACTTTTCCATTTACACTTTTAATGATGTACATAGATTATAAATCTGAAAATAAAGTTGGTTCCGGAATTACATTTATTGCAAAAAAATAAATTACAGAGATCTTAAAATATGTCAAAAGAAAAAAAAAGAGTTTCCAAAGTAACGGCAAAAGAAGAATCGAAAGTTTCATCGAATTTCAGTTTTGATAAAATTATTCCGGCAAAATATCAAACTCCTTTTGCAATCGCGGTAATATTTATTTTGTTTTTAATTTATTTTGCTCCGATGTATTTTGGTGGAAAAACATTTCAATCCGGTGATATAGTTACAAGTTTAAGTATGACTAAATATGTTGAAAATCATGATGGTGATTATACTTTATGGAATCCTTATATATTTGGTGGAATCCCGGCTTATGCACTTTCTGTCGGTTATAAATGGTTCAATTTAATTTATGTAATATTTGGTGAATTCAAATCTTTATTCACAAGTCTTTTTAGCGTTAATTATGTTCAATGGACTTTATATTTAATCATCCTGGGAATTACAACTTACTTTTTAGCAAAATACAAAACTCAAAACAGATTGGTTAGTTTATTTGTTGCAATTTCCACCGCATTCAGTACGGGAATCATTGTATTATTGTATATTGGTCACGTTACAAAGTTAGTTGCAATCTGTTGGATTCCGCTAATTTTCTTAATGCTTCTGAAATTTAAAAAGAAAATTACTCTGCTTGATTTTGCAATTTTAACAATTGCACTTCAACTTGCTGTTCAAGGATGGCATGTGCAAATTATTTTCTATTTACTTTTCGCCGTTGCAATTTATTTCATTTATTATTTTGTTTATTCGTTAATAAAAAAAGAAAAAGATTTAACATTTCAGATTTTGAAATCTGTTGGTGTTTTTACCGCAGCAACCGTAATTGCTTTATTAATTCAATCCGATAATTTTACACAGATTTGGGAATACACGCCTTACTCAACACGCGGAGCTAAAAGCATTGTAGAAACTTCTCAACCTGCAACTGCTGCGCAAACTGAATCTGATTTATACACATACAATACAAATTGGTCATTTTCTCCGGGTGAAGTTTTAACTTTTGTTGTTCCCTCTTTTTACGGATTTGGGAATTCAACTTATAACGGTCCGCTTACACAAAATCAAGATTATAAAGTAAATACATATTTCGGACAAATGCCTTTTGTTGATGTTGCAATGTATATGGGCGTTATAATTTTCTTTTTGGCAATTTTAGGAATTATCTTAAATCGAAAAGATCCGTTCACACAATTTTTAGCGATTTTGTCTTTTATTGCTTTGCTGATTTCATTCGGAAGAACTTTTCCAATCGCTTACGATCTGATGTATTATTACCTCCCGTTTTTTGATAAATTCCGCGCGCCATCAATGATTTTAATTTTGGTTCAATTGAGTTTTCCTCTACTTGCAGGATTGGCATTATCAAAAATTTTCACTTTAAAAAATGAAAATGATATTCAGATAAAAAGCATTATAAAATATGTTTCAATTGGCGCAACCGCAATTTTTGCAATTTCGCTTTTGCTGAATTCATCAATAAAAAGCTGGTTCACATCAAGAATGATTGAGGGCGCAAAAAATGCGCAGCAAGCAGAATACTTCAAACAAATTTCGGATTATGCTTCATCCATGTTTTCGGGAGATTTAATAATTGCATTTTTGCTTACGTCACTTACATTTTGGCTGATTTATTTTTATTTAATTAATAAATTGAATAAAGATTTTTTGATTATTCTTTTAATAGTTTTTTCAACTTTTGATCTTTGGAGAATTGATAATCGCGGAAAAGAATATATTGAAGATCAAAATATTGAGCAAGCTTTTATTGCTCCCGATTATGTTAACATTATAAAAAATCAAAATGATAAAGAACCTTTCAGAATTTTGAATTTAAAGCAAGATGGATCTTTAGGATCGATAAGTAACAGCTCAAATTATAATGCATATTTCCTTTTAGAAGATTTATTTGGTTATTCTGGAATTAAACCTAGAGCTTATCAGGATTTTATAGATGTTTTAGGAAATCCTGTCAATCCGACTTTCTGGCGTATGCTAAACACAAAGTACATTATTTTTGATAAGCCGGTAAATTTTCCGGGATTAACAGAAATCTCAAGAGGAAGCAGCAGTATAGTTTATGAAAATGAAACCGCATTACCACGCGCATATTTTGTTGATAGTGTTGCAAATAAACCGGCTTTAGAAATTTTAAACTCGGTAAAAAATAATTCTTTTGATCCAAAACATACAGCTTTTGTTGAAGGTGAAAATCTGCACGTTGAATTTTCTGATTCAACCGCTTATGCAAATATTACAAGCTACAAAAATGAATTGATTGCAATGGATGTTAATGCAAGCGGAAATAATTTTTTGTTTGTTGGAAACACTTTCACAAAAGGCTGGAAAGCTGAAATTGATGGACAAGAAACAAAAATTTACAAAGCAAATCACGGATTTTTAGGAATAATTGTTCCAAACGGAAAACATAAAGTCGAATTTAAATTTGCCCCCACAAGCTTTTATATAACTAAATATTTAGCATTGGGTTTAAGTGGAATAATCATCTTACTACTTATAATTAACTCATATTTTCACTTTAAAAAGAGATCTGCAAAGTTAAACTAACGTATTTAAACTTAGTTTTTCCAAGTTATAAAACATATGAAAATTTGTGCGTTAATTGTGACTTATAATGATAGATTTAATTTATTGAATCAAGTAATTGAATCACTTTTAGATTTAGAAATTAATAAAATTATTGTTGTTGACAATAATTCAAATGAAAATAGCAAAAACAAAATTATTCAGTTAGAAAAAAGAATTTCCAATAAATTAAAAGTTATTTCGTTAACAGAAAATACTGGTTCGGCAGGCGGATATGCAGCTGGATTAAAAAAATTTTACGAAGATAACTCATGTGATTTTGTTTGGCTGTTAGATGATGATAATGTTCCTGAAAAAAAATCCGTGGAAGAGTTAAAGTTTTTTTGGAGTAATTTAAATAAGCCAAATAAAGAAACAAGTATTGCGTTATTATCTTACCGGGTAAACCGGGAAATTTATAAAAAAGCAATTATTGATGGTGATCAGAATTTAACCGTTGGCAAAATAAATGGCTTTTTAGGTTTTAATGCAATAGCATCATTTCAAAAATTAATTAAAAGCAATATTCAAAGAGATAAAGTAACAAATAAAAATTTGATCAAAACACATGGGAATGTTTCCGCTGCATATTACGGCGGATTGTTTTTTCATAAAGATCTTTTAAATAACATCGGGTATCCTTTAAATGATTTTTTTGTGTATTCAGACGATATAGAATTTACAAGCAGAATCACAAGAAAAGGTGGTGAAATAATCCTTCTTTTAAATAGCAGATTAAAAGATATTGATGATTCTTGGGCGGCAACTGAAAAAAAAATTCCATTATTAAATTTGCCGGTTCCGGCTGATCATAACAAAGAAAGATTGTATTATCAAATTCGAAATCGTATCTATTTTGAAAAATACTTTTGGAGTTCTAATTCATTTTTATATTCAATAAATAAAATTATTTATTTGAGTTTTCTTAAAATTGTCTTTTTAATGAATGATCTACCACTTAAAAAAATAATTGAAAAAGCTGTTACAGATGGATTAAATGACAATTTGGGGAAAAAAGAAAAATCATATTTTGAATTGTAAATATAGAATCTTTATGATAATTATTTAACAAAACAATTCAGGTATTGTTTATAATCTATTTTTTTAATGTATTAAAATATTTATCCGGGATTTGATTTAATGTCAAAATATAAAGAAATGAATGAAAAAATATTTTCATCTATTCGTCCAATTTGGATGCTAATAAGAAAATTAAGTCCTAAAGGTGCATATATAAATTTGGGAAGTTATCGTGTAAAAGATCCTTCAATTCCTAAAATTGATAGAATGTTTTCGCGGACTCGCAATAAAGCAGATGTTACAAACTATGAAGAAAATTGCATTTCCGCATTAAAAAGAAATGTAAGAAAAGGTGACAAAGTTACAATAATCGGTGGCGGATACGGAATAACCGGATTGGTAGCAATGGAACAAGGTGGCGAAGTAATTTTGATTGAGCCTAGTAAGACAAGAATACAAACTATATTAAATACCTGGAAAGAGTATAACTTCAGTGGTAAAGTAGTACATGGCTATGTCGGCACACCGGTAAATGTTTGGGGCGAAATGGAAGGGGCAAATAAAATCGAGATAATTCCTGAATGTGATATTTTGGAATTAGATTGTGAAGGCGGAGAAAAAGATGTCCTCGCTGATCTTTCAATAACACCCAGATTAATTATTGTAGAAACGCATGGAGATCTTGGTTCACCTACTAATTTGGTAAAAGATTTATTACAAAAAAAAGGATATCAAATAATTGAAGAAATGGAAGAAGAACCTTCGCGAGATATAATGGTTCTGGTTGCAAAAAAGTTATAATTTTTAAGTTCCAGTAAGTTAACAATAAGAGTTATTTTTTAATGGGAAATGTAGTTAGGGAAAGTATTAAAAGTAGTGTGGCATCTTATATCGGCTTACTGATCGGAACAATAAATGTTATTTTTTTATATACAAAATTTCTCTCTCCTCAAGAATTAGGTCTTACAAGAGTTTTACAAGATAGTGCAACTTTATTTGTATCTTTTGCACAATTAGGTTCTCCTTACATCATAGCAAAATTTTTCCCTCAATTTTCAGATAACTCAAAAAAACAAAATACTTTTTTATCTTTCGTTTTAATTTATTCTTTTATTGGATTTACAATCTTTTTCTTATTATTTGTTAGCTTCAAATCCATTTACTTAAAAAGCTATTCGGAAAATTCACCCATCATACTAGAGTATTTTATTTATGTTACTCCTTTAGTTTTAGGAACAATCTTTTTAAATATAATTGAAGCCTACATAATAATTCAAAATAAACTTTCATTTCCTACTTTTATTCGAGAAGTCATTTTAAGATTAATTAATTCGCTGATTATAATAATCTATGCAATAGGAATCATAAATTTTACAAGTTTTGTAAACCTAATGGTGTTTTCAAATTTTTTTGCAGTTGGAGTTTTAGTTTATTATGCAAGAAAAATAAAACTTTTATCTTTTACTACAGATATACAAATTATTAGCTTTCAGAAGCTAAAACCAATTTTAAAGTATGGTTTATATACAGTTTTAGGTGGTTTCGGTTTTCTACTATCAACAAAAATTGATATGTTAATGTTGCCCGCATATGAAGGACTTCAAGAAACTGCAATTTATTCTATTGCGATATTTATTGCAACAATTATGGAAATTCCAAAAAAAAGTCTTACTAGAGCTGTTTTACCTGCTTTATCTTTTTCCATAAACAAAAACGATAATACAACATTAAATGATATTTATAAAAAAACTTCCATTAATCTGTTTATAAGCGGATTATTAATCTTTTTATTAATTTGGGTTAATATTGATGATCTTTTTTTGATTATTCCCAAAGGAGATATTTATATAAACGGAAAAACCGTATTATATATTTTTCTTTTTGGAAAGATTTTGGATTTGGTTACCGGAGTAAATAATGAAATAGTTTTATATTCACGATATTATATTTATGGATTAGTATTAACCGTAGTTCTTGGAATAACTTCTATAATTACTAACATAATTTTTATTCCGCTTTATGGAATGACAGGCGCTGCAATAGCATCTGTTTTATCATATTTATTTTACTTAGTCTTTGCCTTGATTTTAATTTGGAAAAAATTTCACATCCAGCCTTTTAGCATAAATACTTTAAAAGCATTTGTTTTGTTTTTATTTACATGGATAATTGCCTGGGTTATTAAAGATCAAGGATTTTATTTATATGACAGTATCTTAAATTCATTTAGAAAAGATCTGGCAGCTATGCTTCTGATTTTTTTCAAAACATTGATTTTAGTTCCTATATTTATATTTGTTGTTATTAAGTTTAAGATATCCGAAGATTTCACAAATTTAGTTTTTGCCGGAATCTCAAAAATTAAAAATATGTTAATAAAAAAGCACTCTATTTAATGAAAGTTCTATTTACATTTAGCGGATTGCCGCATTATTATAATTTGATACTGAATAAATTAAACAGAATTCCTGATCTGGAAATTGTAGTTGTTGTTCCTTTTAAAAAAAGCGAAAATATTGGTAGCGGAGTTTTTGAAACGGAAAAAGATATTGAGTTTAAGCTTATTAGATTAGAAGAATATCAAACATTCTACAGAAAAAGTTTTTTTAAAAACTTTTTAAAAACCGTTTATTCAGAAAAACCGGATATAATTGTTACAAATTGGCCTTACATTTTATATTTTATTTTTAATCCGTTTCTTTTAAAAAAAATTAAAAGACAGAATATAAAAATTATTTTTAAGGAAATTCCGTTTCAAGTTCCTAAATATAATGAAGCAATTTCCTATTATACCAGAAAAGATGTAATTGATGAAAATTTAAGATCGGGAAAAGACAAGAATAAAATTTTAATGTATTTAAAAGGATTTATATTAAGAGAAGTTAGAAAAAAATACTACGGAATAATTGACGCTTTTGTTAATTACATTGAAGATGCTTACGAAATAATTGGAAGTTACGGAGTTGATAAAAATAGGATTTTCATAACTTATAATTCACCTGATACAGATGAATTATTTAAAGCAAAAAAAATTGTTGATGAATCACCGAATTTACTGCCTGAAAATAATTATAGGCTAATTCATGTGGGCAGATTAGTTGAATGGAAAAGAGTTGATCTTCTGATAAAAGTTTTAAAAAGATTACTTCCAAAATTTCCAGAAGCTGAATTAATTGTAATAGGAAATGGGCCAAAAGAAAATGACCTTAAAAATTTAGCAGAAGAATTAGGAATAAAAGAAAAGGTTTTATTTCAAGGAGCAATTTACGATACGGTAAAATTAGGTAAGTTTTTTAAATCATCATCACTTTATGTTTTAGGCGGAATGGGCGGGTTATCAATCAACGAAGCCATGGCTTTTGAAAAACCTGTTGTTTGTTCTGTTTGCGATGGAACAGAAAAAAGTTTGGTAATAGAAAATTACAGCGGAAAATATTTTGATGCCGGAAATGAAGATGATCTTTTTAAAGTTATTGATGAATTATTTTCCGATACTCAAAAATTGAAATTACTGGGCGAAAATTCGTTTGAAATAATCAAAAATAAAATAAATACAAATACGGTAGTTAAAGGATATTTGGATGCCTTCAATTTTGTTACAAATAATAAATTCAATCTAAAATCTAATCTATGAAATTATTCTTACAAATTATTTTTAAAGGATTATATACTTTTTTTACAAATAAAAATTACCGCGAATTTATACGGCTCGTAATTAAATTCGGCGATAAAAGAAGATACGAAAAACAAAATATAAATTTCTTGAATTACAATTTTGATGTTCCCGATTCGCTTTCTTTTGTTTGGCAATTCAAAGAAATTTTTGTTGATGAAAGCTATAAATTCAATTCGCAAAATAATGCTCCGGTAATTTTTGACTGCGGCGCAAACGTCGGAACTAGTTGTTTATATTTCAAAAATCTTTTTCCAAATTCAAAAATTACTGCATTTGAAGCCGATTCCGCAATTGCAAAGATTTTAAAATCAAATCTTCAAAAGAATAATTTTAATGATATTGAAATTATTGACAAAGCGGTTTGGATCAATAATAACGGAATTGAAATTTCTTTGGAAGGAGCTGACGGCGCTTCAATTTATTCGGAAAGCCAAAACAAAATAAAAGTTGATTCAATAAGATTAAAGGATTTTTTGGAAAAAGAAATTTCAATTGATATGCTGAAAATGGATATTGAAGGCGCGGAAGTTGAAGTCCTAAAAGATTGCGGTGAAAGTTTAAGCAAAATAAAAAATTTGTTCATCGAATATCATTCATTCTTAAACGGCTCGCAAGATTTAGATGAAATTTTAAATCTTCTAAAAAATAACGGATTCAGATATTTCATTAAGCAAGCCGCTGATAGAAATAAACCGTTGATAAATCGTTTCAATAAAAATAATCCCGCAATGGATCTTCAATTAAATATTTACGCTTATAAAAATTGATTTAATAATGAATGTAATTCATGTTTGCAATTCGGATATAAAAGGCGGCGCTGCACAAGCGGCATTCAGAATTAATAATGCATTAGTTAATTCCGTCGTAAATTCAGAAATGCTTGTCCAGCAAAAAATTTCCAAAAGTGAATTTTCAAAATCAATTGTTAATTCCGGAACTGAAAAATATTTAACTTATTCCAGAATTGCAGCTGATCTTTTTCAAATGAAATTATTTACTAAAGAAGAAAAAGGCAGATTTTCATTTTGGAATTTGGGAACCGATATTTCTAAAAATAAATTAATTCAAAATGCGGATGTAATTCATCTTCATTGGATAAACGAAGGCTTTTTGTCATCAAAAAGTTTTTATGAAATTTCAAAATTGAATAAGCCGGTTGTTTGGACTTTACACGATATGTGGGCGTTTACCGGCGGATGTCATTACAGTTCGGGCTGTGAAAATTTTAAAACAAATTGCGGAAATTGCCCTTATTTAAAATTCCAAAATGAAAATGATTTTTCACGAAAAATCTGGAATAAAAAAAATGAAATTTATCCGCATCTGAATTTAACAATTGTCACTTGTAGTAACTGGCTTGCTGAAATTGCAAAAAGCAGTTCACTATTAAGAAATCATAAAATTACTGCTATTCCGAATCCGATAAATCAAAATTCTTTTCATCCCATTGAAAAGATTTCAGCAAGAAAAGAATCGAATTTACCTTTTGATAAAAAATTGATTTTGTTCGGCACAATGAATTTAAAAGATGAGCGAAAAGGATTTTCATATTTAAAAAAGAGCTTGGAAATTTTAAAAGATAAATTAAAATTAAACTCTAGCGGATACGAGATTGTAATTTTTGGAAGAGCTCCGGAAGATTTAATTAAGGAACTACCATTTAAAGTAAATTTTTTAGGCAGATTAAGTGAAACATCAAAAATTAATTTGTGTTACAATGCTGCCGATGTTTTTGTTGCACCATCTTTAGAAGATAATTTGCCTAATACTGTTATGGAATCCTTGGCATGCGGAACTCCCGTTGTAGCTTTTAATATTGGCGGAATGCCTGATATGATTGACCATAAATCAAACGGTTATTTGGCAAATAATATTTCAGCCGATGAACTTGCCGAAGGAATTTTTTGGATTTTAGAAGATGAAAATCGTTTAGCAAAATTTAGAGAAAATTCCCGCGAAAAAGTTTTAACTAATTTTACTCCGGAAATTGTTGGAAATCAGTACAAAGAACTTTATGAAGAAGTATTAAAAAAATGATTTTAATTTTAGTTTTAGTTTAAATTATAAATCCTCATAAATTCAAATAATTATTTCTTAGGATCAATTATCCTTGCTAACTCCTTCGCAATATTTTCTCTTTTATATTTTTCTATCGTTTCAAATTTTGTTGAATAACTTTTCACCTCAGCAAAAAACTCTTTTGCATCACTTTCGTACGGAAATAATTTTCCCGCATTGGCTTCCTGCAAAATTTGATTTACTTCTTCGTTATCATCACCAAAAGCTAAAACCGGTTTTCCGGTGCGTAAATATTCAAATAATTTTCCCGGAACGTGACGCTTTTCCGTTGCGCAAACCAGCAGATACGAAGCCGAAGATATTTCACTTAGCATTTTTTTGTAAGGTAAAAATCCTGAATATTCAACAAAGTCATTTAAACCGCTTTCCGAAATTGCCTGCTTGATTTTCGGCGAAACTGTTCCTATAAATTTAATTTTAAATTTTATGCCCGAATCAATTCTCTCTTTTAAAGTTTTCCATAAATTTTCCGGATTTTGATAATCAAAAATATTTCCAGCATGGACTAAAACTTCTTCATCTTTTGATTTTTGAATTTCAATTCCTTTAAATTCTTCTTCGTCAAATCCCCAAAATAAAACTTCGGATTTATTTTTTAGAAACGGATATTTTTCAACGAAATCATTTCTTGTATCTTTTGTTACAAAAATTACTTTTGCGGCATTTTGCATAACTGATTTTTCGAAGTGATTATCTAAAGCTAAAGTAAATTTGTTTCGCTCGAAATCTTTATAATAAACGATATCAACCCACGGATCAATTAAAACCGGAATATGCGGCAAGTTAAATTTTTTGCTTAAAGTTTTCCCTATCAAATGTGTGCTGTGCGGCGGACCCATTGTAATTATTGCGTCAACTTTATTATTACGCAAAAAATTTGTTCCGGATTTTATTCCATGAAAATACCATCCGATCCGTGCATCCGGCACAAACAAATTCATCCTGATCCAAATTGAAATTCTGTGCGCTAAACTTTTATTCGTTTTTGAAATTGCTTCGGAGGCCGATAAAGGTTCCTCTTCGCTTTTGCCGGTAAATTTTCTGTAGAGTTTGAACGGATCAAAATAACCTGTCTTAATTACCTCTAAATCAGAATCAACTTTATTTAAAAGACTTTCATCTTTTGCGCCGAATGTATCTTTATTAACCGTTAAAACTGAAGGCTTAATTTCAAATTGCGTTAAATATTTTATAATGTCCAAAGGCCAATGTAGCGAGGCTTTTCCTGATGGCGGCCAAAAAAATGTAATGAATAAAACTTTTTTCATTGATTATGATTTACTATTATAGCTTTTTTATATGATTCTGTATAGTTTATATTAATATCTTTTTGAAAATTAAATTTATGCAAAAAACTAAATCTTTGCTCGAATCTTCTACTTCTTTTTTTGTGGATTTCATTGGAATTGTTGTTGTTTTTATTGTGCTAAAAGAACTTCAATCCATTTTCATCCCGTTTGTAATTGCATATTTTTTGTTTTTTGTTTTTACTCCGCTACATAATTATTTTCATAAAATAAAAGCGCCCACTTCTCTTACAACCGTTCTTGATATTTTGATTTTGATATTTCTTTTCGGAAGCATTTCTTCGGTTTTAGTGGATTCTTTTGCACGGCTTGGCGAAGAACTTCCGGTTTACGCAATGAAATTAAACAGATTGGTCTCTGAAACTGCATATTCATGGGGAGTTACTGATCCTTATTTTGCAAATTTTGATATTAATAATCTCCTGACAGAAGTTGATCTGCCGATTTTAGCAGGAACGCTTTTTTCATCAACATTTTCTTTTGTGGGAACAACCGCTTTTGTTCTTTTCTTTTTCATTTTTATCAGCAGCGGTCATCAAAAGATTTATGAGGCGATCCGCCGAAGATATTTGCCGGATTCCCCTGATGATAATTATTCAATTGTTAAACAGAAAGTTAAAACAATTTCACAAGATGATGATACAATTAAATCAGAGGAAACCGTAACCATTGAATCAGGTCATGATGAAGAGGATTCGCTCAAAAAAACTTTTCAGGAAATTATTGATCAGGTTCAAAAATACATTATCACAAAATTCATTATGAGTTTGATAATGGGGATTTTGGTTGCGGTTATTTTGATTATTGCCGGTGTTGATTTTCCTGTGGTTTGGGCAGTAATAACTTTTTTATTCCATTTTATTCCGAATATCGGATCAATTATTGCGGTACTTTTGCCAAGTGTTATGGCGTTAATTCAATTTGAATCTGCAGGAATTGCCCTTGTTATCGCTGCGGTTTTAATCGGAATTCAAAATATTGTAGGAAATATTTTAGAACCGAAAATTTTTGGTCATAGATTAGGAATGAATCCGCTTGTAATTTTACTTTCGTTATTGCTTTGGGGCTACATTTGGGGAATTGTTGGCGCAATTCTTTCGGTTCCGCTTACCGCAATAATTAAGATAATAATTTCACGCAGCGATTCACCCAACATGAAATTACTTAATGATATTATGGAGTAAATTAAATTTCAGATTTACCGGTTTTTCATTTTGATTTTTTACTTTATTTATATTTAATTTCAAACTTTAACTTTTCATTTTAAACTTTTTGCTTCAATATTAATTTTTTGATATTAAATTAAATATTACAGGCAAACAAAAAGAATAAAATGGAAAAGATAAGAATCAAACTTCCTCCGGCAATTAGTTTTTCGATAATATTTATCGCAGTGGTTTTAACTTTTGTGGTTCTTTATATTTTAAGTGCCATTTTTATTCCTTTTGTGGTTGCTTACTTTTTATATTTTGTTTTTTCTCCAATTCACAAATACTTCGAAAAAAAAAGATTTCCGATTTATTTGATATTGATAATTGACGCGCTTATAATCAGTGTTTTGTTTTTTTTAGTCTCGTTAATTATGATTGAAAGTTTCACTGAATTTGCCGCACGCTTTCCGGAATATGAAACGAAAATTAATAACATTGTAAATTCTGTTGTCGCTCAACTTTCATTTGCAAGAACTTATATAAGGCATTTTGAACTTTCGGATGTTTTTCGCGATATGGATTATTCAAATTTTGCCGGTATATTTTTTACATCAACATTTTCTCTGCTTGGCACTGCAATCTTCATTCTTTTCTTTTTTATTTTTATTGTATTGGGTCATGAAAATATTTATAATTCGGTTAGAAGAAGATTTATCAGCACGCACATCAAAAGCGATATTTTACCGGTTGAAATTCAAAAATCATTTCCGGTTGCCGATGAAAATGCTCCGCAGGAGGAAGCCGTAAAATTCAATCTTGCAAAAGAAGAAGAGATGCAGCTTCAAAATACATTTAAGGAAATCACAGATCAGATCCAAAAATACATTACCGCAAAATTTTTGATAAGTTTAATTTCGGCTGTTATTGAAGGATTGATAATTTGGGCTTTCGGGATTGATTTTGCATTAATGTTTGCCGTGCTGATCTTTCTTTTAAATTTCATTCCGAATATCGGTTCGCTTGTCGGATTAGGTTTCCCGATTATTATGTCATTAATTGAATACGATTCATTTTGGATGGTTTTACTTTTTTCAATCGTACTTATCGCAACTGATATGATAATGGGAAATTTTGTAGAGCCGAAAGTTTTCGGTGAAACTTTAAATTTAAATCCCATTGTTGTTTTGCTTGCACTTTTGTTATGGGGCTATATTTGGGGGGCTGTCGGAGCAATTCTTTCGGTTCCGCTTACGGCAGTAATTAAAATTATAATTTCACGAAGCGATTCACCGAATCTGGTTTTCTTAAATGATCTTATGAGCAATAAAAGCGGGTGAAAGTGAATTTAGGATTAAGAATAAAGTAAATAAATGATTGAATTGGCAGAAATCAACTTTGATCATTCATGAAAATTTGGAAAAATAAATTTTCCGGTAAAAATAAAGAATAATAGCAGTGATATATAGTAATGAACAAACACACAGCCATCCCACTTCAAAATAAATTATGTTAAAAAGTGTTTTTAAAGAATCTGACTCACCATCATGGCAAAGCATTGCATATATAGATGCATAATCTTTGGTATTTGTATAAACACTGCTCCAAAACAATACGAGTAAAATCACATATCCTAATAAAGTTATTATTACAAATACCTTAGTTTTCTTTATTGTAAAGAAACTAAATAACCCAAGTTGCCAGGTAAAGAAAAGAGTATTTGAAAAGAGCGATTCCC
>CBDUBH010000041.1:0-30261 GCA_965365345.1 uncultured Melioribacteraceae bacterium
AAGTTCACGAGCCTGTTTCCAAGACTCTTTTCGCGCCATTCGGCATAAACAGATATTGAAAATCGGGTGAAGCAAAATTGAATTCCAAAAGTCCCGTATCAAATCCAAAACCGAAAGTCCAGCGGAATTTATGCAATCCGCCAAATGAAAATCCGGTTCTTATCGGAATCCATTTTGCCGGTTTCCATTCAGCGCCGAGTGAAAATCTTGGAGTTTTTGTATTTCCGGGCTGATTGTTAAATCCCTGATTATAATCAAATGCTATTAGCATTTCACCGGGAAAATTTCCATCAAGATATTTATCCAATTTAAATGCAGCACCCATTCTTAAAGCAGTTGGCAGCGAAGTTGAAAATTCGTTCCAAAATTCCCCTTCTCCGGTTATGCTTTCTTTTAGAGAATCCAACTCTTCTTCATCGGTAATGTCGCGCAAATACACGGCTGAATTTGAAGTAAAGCGTGCAACGTTCTCAGTCCATTTTATGCTTCCGATATCGGTAACTGCCAATCCGAATGTCCAGATATCATCCATTACTGCAGAAAATCCCAGATCAAATCCAAATCCGCTTCCTGCAGGTTTTGGAAATAGTCCCGGATCAGCATCTTCTTTTTCTGAAGTAGAATCAAAATCATATTTAACGTTGAAATCCGGAGAGAAAGAAGAATAAGCCAGAACATTACCTTGAGCAGAAATTTCAAAATTATTTGCATCAGTTGTAATGGAAGAATTTACATGTTCGGTACCGGCGTAAGCAAATCCCTGAACGTATTTCAATGTAATTCCCGCAGAAATTTTTTGAAAAACATCTTCTGCAAAATTCAAATTGCGTGCGTAAGAAAGAGAATAATTTCGCAACCACCATCCTTTCAAACTTGCATCATCAAAATTGTAAACTGAACCGAGTGGATTTCCGTAAAGTGCAAGATCTACAACATCTTCAGGAATATTCATTTTAAAAGCTGCAACATCATAAATTCCAATTGCAAAAGCTCCGACTTTTTCATTTGCTTTATAAGAAATTGAAAAAAGCGAAGTTGAGAAATCGGACCAAACCAATCCTCCGCCCTCAAAAATTTCTTTTAATCTTTGCTTGTCGGATTCATTTAAATATCTTCCTACAGTTTCGCCGCTGCTGTTTTCAACTCCGCCGAAAAAGTAATTATAATCTTCAATATTTATGAAATTTGTTCCTACTCCTAAATTTAAATTCGGAAATGGAAGCACTGTGGCAAGTTCATATTTATGATCATAAATATTCATTAAATTAGCTGGATTAACACCAACTGAAAATAAACCTTGTGATGAGGCAACATAAGTTTTGCCCATTGCTGTTGCCCTTGAATTTGTGGTTCCTACTGAACCGGAAGATTGTGCAAACACCGAAGTTAAAACTCCGAAAACAAAAAAAATGATTATTATAATATTTTTCATTGTAATTTTTCCTTATTCTCTTTCCGGATCAAGATGATAATTTACACCGCCGAAGATCTTAAATTTAACCGCATCATTTGCCCTTACAGGAACAAAAAGCGGCGGAGTTCTATCGTATCCTGCAGAAACAATTTTAACTTCAGTTAAAATGTATTTTGCAATTTTGAATTGTTCAATTTCCTCTTTATTTAAAACTAAAGTTAATTGGTTTTTTACGGCAGTCGTAGGAATTCCGTTGTTATCTGTTACAGCAGGATCAACTTTTAAAACATCGCTTTCCAAATTATTTGAAATATTTCTTATTGAAAAAAGCGGATTGTAATTTTCATCTGTAAAAATCGCTTTTCCTGAAATTCCAAGTGGAATACCGTTTTCAATTTCCAAAGTTAATGTAGCGGAATTTGCCTGTGCTATATCATCTCTATCATCTTGAGAAATTTCATCACTAATTAAAATTGTATCTTCCAGAGTCGCATTTTGCGCCGATACAACAAGCGGTGCGGAAATATCAATGTAATAGCGAATTGAATCATTGCTTGAAATTACCTGCATATTTCCGGCAACATCAGGATTTTTATCTAAAACAACCCTGCTTTTTATTTCAAGAGATTGCGGCAAATTTAATAAGAACGGAATTATGTTTGAATTTTCTTCATTTAATTCAAGAGTCATTAATTCGCCGGCTTTAAGTTCGGCAATTACATAATCATTTCCATTAACTCTTAATTTAAAAGGATCTATAAGATTTCCGTTTCTATCTTTTTTGTAGCCGGTAATTTCCAGTGAATCATAAACCAAAATATTTTTCATCTCGCCGAAAGTTTCCACATTAAGCTGAAAATTAACTTTTCTGAGATTTATATTTTCCGCAAAATCTTTTATTGCATCACCGAATTCGGTTTTAACCGTAATTGTTGAAGTTCCCAGATCAGTTCTGCGCATTGTACCAACCAATCTTTCCATCACCAAAATAGTGCTTGAAATTCCGAATTGAAAATCAACAAAAGGTGAAGTACTCCCGGCTTTTATTACAATCAAAAAACCTTGAGCACCTTGATATTGATAATTATTAATATCATTTTCACCTTGTCTTACAGGTAGTTCAGCATAAATATAATTTGCAAGATTAAGATTTAAGGTTTCCTGAGTATTTGCAGGAATTGATTTTCTCTGAGCCAAAATATTTCCGTTGGATTTGTGTTTAAATCCGGGTAAAATAAACTCAAGTTCTAAAGGAAAATCATCGGAATTATTTACAACTATAAAAAACTCACCCGATTTAAAAGTTGCCGTATCAACATGAACCTGTGTAGAAGGATTATAAACAAACCCTGCTTTTACGGAATCAAAAAGATTTGGCAGCGCCACGGGAAATGTTATAGGAAAAGGATTTAGCGGAACAATTATGCTATCTAAAATTGGAGTAGAATTTTCAACATCATCAATTACAAAAAAGTAAACGCTATCTCCATAAGTAGGGTCACTTTGAATTCTGATATTATTTGAGGTATCAATGATTTCTGCAAGTTGATAACTTTTATTTGTAACGGGAATGTTAAGATCAACATCCCAATTCGGAAGTACGGGTTCTTTTACATCATTAAAACACCCGTTAAAAAACATTGCTCCGAACAAGATCATCGTAATGAAAAATTTTTTCATGTTCATCCTTGAATAAAAATGGCTTATAAATTTAATTTAATAAAAAAAGAAAAACTTTCTAATGTTTTTTGAAGGAAAACGGCTTTTGAATTTACTTGAGTATATTTTTGAATTTATTTTGATCACAATTCAAAAATATTTTATTATCGGCAGTGAAATTGAATTGTTTATAAATATTTTCTGCATCAAATAAAAAAAGCTTATTATTTTTAATAAGCTTTAAATTATTTATTAAGACTTGATATTTGGGCAACTGAAAATTTAATAAAATCTTATAAAAATCTAATTTTAATTTTGAATTTGTTTTCAATAGAAATTCAAATTATCAATTGATCTTTTCTTCTTTTTTGCCGGACATAAAACCAAACTGTCTGGGATCATCCTGACCTTCAATTTTAATTTCTCCGAATCTTGCTTCGTATTTATCAATATTATCGCTTAAAGCTTTCAGTAAGAGTTTGGCATGTTGTGGAGTTGTTATTATTCTCGAAAAGACTTTTGCTTTAGGCATTCCTGGCACTACTCTTGTAAAATCAATTACAAATTCAGCCGGTGAATGTGTAATTATTGCCAAATTTGAGTAGATTCCTTCGGCTTCTTTTTCGCCTAACTCAATGCTTAGTTGTTGAGTTTGCGGTTGATTGGGTTGACTCATAAAATTTACCTTTCCATATTAAAAGTGCCGGCATTTGCCGGCACTTAAATTTTCCTGAATTACATTTTATTATCTTAATGAATCGGCTTTATCGAAAGCATCTTTTGCCTGATCATTTTTTCCTAAAAGCGCATAAACTTTTGCTAAGGTTTCCCAATAAGCAACTTCGTTAGGATTAATTTCTACCAATCTTTCAAGACTTTGCATTGCGCCTTCAAATTTTTGATTTGCGGCAGGATCAGTAGTTTTATTTTCTTCAGCTTTATTTCTTAATTCAGAACCCCATCTTAAATAAGCAACAGATAAGTTATAAAGTGCACTTTCAAATTTAGGATCAATTTCAATTGCTTTTTCAAATTGTTCTACAGATCCTGTAAAATCTTTTGCTTCTAACAAAAGAACACCGTAATTATATCTGAATTGAGCATTTTCAGGATTTTTTTCAACTACTGCTTTGAAAGTATTTAAAGCCACATCAGTTTTTTTAGCTGAAATATAAGCGCTTGATAAAAGAACTAAAAGATCATTATCGTTAGGATTATTTTTTGTTTCTTCTTCCAGCATTGTAACAGCATTATTAAAATAACTCATTGCTTTAACGCTATCTTGAGCATTTCCGTTTTCTTTATAAGAATCCATAAACTTTTGACCAACATAAAGGTAATTATCTGCTAGCATTTTTGATGTTGCAGCTGATTTGTTGGTTTTATTAAGATCTTCAAAAATCTGAACAGCTTTTTCATCTTCACCTGCACGGCGCAAAGTAAATGATAAATTTTGATATGATGCTGATGAATCCGGCATAATTATAACTGCATTTCTGAACGCATCAGAAGCTTTTAGGAAGTAATTTTTTGAACTATCCTGACTTGTAACTTTTCCGGCACGATTATATAAATTCACACCTTTGTTAAATTCATTTGCCCAGTAATTTTGTCTGTATGACTTAATGTTCTCAGCAAATCTGTTACTTGTTTCCAAAGATTTTGCAAAATGTTCGTTCATCTTTGCATAATTAGCTTGTTCGCCGTATAAATGTCCGAGCAAATAGTGTCCTTCATCACTCTGTGGATTTTTTTGAATTTCTTTTTGAAGAACTTCTTGTGCTTTATCATATTTTTTCTGTTGAATGTACAATTTTGCACTTGTCAATTCAGTTGATGCACATTGAAATGCAGTAAAGCTCAAGAAAATCAACAAAGCGGATAATGAGGTAAGAACTAATTTTTTCATTAATGCTCCTAAATTTAACATATTTTTTGTTTTGTCAGTTTAAAAATTACCATATTATTAAAGCATAGTCAAGAAATTTTATACGACGGCATCTTATTATAAAATTTGATTTTGCATAATAAAAAAGATATTTTTCTATACTAAACCGAGGGAATTATGGAGATAAATCAAATTGTAAAAGAAGTTCCGAAAGTGCTGCTGCATGATCATCTTGATGGAGGTTTGCGTCCCTCGACCGTTATTGAACTTGCCAACGAAATTAAATATAAAAAACTTCCAACAACAGATCCCGGAGAACTCGGTGATTGGTTCCACAGAGGTGCAAATAAAGGCAGCCTGGTAGAATTTTTACAAGGATTTGAACATACTTGCGCCGTAATGCAAACAAAGGAATCTTTGGAAAGAGTTGCTTACGAAATGATGGAAGATATGAAAAACGACGGAGTTTGTTATGTGGAAACACGTTTTGCTCCGGTGTTTCATCTTTCAAAAGGTTTGTATTTTGATGATGTGGTTAAAGCAGTTTTAAACGGACTCGAAAAAGGTAAAAAAGATTTCGGTGTTGGTTTCGGATTGATTCTCTGCGGTATGCGAAATATGACTAACACTTTAGAGATCGCCGAGCTTGCGGTCAACTACAGAAACATGGGAGTTGTTGGTTTTGATCTTGCAGGTGAAGAAGGCGGATATCCCCCTAAAAAACATCTAGAAGCTTTTCAATTTATTCAAAGAGCAAATTTTAACATTACCATTCACGCAGGTGAAGCTTTTGGAAAAGAATCAATCTGGCAGGCATTGCAATGGTGCGGCGGTCACAGGATTGGACACGCAACAAGATTAAAAGATGATATTGTTCTTGATGAAAACGGGAAAGTTGTAAAATTCGGAGAGCTTGCTCAATACATTCTGGATAAAAGAATTCCGCTTGAAATTTGTTTGCTTAGTAATCTTCACACCGGTGCAATTGATAAACTTGAAAATCATCCTTTCGGATATCTGTACAAAGAAAAATTCAGAGTTACTATTAATACTGATGACAGACTTATGAGCGATACAACTTTAACAAAAGAATTTCTTACAGCAATAAAATATTTTAATTTGAATTTGGAAGATATTGAAAAGATCACGATCAACTCAATGAAATCGGCTTTTATTCCTTATAAAGAAAGATTGAATTATATTTACAATATTATAAAACCCGGATTTCAAAAAGTGCGGGAAAGATTATTATCACTTAAAGTTTAGGACTAATTTTTATGAAAAGTTTGTTCAAAAATTACAGTTTGGAATTAAATAAAAACGAAAAAAAAATAATTTCGCAGTTCTTAAAACAAGCCGTTAAGCAAATGCAAACCGATAACAGATTTTTTGCAGATACTAAAGCATTTAATTCAGTTCTCGAAAAATTGCAGACTTCAGATGATAAAGTTAAACTAACAAAAGATGAATATGTAAGACTTTCACATCAATTACGTGAAAATTCAAAGCATTTGAAAAAACAAATAGAAAAAGCCGGATTCTTTAAGAAATGGATGTATAAATCATTATATAATCAATACAGCAATATTTTACAAAATCATTTTAGTGATAAATAATTATGGAAAAAAGAATAATAAGAGCTCCGAAAGGAAATCAACTTCAATGCAAAGGATGGATTCAGGAAGCAGCATTAAGAATGCTGATGAATAATCTTGATCCCGAAGTTGCCGAACGTCCGGAAGATCTGATAGTTTACGGCGGATCAGGAAAAGCAGCTCGAAATTGGGAATGCTTTGATGCAATTGTTAATTCGTTGAAAAATCTTGAAGAAGATGAAACTCTTTTGGTGCAATCAGGTAAGCCGGTTGCAATTTTTAAAACTCACTCAAACGCTCCGAAAGTTATAATCTCAAATTCAATGCTCGTTCCGAAATGGGCAACCTGGGATGAATTTCGCAGACTTGAAGGTTTGGGTTTAACAATGTACGGACAAATGACAGCCGGAAGTTGGATTTACATTGGTTCACAAGGGATTTTGCAAGGCACTTATGAAACTTTTGCTGAATGCGCGCGAAAATATTTCGGCGGTTCACTAAAAGGAAAGTTTGTTTTAACAGCCGGATTAGGAGGAATGGGCGGAGCTCAGCCTTTAGCGGCAACAATGAATGATGCGGCTTTTTTGGGAATTGATGTTGACAAAAACAGAATTCAAAAAAGATTGGATACGGGTTATATTGATGCAATTTCCGAAGATCTTGATGAAGCTTTGGAAATAGTCCTGAATGCTAAAAAAGAAGGAAAAGCTTTTTCTGTTGGGTTAGTTGGAAACGCTGGAGAAATACTGCCGCAAATAATTAAAAAAGGAATTATTCCCGATATTTTAACGGATCAAACTTCCGCTCACGATACTTTAAACGGTTACGTTCCAATGGGAATGAAGTTTGAAGAAGCAGTTGAATTAAGAAAATCCGATCCTCAAAAATATATCAAACTTTCAAAAGATACAATTTCAGCGCATGTTAAAGCGATGCTTGAAATGCAATCTAAAGGCGCAATAACATTTGATTACGGAAATAATATCCGCGGTGAAGCAAAAGATAACGGCGTTGAAAATGCGTTTGATATTCCCGGATTTGTACCTGAATATATCCGCCCTCTTTTCTGCGATGGAAAAGGTCCATTCAGATGGGCAGCACTTTCCGGCGATCCGGAAGATATTTATGTAACCGATCAGGCTGTTATGGATGCTTTCCCTGAAAATCAATTGTTAATAAATTGGATAAAAAAAGCTCAGGAAAAGGTACATTTTCAAGGATTGCCATCTAGAATTTGCTGGCTTGGTTATGGTGAAAGAGCAAAAATGGGTAAAATATTTAATGACCTTGTTGCCGAAGGAAAAGTTTCAGCGCCAATTGTAATAGGTCGCGATCATTTAGATTGCGGTTCGGTTGCCTCTCCAAATCGCGAAACTGAAAAAATGACAGATGGAAGTGATGCTATTGCTGATTGGCCGATCCTAAACGCATTATTAAATTCTATTGGCGGTGCAAGCTGGGTTTCAATTCATCATGGCGGCGGAGTAGGAATCGGAAATTCAATTCATGCGGGAATGGTTGTAGTTGCCGATGGAACAAAACAAGCTGAAGAAAGATTACAAAGAGTTTTAACTTACGATCCCGGAATGGGAATCGTACGCCACGCGGATGCCGGATACGAAAGAGCAATTAATAATGCTAAAGAATTTTCAGTAAAAATACCGATGCTTAAATAAATTTATAAAATGGAGATGATCAAATGAAGATTTTAATTGCGGATAAGTTCCCCGAACAATATCTGCCAAAATTTGAGGAATTGGGTTTAGAGGTTTTTTATAAACCAAAATTAGGCGAAGATGAAATTGCCGATCATATTCAAGATATCGATATTTTAGTTGTACGCTCTACAAAAGTAAATGAAAAAACAATTAAAGCCGGGAATGAACTCGACTTAATTATCCGTGCAGGTGCAGGAGTAAATAATATTAATATCGCCGCAGCTAATGAGAAAGGTGTTTACGTTGCAAACTGCCCAGGTAAAAACTCAATAGCCGTTGCTGAATTAGTAATTGGGTTGATGATTGCTCTTGATAGAAGAATTGCGCATAACGTGATGGATTTTAAATCAGGTAAATGGAACAAAGCAGAATATTCTAAAGCTGAAGGATTGCACGGAAAAACAATGGCAATCGTAGGCGTTGGAAATATCGGAAAAGAAGTTGCAAAAATTGCTTTAGCAATGGGAATGAATGTTTACGGAAAAGATATTTCAAGAATTGAAGGCGTTGCAATAAAGGATTTTTCCGAAATGGATAAAATTCTTCCAATCGCCGATGTAATTACAATCCATCTTCCGCTCACAAGTGAAACAAAACATCTTTTTGATGATAAAATGTTCGAATATGTAAAACCCGGTGCAATTTTCATTAATGCATCACGTGCCGAAATTGTTGATGAAGAAGCATTGATAAGAGCAATCAAAACTAAAAATCTTAAAGTAGGTTTGGATGTTTTCAAAAATGAGCCGGAAGGAAAAGATGGAAATGTTTCCTCTCCGCTTCAACAAGTTGATAATGTTTATGTTACTCATCACATTGGTGCATCAACTGAACAAGCGCAAAATGCAATTGCTGAAGAAACCGTAAAAATAATCAGGGATTTTATTAATAGCGGAGTTATTGCCCACTGGGTAAATAAATCCAAACCGACTTCTCACTATCAATTGGTAGTAAAACATTACGATAAACCGGGAGTTCTACTTTCAGTTTTCAATGTTTTAAGCGAAGGTGAAATTAATATTGAAGAAGTTGAGAACGTAATTTTTGAAGGCGGAATTGCTGCAAGTTGCACTATGAGATTGAACAAACCCGCAACTCAGGAAATGCTGGCAAAATTCAGAGAAAATCCAAACATTTTGAATGTTTCTCACGTTGAAATATAGTATTTATACCTGGTTTAATTTTTTCATTTAAAACAAAAGAGTTCGCAAAATTGCGAACTCTTTTCATTTATAGAAGATCATTCTTTAAGATCATTCCACAAAAATAACATCAAAAATCTGATCGGTTATTCCATGAAAATACGGAAGTTGTAAAAGTTCTTTTAAAGCATCTGCTTCAACATCAGAAACTTCATAAGAAACAGATCCGAAATTTTCCAGAATGAAATTTTCCGCATCAAGATCCAATTTTAATTCCGATAATACTTCTGAAAGTTTCATTTCAATATTAAGATCCAAATCCCCTGTAACTTTATGAAACTCTTTCAGCTTTTCCAGATTTTCAGAGACCAGAACGAAACTTACGTAAGGCAAAAACAGCAAAGAGGAAATTTCATCTGCAAAAGATAATCCTTTTACAAAATTTCCGTTTTGAAAATTTTTATCACCGGCAAGAAGATAATTTTTATTATTGATCTCAAAATTACCGGCTTCCAAATTAATTTGAATGTCTGTTGCGTATTTTTCTTTAAATAAAATTTTACTCAAAATCACTTCATTACTTGAAATATTTCCGGTAAAAAATATTTCTTTAAAATCAGTCTGGTTAGGAATAAAATAAAAATATGAATTTGAAAGATCCTGATCGAAGGAGATCGCAATTTTTTTTGAAACAAAAAATTTATTGTGTTTAATTAAATCACAGGAAGGAATTAATGCCAGATCATAATTTTTGTTAATTAATTCATTTGAGCAAAGTGCGGATTCTTTAAAATCAATTTTTATATTTTGAATTTCTTTTAATGAATTGGCAAAAAATTTTGCAAAGATATTATCGGGGAAAATAATTTTCATAAATAGTAAAAAAAATGCCGCCGGGAAACGGCGGCATTAAAATTTTTAAGCGTTTTCTTTAGCTTTTTTTGTTTTAATTCTAGCTGCTTTACCAGAAAGGTTTCTTAAGTAAAACAATTTTGCTCTTCTAACATCACCTAATTTAAGCACTTCAATTTTAGCAATTTTCGGTGAGTTAATAGGAAATATTCTTTCAACACCCACACCGCTCGAAATTTTGCGAACAGTGAATGTTCTGTTGTTACCGTTGCCTCTAATGCTAATAACATCACCTTCAAAAGCCTGAATTCTTTCTTTATCACCTTCAATAACTCTTACATGCACGCGAATGTGATCACCGGGATTAAAAACCGGAAGGTCTGTTTTAGTTTGATTAGCAACAAATTCTTGTATTTTGTCCATATCCTACTCCAAACTATTTATTTTTTTCCATTTTTCTGTTAAAATCTTGGATTGTTCTTTTTTCCATTTTTCAATTTTTTGAAAGTTACCGGAAAGCAAAACATCCGGAACTTTAAATCCTTTATATTCAGCGGGACGAGTATAATATGGCGGTTCAACAACTTCACCATCTTGAAATGAATCATTTAAGGCTGATTCACTATCTCCTAAAACCCCGGGAATTAGTCTAATTATAGAATCAATAACCATAAGTGCCGGTAATTCTCCGCCTGTAAGAACAAAATTTCCAATAGAAATTTCATCAGTAACAAAAGCTTCTCTTACCCTATCATCAATTCCTTTATAATGACCGGCAATTACAATTATATTTTCTGCAAGTGAAAGTCTGTTTGCATCCTGCTGTTCAAAAATTTTTCCTTTAGGACACATTAAGATTATATTTTGATAATCTCTTTCACTTTTAAGTTTTTCAATACATTCAAAGAACGGTTCAGGTTTAAGCAACATTCCGGCACCACCACCGAAAGGCTTATCATCAATCATTTTATGTTTATCATAGGCATAATCTCTTAAATTATGCACTTTAATTTTAACCAAATCTTTATTGCATGCTCTTTTAATAATACTTTCATTCAAAGGGCTATGCAAAAGATCGGGCACTGCCGAAATTATATCAATCCTCATCACTTGTAAACAGATCATCCATTGGCTTTAGAACCAATTCTTTTTTATTTGGATCAAAACTATCTATAAAATCGCGCACTGCGGGAATTAGAATTTCTTCTCCTGTGCGATTTTTAATTATATACACATCATTTGCCGGCAGCTGCAATACATCTTCAATTACGCCGATTTCTTTGAAATTTTGAATAACAATGCTTCCGATAAGATCATGAATATAAAATGTATCTTCCGGAAGCTTATACAAATTTTCCTGATTAATATAGACTTTTTTTCCGATCAAAAATTCTATTTCTTTATCGGAATCGAAATTTTTAAATTTAAAAATGAAATAATTGTTGAATTCTTTTACCTTTTCGATAACGAATTCTTTTTTATTTCCAAAAATATCAATATAGACTTTTTTCAGGTCAAAAAATCTTTCTGAATGATCCGAATAAGATATAACGGAAAAAAAACCTTCATTTTCATGAACAGCTTTTATTTCGGCTATTAAGTAATAATCATTCAAATCGGCTAATCTTCAATTAGTCTAATATTTCAAGTATAGCTCTTTTTCCTTCTTTTGCAGCAACTGCAGTAAGTAAAGTTCTCATTGCCTGCGCAGTTTTACCTTGTTTCCCAATTACTTTTCCAACATCTTCGGGGTTAACTTTAAGAGTAAAAACTACTTTTTTCTCATCCGGTGTCTGTTCTTCAATTGTTACACCACTAGGGTTGTCAACCAAATGTTTCGCAATAAATTCAATAAATTCTTTCATACAATAACCCTCTAATAAGTTAGTAAATAGTACACGTTTGAAAACTCTAATCTGCAATTTGGAAGCAGTACTTCTTTACTTCCGGAAATATTATTTCAGGCTTTAATAACAAAGAGCTGTTTTAAATTTATAATTTTACTTAACTAAAAAAAGATAATTATTCTTGAGCAGCTTCCGGCTGATCGGCTGATTTTTCCTCTTCAGTTTTTGCCGCAGCTTTAGGAGCCGGTTTCTCTTTTGCTTTTTTAGCTAATTTTTCTTCGTTCAAACGATTCCATTCAGAAAGTTTTGTATTAACTTCATCTTCTGAAAGTCCTTGATTTAACAAGTCTTTTTTCATAAGAACGCCTTTTTTGCTTAATAAGCTTCTTACAGTATCAGTCGGTTGTGCGCCTTTTCTTAACCAATCAAGTGCTTTATCAACATCAACTTCAATTGTTGCCGGATCGGTTTTAGGATTATACATTCCGATCGCATCTAAAAATTTACCGTCTCTTGGCGCACGGGAGTTTGCAGCCACAATTTTATAGATGGGCTGTTTTTTCTTTCCCATTCTTCTTAATCTTAGCTTAACTGCCAAAGTTTTTATTCCTCCGATTATAATATATATTAATAATTTAAAATTTCATCTTCAAATTTTTAAAGTTAAACGCGGGATTTTTCTTTCCCATTGTGTTTAACATTTTGATCATCTTACTCATTTCGTTAAACTGTTTTATCAGTCTGTTAACGTCTTGAATGCTTGTTCCGCTTCCTTTGGAAATTCTTTTTCTTCTGTTTCCATTCAGTATTTTCGGATCTTTTCTTTCCGAAGGAGTCATTGATTGAATTATGGCTTCAACTTTTACGAGTTCCCTATCGTCAATATCCGCATTTTTTATTGCAGAGCTCATTCCGGGAATCATTCCCATAATTGATTTAAGCGAACCCATTTTCTTAATCATTTTAATTTGTTTAAGAAAATCTTCAAAGTCAAATTTATTGCTTCGGAGCTTTTGTTCTAATCTTTCAGCTTCTTTTTGATCGAATTGCTGTTGTGCTTTTTCAACCAAAGAAATTACATCGCCTTTTCCCAAAATTCTGGAAGCCATTCTATCCGGGTAAAAAATTTCGAGTGTATCTAATTTTTCGCCCAAGCTTACAAATTTTATAGGTTCATCAACAACTGCTCTTATTGAAAGAGCCGCTCCGCCTCTTGTATCACCATCAAGTTTTGTAAGAACAATTCCGCTGTAATCAACTTTTTCATGAAATGCTTTTGCGGAGTTTACCGCATCCTGCCCGGTCATTGAATCCACAACAAACAAAGTTTCAGTGGGATTCACCGTTTCTTTAATCTTTGCAACTTCAGCCATCATTTCTTCATCAACGTGAAGTCTTCCGGCCGTATCTATAATTATTGTATCAAGTCCGTCTTCTTTAGCTTTAGCAACAGCATCTTTGGCAATTTTTACTGCATCTTTATGATCGGCAGAAAAAACAGGTACTTGAATTTGAGCACCTAAAGTTTTTAACTGATCAATTGCCGCAGGTCTGTAAACATCCGCTGCGACCAGCATCACTTTTCTTTTTTTCTTTTTTAAAGAAAGTGCTAATTTACCGCTGAAAGTAGTTTTTCCACTTCCCTGTAAACCTACAACCAAAATAATTGTTGCGCCGCTCGGATTCAAGTTCAATTCAGAGTGAGTATCACCCATTAGTACAGTTAATTCATCATATATAACTTTTGTTATTAACTGTCCGGGAGTAATCGAATTTAGAACTTCTGTACCAAGAGCTTTAACAGTAACATCATCTATAAATTTTTTTGCAACTTTATAATTTACATCCGCATCTAAAAGTACACGACGAATCTCTCTCAGGCTGTCGGAAATATTCTCTTCAGATAATTTTCCCTGACCGCTAAGCCGCTTTAAAGCCGTTTCTAATTTATTTGTTAAATCATCAAACATAATTCTGCAAAAAATGACACTAAATTTAATAAATAATTATAATTTTTACAACTTCCTTAATTTGAGTATTATAATAATCAATTTCAGGAGCCTTTTAACGCATTTGCACCGCTAACAATTTCCAGAATTTCTTTTGTAATTGAAGCTTGTCTTTCTTTATTGTATTTCAGCTTTAGCTGGCTAATCAATTCTTTTGCATTTTCTGTTGCCATTTCCATAGCTGTCATTCGTGCTCCCTGCTCCGCTGCGTAAGATTCAAGTAAGATCCGCCACAATTGAGTTTTCAAATATTTCGGGAGCAAACTATTAATTATTGTTATTTGATCCGGTTCATAAATATAATCAACGGCAGGAGCAGTTTTATCGTTTTTATCGGAAGCTTCTGTTGCTTTAAACTGAATCGGTAAAATTTGCTCGATCACCGTACGTTGTTGAATTATAGATTTAAACTCATTGTAAATAACAATAACTTTATCTACTTCACCTGATAAATATTTATTTTGAATTTCACTTACGATCTTTGAAGATTCACTGAAATTAAAATAAGAAAAGAATCCGGGATATGAACCAGCAACCGGAATATTTCTTCTGTTAAAATAATCAGATGCTTTTTTTCCGATAGATAAAATTTGAATATTATTTCCGGCTAAATATTCTTTATATTCATTAGTGATTAACTCTTGAGTTTCCCTGAAAATATTCATATTGAAACTTCCGGCAAGTCCTCTATCTGAAGTTATGGCTATTATTAAAATATTTTTAGTTTCGCGATTTTCCAGCAACGGATTTTCAATATTTTTTTCAATCGATAAGAGTTGCTGTAAAACCTCGGAAATTTTTCTGTAATAAGGGCGTGCATTAATTATGTTTTCCTGGGCTCTGCGTAATTTTGCCGCAGCAACCATTTTCATGGCTTTTGTGATCTGCTGTGTATTTTTTACGCCGACAATTCTTCTTTTAATATCTCTTAATGTAGCCATAAATATTATAATTTACTTTATTGAATAATATTAAGTTGTTATAAACAAGACAATTAGATCAAATTATTTAATAATTCTTAAAATAATAAATCTTGCCGTTTAAGCAAGATTTATAAAAAATTATTCCATCATAAATAACGATAAATATTATTTAGTTGGACTAAATTTTTGAAGAAACTCTTCAACAGCTTGTTTTATTTTACTGATTGTTCCTTCTTTAAGATCTTTATCAACTCTTATACTTTCAAAAATATCGTTGTATTTTAATTCCACAAATTCAAGGAATTCTCTTTCAAATCTTTTTACATCATGAACAGCGATCGTATCCAAATAATTATTTGTACCGATAAATATACTCACAACTTGTTTTTCAACAGGAACGGGATTGTACTGCCCTTGTTTTAATAATTCAACAAGGCGTGCTCCCTTTGCCAAAATTCTTTGTGTAGCTTTATCAAGATCAGATCCGAATTTTGCAAAAGCTTCCAATTCCCTGTACTGAGCAAGATCAAGTTTTAGTGAACCGGCAACTTTTTTCATCGCTTTTATTTGAGCATTTCCGCCCACACGGGAAACGCTTATACCTACGTTAATCGCAGGTCTTACGCCGGCATTAAATAAATTTGGTTCCAAATAAATCTGTCCGTCGGTAATAGAAATAACATTTGTCGGGATATAAGCTGAAACGTCACCTTGTTGTGTTTCAATAAAAGGAAGAGCTGTTAAACTTCCACCACCGTACTCATCACTTAATTTTGAAGCACGTTCAAGCAATCTTGAATGAAGATAAAACACATCCCCCGGGTAAGCTTCACGTCCCGGAGGTCTTCTTAATAAAAGTGATAATTCTCTATATGCTGCTGCTTGCTTAGAAAGATCATCATAAATTACTAAAGCATCCCTGCCACTATCTCTAAAGAATTCACCGAATGTGGCACCAGAATACGGAGCAATAAATTGAAGCGGAGCAGGCTCCGAAGCGGGAGCAGTAATAATAGTGGTGTAATCCATAGCGCCGTGCTCCTGCAATTTTGCAACTACTTGCGCAACAGTACTACTTTTTTGACCGATTGCTACATAAATACAATAAACAGGTTTTACTCCCAATCTTTGTGCTTCTTCGGTATGAGTAAATTTTTGATTTATGATCGTATCAATTGCAACTGCTGTTTTTCCTGTTTGTCTATCACCAATGATCAACTCACGTTGACCTCTTCCGATTGGGATCATAGCATCAATTGCTACAATTCCGGTTTGTAAAGGTTGTTTAACTGGTGAACGTGCTATAACTCCGAGCGCTTTTCTTTCAATCGGTAAATAATTATCAGTAGGCACCGGACCTTTTCCATCAACCGGTATACCCAATGGATTAATTACTCTACCTAAAAGAGCTTCTGAAACCGGGAAAGAAGCAACACGTTTTGTTCTTTTAACCGTATCCCCTTCTTTAATTGTAGAAAAATCGCCGAATATTACGCAGCCGACACTATCTTCTTCAAGATTTAATACCATTCCGAAGACATTATTCGGAAACTCGAGCAATTCACTTACCATCACTTTTGATAATCCGTAAACTCTCGCGATACCATCGCCTACTTGTAAAACAGTACCGATATCATAAATATCAACCTGAGTATCAAATCCTGCCAATTGTTTTTTTAATATTGCAGAAACTTCATCCGGTCTAACTTCCGCCATTTTTATTTCCTTTAAAATTCTTTTAACTGAATGAAATATTGCCTTTAATAAAATTTTCTTTTAAGGCTTCCAATTGATGCTTTAAAGATGCATCTAAAATTGTATCATTAACTTTAACTAAAAATCCGCCGATAAGACTCTTATCAAGTGAAAAATTTATTTTAACTTTTTTGCCGGTATAAACTTCCAACTTATTTTTAAGTTTCATTTTTTGTTCTTCGGGAAGGTCCACCGAACTGTAAACCTGAGCTTCAACTATTCCGAGTTTTTCGCTTCGCAATTCCATATAATGCTTTGTAATCGGGAAAAGCAGATCTTCTCTGTTTTTTTCAATTATAAGCTTTATAAAATCTGAAGTCATTTTATCGGTTTTATCTCCAAATAAGTCATTTAATATTGATGCTTTTTTTTCCGAAGAAATTACCGGACTTGATAATGCTACCTGCAAATCCCTGGAATTTTTCAAAGTATTATAAATTAATTCGACATCGGCTGATACCGGTTCAAACTTATTTAACTCAATTGAAAGATTCATCAGAGCTTTTGCGTAACGATTTGTAATATTAAAAATTCCCATAGGTTAATTCTTCGGTAAATCGTCAATATATTTATTTACAAGATCAATTTGTTTTTCTTTATCCAAATTTTCTTTCAAAAGCTTTTCTGCTGCCTGAATTGCAATATCTGCAACCTGATTTTTTAGATTTGCAAAAGCTTCTTCATTTTTTCTATTAATTTCAGCGGTTGCATCCTGAATCATTTTTTTAGCTTTTGAATCTGATTCGGCAAGAATTTGAGCTTTTAATTTTTCAGCCATTTCCCTGCCTTGATTAATTATTTTCTGAGCTTCTTCTTCGGTTCTGGCTAAGTTGGCTTTATTTTCTTCAAGTAAAACCAAAGCTTCCTGCCTGGCTTGTTCAGATTTTTCCAAAGAATCTTTAATGAAATTTTCTCTTTCATCTAAAGCTCCGAGTATCGGCTTCCATGCAATCTTTTTCAGGATAAACAGCAAAATGATAAAAGTAACAACCGTCCAAATTATCAATCCGGGATTTACATCAAGTAAACCTCCGTTATGCCCTTCCTCAACAAAAGCCGCAAATGCCAAAATTATATTTGCAAACATTCATTTACCCGTTAAATTAAACATAAAAAAAAGGGAGTGTAAATTATAATTTTAACACTCCTTAAACCAATTTTACTTTAATGCCAATAAGATACAGATTACAAGAGCAAAAAGTGAAATACCTTCAATAAGAGCAGCTGCAATAATCATTGAAGTACGGATATCGCCGGCAGCTTCAGGTTGACGACCACTTGCTTCCATAGCTGCACTTGCAAGTTTTCCAATACCGAAAGCACCACCGATAACTGTTAAAGCGGCACTAAATCCTGCTGCCAAATAAGCTAAGCTGAAATCCATTTATAGTTCCTCCTAATGTAAGAATAAATTATTAATGATCTTGATGAACTGCCATTCCAATAAATAAAGATGACAGCATTGTGAATATATATGCTTGAATTAAAGCCACTAGAATTTCAAGTAAATAAATAAATAATGCAAATGCGATTGAAACCGGTGCAACATAAATTGTTTTTAGTATAAAAATCAATCCTAATAAAGCTAAAATTACAATGTGTCCGGCGGTCATATTTGCAAAAAGACGTATAGCCAAAGCAAAAGGTCTTGTAAACAATCCAAGGATTTCTACAACAAACATTACAGGTAAAAGCCATGCAGGAACTCCGTGCGGAATCAATCCTTTGAAGTATCCGAAAAATCCGTTCTTGACAATTCCACCGATCAGAATTACGAAGAATGATAAGATCGCAAGAGTTGCCGTTACTGAAATATTACTGGTTGCTGTGGCTCCGTATGGCAGCAATCCCAAAAAGTTATTTATCAAAATGAAAAAGAATACCGTTAAAAGATACGGCAGGAATTTTTCGTAACCTTTCCCTATGGTTGGTCTGGCAATATCATCACGAACAAACACAACCAATATTTCAAAGAAATTTGCAATGCCTTTGGGAATTTTACTTGACTGATATTTTTTTGTAACTAAAGCAAAAATTCCGATCAAAAGAATTGCGCTTATCCACATAAATACAACATGTTTGGTAATTGAAAGATCAACACCAAATAAACTTATATGCGGCAAAGGAATTGTAAAGAAAGGTTCAAAATCTAAATAGTTACTATCCAAAATATGATGAAGAATCCAACCGCTGTCAGAATTCCCCGAACTTTGCGCTGTTGTATCACTAACGGCTTTTAAGGTATCAACATTATTCAACATAATTAAAAGTTTTATTTTTAGCTGCGTTTATTCGGAAATAATTAATTTCAAAAATTAAATAGATAAAATAAAATACAAAAAATACGCTAATAAATCCAATTGTATGAACATTCAATAATTTAATAAAGATAATTATTGAACTTAATAATAGCAAGAGTCTTATTAACATTCCGCCAAAATTTAAAATTAAAAATTTCTTATTACTCTTTTTTGAGCCAATGTTAAATAAAATTATAGCTGTAGAAATATTTATTATGTTTAATAAAGCAGCATAAATTGCGGCAGTTAAAAATTCAAAAGGCAGGTTATATTTGAAATAAAAAAATAAAATAAGAGCTGTAATTATTAATGATGAAATTACAATACCGGTAACGAATTTTTTCATTTTTTTTGTTTTTTGTTTAATTCCAATACAGTTTTTATTACGTTATACATTCCTGCAAAGCCGCCTAAAAATCCCCCAAGGATTGTTAATACCGGATATGAATTGAATTTGCCATCAAGCCAGTGTCCTAAAAGAAGCATCAGTACAATGGATGCGGCAAGCTGAACTCCAAGTCC
Source organism: uncultured Melioribacteraceae bacterium (assembly GCA_965365345.1). Classification (GTDB taxonomy): domain Bacteria; phylum Bacteroidota; class Ignavibacteria; order Ignavibacteriales; family SURF-24; genus CBDUBH01. The sequence continues at coordinate 19,625 of CBDUBH010000041.1, forward strand.
TAAATAAGGACCAACCTGTTTATAAATTTCAGTATACTTTTTTGAACTATCCGGTTCTGTCATTTAATTTGCTGAGGTTCTTTTTTCGGTTCAATTTTGTTTTCTTTAACCGATACCATATTACATTTTCCGTCAAACTTTGCTCCGGGTTCAACAACAAGAATTTTAGCAAAAAGATCTCCGTTAAGCATACATTTTGCTTCAAGCACTATTTTTTCATTTGCCTTTAATGAGCCGGTAACTTTGCCGCTTAAAGTAATATTTTCAGCTTTAACTTCTCCGTTTACTTCGGCACTTTCACCAAGTGTTAAATTTCCTGCAACATCAACATCACCTTTTATAATGCCGTCAATTCTCACATTTCCGTTACTTTTCAAAATTCCTTCTATAATCACTCCATTGCTGATGATACTGACTTCATCAATTCCCGCTCCGGATCTTTTTTGCATTATTGACAATTTTCAATCTCCTTATTTTAATAAATAATCTTTCGGATCCAAAACCTGACCGTTCAGCCAAATTTCAAAATGAAGATGCGGACCCGTAGTGTTTTTACCTGAATTACCGCTTAAAGCAATTATTTCACCTTGTACTACTTTATCTCTTAATTTTTTCGTCAATACAGAACAATGTTTATAAACTGTTACAAATCCCGAGGAATGAATTAAAATGATTTTATAACCGTCATCCACTGAATAATCAGAAAAAGCAACATAACCACCCGCAGCGGCTTTTATAGGTGTTCCCTTTTTAACAACAAAATCCATACCCATGTGACCGCGATATGAATCAAAGTTTTTGCTGATAAAAGAGCTGTTTATCGGCATTATAAAAAACGGTAACTCAGCAGATACTTTTAATGTATCCTGTACGAAAATCTTTTTGATCACGTGAAAAATATTTCCGCCCAATTCTTCACTTCCGGCAGAATCTTCATGTAAATCTTTCTTGTTAAAAGCGGTAGAATCAGCAAGTAAAATTGCATTTTTTAATCTGCTGTTCAATTTTGAAATATTTTCAAGTTCCCTGGTAAGCAAAATTACTTTTTCATTCAACTCTACTACTTGCTCTCTTTGTTCTGCAAATTCCGCATCGGTATCTATGAAAAGATACTTTGCAGGAGTTAAATAAAAAAATACAGTTGCAATTAAAACAACAAGTAATGTATATGCAGCAAGATACAATATGATCTTACCGAAATTTAAACTATAAGTTTTAGTATGAATTCCTGAATGTGAAGGAATTAAAAGCAAATTAAAGCTTTTTAGATCTTTTATCTTAAATAATTTCATTATCTATTAAATAATTTTCAGGGTAAATTTAACAATATTTTAATTAAAATTTAGAAATAATCTCCGCAAATTTTACGCCACCTTCACGAATCAAAACAGGTTCATTTTTAGTCAGATCAATAAGCGTAGACGCAACAGGGGCAACATTTTTTTCCGAAAAAAATATTGCATCAATTTCATTTCCAAATTCTTCTATAATTGATTTTTGATCCGTTAAAGGTGAATTTCCGGATCTGTTAACACTTGTGGAAATCACCGGTAATTTAACCATATCCAAAAACATACTGCAAAAATCGTGCTTGGGAATTCTGAAGGCAACGGTTGGACTATCAAATTTTTCTTTATATTCTTCATTTAAATTTAAAATAACAGAAACCGGATTCGGCCAAATGTTTTCCAAAAATTCTTCTTCCCTTTTATTTTTTAGATCAACAATTTTTTTTACTTCCTGTATATCATTAATCAATAATATGAATTTTTTACTTTCTTCCCTTCCTTTAATCTTTGCAATTTCAGATTTTACTTCTAAGTTTAAAGGATCTCCGCTAAAGCCGTAAATTGTATCTGTAGGCATTATAAAAATCTTTCCGGCAAAAAATAATTCTGAAGCAATTTCTGCCGATCTTTTTAAATTATCATCAATTAAAATTTTCTTCATTTCAATTTAACTTATTATTTTGCGAATTAGTTGCTTGATTAAGAATTTCATTAATAGTAGCAAAAATCAATTTTTCATCCAATTTATAAGCGCACTCAAAAGTCCCGATCGGGCATTTTTTATGTCCGTGAATCCCGCACGGTTTACATTTTAACGAGTCATAACTTAAAAATCTGCTTTTTCCATTATAAGGATAAAATCCGAAATCAGGAACAGTCGAACAATAAATTGTTAACACCGGAATATCGGCGCACATTCCGAAATGTGTAGGTGCGCTGTCATTGGAAATTAAAAGTTTACAACTTCGCAAAATTTCTATTGATTCAACAATTGAAAATTTACCGGAAAGATCATAAACATTTTGAGAAAATTTATTTTTGAGCAATGCACAAATTTCGCTATCGGCTTTTCCGCCTATCAAAATTACATTTTTATTTGAATCAATAAGATATTGAATTATTTTCTCGAATTTTTCCAAAGGATATTTTTTTGTTTCCCAAACTGATCCCGGCGCAATTGCAATAATTTCCTTATTTCCTATTGGTTCAATTTCAGATCTGATTTTAATTTTTACTTTATTTGAAACATTAGTTACAGGAAGATATTTTTGCAAATTCTCTTCGTCTTTAATTCCAATCAAACTCAAATTTCTACTCACTTCATGATCATTAAGATTATATTTTACTAAATTTTTATAAACAAATTTACCGGCAGAATTTGAAAAGCCGGTGCTTTCTTTAATCCCAGTAAAATAAATTAATAAAGAAGTTCTGAAAGACCTGTGAGGGGAAAACACCTTATCATATTTTTCATTTTTTAGTAATTTGGCAAATTTATACAAAGAAATTATGCTTTTATGTTTGCCTCTTTTATCAAGCGGAAAAACTTTTTTTACTGATGGAGACGCTTCAAAAATCTCTTTAGAAACAGGAGTGGAAACAACATGAATTTCAGTTTTGCTATCAAGTTCATTTAGTTTTTGGATCATCGGTAAAGTTAAAATTGCATCGCCAATGAACGCAGTTTGGATCACAAGTATTTTCATTTGATTTTAATATTTCCAGATTTTATGCATCCAAAACCAAAAAGATGGATTTTGCTTTATATAATCTTCCAAAATTTTCATATACTTTTGTGTCATCAAAAAAACTAATTCATCTTCGCTTACTTCAGGAAAATCATCAGGTTTAATTGAATGAAGTTCGACTTTATATCTATAATCCGGCTGCCGTATAATTAATGCAACAACAATCGGAGCACCGGTTTTTAGTGATAAAAGTGCTGCTCCCGAGTAAACTGAAGTTTGTTTATTAAAAAAATTCACTCTCATTCCTTCTTTAGGACCGCGTTGGTCGCTAAGCATTCCAATCAATTTCTTTTGTTTCAAAGCAATGAATAGATTTTTGATTGATGCTCCCAAGAAAATAACTTTGTTCCCAAAATGCTCCCGCATTTGAGTCAGCCAATTAGTAACAAATTCATTTCGCTGAGGTTTTGCCACAACATAAATCGGAGCATTCAAGCGTGCTCCCATCCAGGATGCTCCCATTTCCCAATTTCCGAAATGAGCAGTTAGAAAGATTAACCCTTTATCTTCCTGAACTTTATTCTCAATAATATGCAGGTTGTTACAATAAACAATTTCGTTTAATTGTTGGAAAGACATTTCAGGAAGTAAAAGCATTTCACAAAATATAATTGCAAAATTCTGATAGGTTTTTAAAGCGGTCTTTTGAATTTGTGAATTAGTAAATTCCGGAAAAGCAATCTTCAAATTTTCGATCACAGTTTTTTTACGTAAAGGGATCAGGTAAAAGAAAATGTAACCTAATCCCTTTGCAAATTTTCTAGATCTTTCTAAACCCAAAAAATTCAATGATTTTGATAAAAGATCGAAAGCAAAAAACTCAAATTTATTTTTAAGAGAATTTTTCAAAACTAATTTTGCCGGATTCTTCTGTTCCAATTATCATCTCTTAATTCACCGCGTTTTGTAGAGTGAAGAAGTTCATAATCGGAAAATCCCGTAATATCACCAAATACAAAAACAACTCCGCCTTCAATTTGGTTATAGTGCCAGATCTCGTAAGGCTTACTATCAACAGAACTTGGGTAGCGGTCAATTTCATCAGGTTCACCGTAAATTATAAATACTCTGCCTCTATCAGTCCGCATTCCCTTTTTGCGCATAGTGCCGTACTTTTCATTGCTTTGATCAATTCTTCGCATGAATTCATCTTTGTATTCATTTTGGGGGGTTGCAATATTCGCATCTCTTTTTTGCCAAAAATTATACATAAACTCACGTTTAGCTTTAATATCGTTTAATTTTTTGAACCTGTCAATTTCAGCCCCGGTGGCAATATATTTTGATTTTTCGAAAAGGTCATCAACTTCTTCTTCGCTTAGAATGTTATATTCGCTCTCGTAAATATTTGACCTTGTATAAACTATCTGTGTAGTATCTTTTATTGAGGGGTTATAAATATAAAATCTTTTTGCTGAGCTTATTCCAAGATTATTTACTGTATCTAAAAGCGAAATTACCAAAGTATAAGAATCCGTTGGAAACTTAGATAAATTTATTGTTCCGACTTCCACTCGGGAATCTATTGATTTTGAAATATCTCTTTGCTTTTCAGAAATTAAAGCATTTTTACTGTTAACAAGTGAACTTTTTAATATTAAGCTATTTTCCTGATCAGTATCTTTCATCAGATTGTAGAGTTCAACATAATAATAAAGTACAGGTGATTGTTCACCAAAAACCATCATTGGATTGGGAACTACTTCTAATGTGTTTTTATAAAATATAGAATTTGAATCAGCACCTTCCTGTTTTATGCTGGAAGCAATTTGTACGTCACTGATAGAGAATTGATCTTCAGGAAATACTGATATGTCAATACTTTCAGAGATTGTTTTGCTTTTTGCCGGATCAGCAGCATCACTAAGAGTTATATTAACGTTATACTTACCCTCATTTAAAATAAAACCGAGAACACCTATCAAGCTTCTATTTTGTGATAAAGTATCTGAAATAAAACTATTGATCTCCCAATTCTTATCAATTAATAATGAATCCGAGTTGTCGCTTTTTATTTGGATAGTAAGCGAGCCCGCAACATTAAATCCGTTTTCCTTGGGAATTTTTGTCATCGTATTTTGCTGTATGGAGTAATACAATTCCAAATAATCCGCAGTTGAGTCATATTTAAAACGGGCATAATCAAAATCAAAATTGATTGGAGTTTGTCCGAATAATAACTGTCCCCATAAAATAAATAATAAAAGAATAAGTTTAATTTTCATATTACTTCCTAAAAAAAATGCCTACTGTAAATATATACAATAGGCATTTAAAAGTTAAGATCTAAAATAATTTACTTAAGAGCTAACTTAACTGTAAAAACGTGATTTGGATCAGGGAAATCTTTTACTTCTCTGAAAGCATAGTCAAAAGAAACTCCCATTCCTTCACTGAATTCATAATTAACACCGGCACCAAGAGTAAATCCATAAATTGATTCAGAAGTATTTTCAGCCATTACGTTATAACCACCTCTTACGAAGAAGCTATTCATAAAGCCATATTCCAATCCAAAGTTGAATTTATCTTCAAGTGAGCTGTTAGCAGTAAAGGTAGCAGCACTTTGTAAATAGTTTTGTTCATTAATGCTAATTCTATAAGCCAAGCTTAAATCAAAATAACTTGGTATCTGGAAGTATTCAGTAATTATTTCGTAATTTCCGCTTGAACCTGTTGAACCTAATTGTCCGTTAGGAATTCCGGTATTTCCTTGAAGATCGGCACCTGCATAATTCATGTTTGTACCAATATTTTTAACCGCTGCTCCTAATGACAATTGTTCGTTGAAACGGTATTGAACACCCATATCCAAAGCAAAACCTAAAGCAGATGTATTCAAAATTTGTTCAGAAATTGCTTTGAAGTTTGCACCAACAGAAATTCTGTCAGTAACTATTTTTGAATATGTTAAAGTAGTAGTTAAGAAAGATGGTGAATAAGTTCTACCTGGAACTCCGTCAGGTTGTTCAAAAGTAGTTAATTCAATATCACCAAAATCCAAAGTTTTAAAGCTAAGTGCCAAGGTACCTAAATCGCCTAATGAAGCTGCTACTGCAAAATAATTAACTTGGATATCTGCCAAGTAACTCATATTGTTAAACATTGCTTCATGGGTATGATTTACATCAAGCCCGGCTGGATTGTAATAAATTGATTCCAATCCGGTTAAGTTGGCAACAAAAGCACCACCTGTCGCAATTCCTCGAGCTCCAACCGGAATAAGCAACTGATCTGCACCCGTAGTTCCTTTTCTGGCAACGTCACCGGCATTCAGACTTATAGTACAAAGTACTAATATGATCCATAGATAATTAATGTATTTATTCATTTGAAAACTCCTAATTAAATATTTTATAAGGGGCTAAATTAATAACCCCTTAACATTAATATTTAGGTAATTGCTTTTGTGGTAAAATAACTGCGAACTTTAATATTTTTTCTCCGATATTCGGTGAAGAAACAATTGCCATATACATACCGGAAGCAACTCTCAATCCGGATTCGTTTTGAAGATTCCATCTTAAGAATTGTGAACTTGGAGCCATTTTGTCAGCTGTGGTTAAAGTTCTGAGTAGTTGACCTGACAATGAATAGATCTTCACAGTTACTTCTTCAGGTAAATTTGAAAATGTAATAAAAGGATCATCAGCAACATTGCCTTGTTCATAAGAAGTAGCAACGTTAAATCCGAATAAAGGATTTGGGAAAACATTTACATTTTCAAATAGTTGTTTTTTCTGCTCTGTTGTTAACTCACCATTTCTCTGAGTTTGGAAAATAAATTTATCTTCAGGTGTATATGGATAATTTTCTACAGGAATAATATATTCATCACCTGCTGTATAGAAGTTATTCACATCAACTCTTGGTAGGGCAACAACATAAAGAGCATCAAAATATGGAGATTTAGCCATTTTTACTTCATCAGGAGTGAAATTAGAACCAGCAACATTATAATTTGCGCCGCCTCTTAAATCAGCCCAAGAAGTTGTAGTACCATCAGTCGCTCCTTTATATACTTGCTGACCGCCATTTGGATCATAATCAGAATTAAAGACTAAGATATATTCTAGCGATTGCGCTAAATTAGTTCCTGGTGTCCACTGACCGTCAGGATTACCGCCAGGCAATTTAGAACTTCTTTCAATGAATCCAACAGCTAATTGACGTTTAATACCTGTAACATCATCTTCTATCCAAGCAGTAAAAGGTACATCAACAAAACCTTCTCCAAGCTTACCAACAGCACCATTTACAGTTGTATCTGCAGCAGTTACTGCTTCAGCATAAACATAGGAGTTTCTTTTTGTAATATTAGAGCCAACAAAACCATTCAAGTATCTATAAGCTTTTCCACCATCACCAAATCTTATAACTACTCTTTTCAATTTATCAGCTTTAACATAATTTCCGTTAGCTCCTGTTAATCCCGGTAAAGTAGAGACTTTTGAACTTTGGGGAAGATCTTTTGGAACATAAAAGAATTTAGCATCAGCTTCATTTATCCAATTTGTTGCTGTATTAATTTCTACTTCTCCAATTTCTGGAGCTTCTTCTGAAACCTTCAAGATAAAGCCTTCAGTAGGAGTTCTGGCAACATTATTTGATCCATATAAATAATCTTTAGAATTATCTATTAATAACTCACCGGTAGTAACATTTCTTAGATCGAATGTTGTGCTGTAAATTGCAGTAGAACTATCAACTTCAAATGTAACTTCATAGGTATCGCCGGTCAATGCATCTTTGTTGATAAAATCAACAGCAACATTTCCTACTCCTGTTGCACCTTGAGTTTTTTCAGCTTCAAGAGGTTTAGTGGTTAGATCATATTGATCTTGACCAACGTAAACTTTAACCATGTTTCCAACAGGAATTGAAAGTGAATTTTCAGCTTCACCGAAGAAACTTTGATTACTTAAAACATAATCTCCAGGGGTTCCAAAAGCAAGATTAGTATCAAGATTTGATAATGCCATATGATTTATCGCATATCCTGCAACACCAAAATAGTATGGTTTACCTTTAATTAATGGACCACCTGTAAATGGATCACGATCAATAGTTATTTTAAGTTTTCCGGTAGTCGAATCTGAGTAAACATCAAAATCTAGTTGATTATCAGGATTTGCAGGATATAATATTCTTGGGATACCAAATTCATCTTGTTTGTAAACATCATTAATAAAGTTATCTACATCATAAGTTCCTATAACTTTATAATTTTGAATTCCATTGATGAATTCATTGTCTGCATTTTCAGTTCTTAAAGCATATACTTTAAAACCTTCAAATTTCATATCAAATTGTGAACTTTGATTAACATCAGAAACTTGTTTAAACACATCAAAATAAAGATCAATGTGTTCATCATCTGTTCTTGGCATAATTGTAACAGGAGGAGGAGCAGATGGAGTAGCAAAGTTCAAATCAAAAATGAACTGAGCACCCAAATCTATTCTTTTTGCTTCTGCAACAGAACTAACTGCCCCCGTTCTACCTTGTCCAACGATATAAGCGGCAACTATTTCAACTTCATTTTCAGCACCGGCTTTTAATTCGAAAGGACCGGTATTCTGCATTTGTCTTTGATCAGTTTCTTTTGTATTGATCCAGCCAATTCCAGTAACAGGATCGCCTGAATACCAGAATCTGTTATCTATAGTAGCACAGTCAACACCGCTAACAACTCCTAAAGTCCAGGTACAAGGATCAATTATTGTTCCTTCTTGAGTCATACCTTCCATATAGTAACGAAGTTCTGTTTCGTTATTAGGATCTTGGATAGGAGGTTCACCTTGTTGGTAATGAATAAATGAAGAAATACCAAGGTTTCTGGCACCGGGAATTTCAACTAAACCTTTTAATTGACCTCTTACACTATAAGCAGTATCTAAAGTAGGTTCGCCTTCATCATAAATTCCATTTCCATTGTCATCTGTAAATGTTTCGCCAGGAATGAAGGCAGCAGGACCTGAGAAAAAGTCTATTAAGAATGCAGGTGGATTAGCCCCATAAGTAGCATCTTCTCCACCATTATATACATATCCAGCATTTAAAGCGATATCTGAACCAACAAGATCATCAGTAGGTTCACCAAGATCAGGATCAGCCCAAACACCGAAATAAACATTATTTAGAACATCTGCTACTGCGCCTGTATTGCGGATTCTATAGCGAACAAAAATAATATTACCAATAGCTCCTTTAGAAGCAAATGCAAATACAGTTTGTCTTATCTCAATACCTTGAGGAGTAACACCACTGTATCTTCTTTGAGAACTGGGTTTATTATCGCTATATACTGTCCATACGGTTTCATCACCTAATAGATCAGGCATATCTTCATCAGCATCCCAAATTCCATTTCCATTTTTATCAGTAGGATTATAAACACCATCTCCATCGCCATCATAAAAATCAGCGCCTAGGATAACGGCATCTTTCCAATCCTGCCAACTTTGTGAAAAAGCTGGATCTGTTCTTTTAACAACATAAACAACATTACGAGAATCATTTTCACCGAATTCATAAGTTCCGGGAACATAATCCTCAACCAATGAAGCAGAAGCAACACCATTTGCCCATAATGTTCCATTAGTATAACCGCTCATGAAAAATCCTGAAGAGAAAAGGAAAATTTCATTTGCATATCTTCCACCGGCACCTTGATTTGCAGGCGGAATATTAACTGCGGCAATTATACCTCTATTGTTAAGAGGAAGATTTACATTATTAATATTTAAACGATATGAGTCACCGTTTTTACCCGATGCATTCGTTTTATTTAATGATTTATAGTTACTTGAAGGTTTTGCACCTTCTCTATCTTTAGCAAAAGTATAATTACTTACAAATGCTAAAGAAAGAAACACACATAAAAATAAGAATATTTTGTTTTTCATAAATACTACCACCTATTTGATTTTTTATAGATTGGCACTTGAGAAATTAATCTTTAGTCCTAATTTAATTAATCTCGGAATACCGAAGAAATCAGGATCTCTTTCTAGTGACATATAATCCTGAACATATGCTTCCGGATTAGTTTGATTTGCTATTGTAGCTTGAGCATCAACAGTGTTTAAGTAATTTGTTGTATAAGGAGAACCTGTTGATCTGTAAACGTTAATAGCATTATCAGTATCAAACAAATTTTCAACCCAAACATAAGGAGTAATAGCCATGCTATTTCCTAAGTTAAATCCTTTTTCAACTTTTAGATCTACTCTGAAAGTTCCGGGAGCATATCTTGAATTTACATATCCGGTTGTGCTAGGTCCACCACTTGTGGCTGATAGAATATCAAAGAAATTAAGCGGTGTATATGGTCTTCCGCTAGCAAGCGAAATCAAAGCATTAGCATTGAAATTTTCTAAGAATCCCAATTCACCTTTTGGAATTGTAAAATCAACATTAACAACTGCTGTATGTCTTTGATCGAAATCAAGAGGAGCAATTACTTTTGGAGCTTCAAAGTTTTGATTTCTGAAAATAGCTGTTTGGCTGGAAGCTGTAGAAGAACCTGTTCCTTCTGCCAATGAATAAGTATATTGCAAAGATAAATTAAAGTAACTCAATCTATAAACATCTAATG
>CBDUBH010000042.1:0-29864 GCA_965365345.1 uncultured Melioribacteraceae bacterium
GAGTTCGCCATTCTTTATCGCACTAAAGCAGTTGCGGCGCTCATCATCATAATTACGGGAGCTTCAATAATCAGCGCAAACGAAAACGCAATTCCGTATGCGGCAAGATTGAATTTCGGATCAGCCATTCTTGCAATAATTGCCGTTAAAAAAGGACCTTCAAATGACATCATAAGCCAGGTTGAAGCAAGCGGCAGCCAAAACAAAAATATTCTTTTCAGTGAAAGTTCATCTTTCCGGATTTGTGAAGTTATTTCCATCAATTTCTTTTTTTATGCAAGATTGAAATTTACACTTTTGGAAAATTAAAATCATCATAAAGATTTAGTTACGCATAATTCTATCTTTCAAAATTCGTTGATAAAATTTTATGATTTGCAAAATTCAATTTGAAAAATAGAGCTTGGCCGGAAAATATTTGATGTGCTTGAATTTCTTTTCAGGGATTATTGAAAAATTTGACATTTAAATTCAAAAAATGAAATTATCTAAACATTTGTAAATAAATAATTTAGAAAATGCTTGAATTATTATAATTATTTATTTAATGTATAATTAAGAGGATCATTTAAAGTTATTCACTTCGTAAAATAAAATTCATTTAAGCAGATTTCCCCACACCGGGGAATCAGAGGGCAAAATGGAAAAATCTTTCATTCCTGTAAAGAAAGGAAATGTTTTATCCGGATTTATTGCAAAAGCATGGAGATATTATCTCTTTATTCTTATTGCAATCGTTTCATTTACATTCAGTGAATGCTCAGCCAATAAAGCCACAGGCGAACGCCAATTTAATTTTATAAGCGAAGGTCAGGAAATTGAAATGGGAAAACAATCCGATGAGCAAATTGTTGCATCTATGGGATTGTATCCTGATGAAGCATTGCAGAATTATGTTTCGCAAATTGGCAAAGATATGGCTGCAAAATCAGAGCGCCCGAGTTTACCGTGGACTTTCAGAGTTTTAGATGATCCTTTGGTAAATGCTTTTGCTTTGCCAGGCGGTTATATTTATGTTACCCGCGGAATTCTTTCTCACTTGAATAATGAAGCAGAATTAGCTGGAGTTCTGGGACATGAAATTGGCCATGTAACCGCAAAACACTCAGTTGAAAAATTAAGCAAAGCGCAAATTTTACAGCTTGGAGTTGGCGCAGCAATGATCTTTAAACCTGAACTTCAAAAATACGGCGAGCTTGCAAATCTGGGTTTAAGTTTGATGTTTTTGAAATTCGGACGTGATGATGAAAAGCAGGCAGATGATCTCGGATTGAGATATATGCAGCACGTAAATGCGGATCCCGCAAAGTTGCCTGCAGTAATGGATATGCTTGATAGAGTTACAAAAAACAGCGGCGGCGGCGGAATGCCGGAATGGCTTTCAACACATCCTAATCCTGCAAACAGAAGAGAAAGACTGCTTGAACAAATTGAAAAAGATAATTTAAGCGGCGGAGTAGTTGATCAGGAAGAATATCTTTCAAAAATTAATGGAATTGTTTTCGGACAAAATCCGCGTGAAGGTTTTTTCAGAGGGACTACTTTTTATCATCCTGAATTAAAATTCACTTATCAATTCCCGAATAATTGGCAAACCGTAAATCAAAAGCAAGCTGTGATCGGAATTAGTAAAGATCAGGATGCAATAATCCAAATTACTTTATCGCCGCAAAAATCGGCACAAAATGCAGCGCGTGAATTATTTTCGCAACAGGGAATTCAATCAACAGGAGTTGATTCAAGAAGTATTAACGGATTGAATGCGGCTTCGGGAACATTCAGCGCAAAAACCGAACAAGGCGAAATTGCCGGAGTTGCCGCTTTTGTTGAACACGCAAATTATGTTTATCAAATTATCGGCTACACCGGAAGGCAAAATTGGAACAAAAACCAAAATTCGTTTGCAAATTCAATAGGAACTTTTAAACAGCTTAACGATCCGAATTTACTTAAAGTTGAACCAATGACAATCGAAATTGTAACATTGGATTCAGATATGACAGCAGAACAATTTGCGCAAAAATATTCACCGAAAATTCCGGTTGAAAAAATTCTTCTGATAAATAATTTGGAAAAGGGAAGCAAATTAAAAGCGGGAGCTAAATTGAAATCCGTAAAAGGAGAAAATTTTGATCCGCAAAGTTAAAAATTTTTAATACAAGGTTTATCATGCAAAAAAAAGAAGATTTTAAAATCGAGCTTCCGCACGGTGTCAAACAAGACATTATAATTGATTTGCTCGTTCAAAATTTAGCATACTCAAAAACTCTGGCAAATATACTTATTGAAGAAACCGCGCAAAAAAGTTACCGCGACAGCCAGGAGATTTTGAATGAATTTCAGAATTCGGTAAAGCAGATGAAATATGAAATTCTTGCGTTCATTGCTTCAAAATACGGAAGATAATTTTTTGTTGTCCCTTAGCCTTGGATTTCTCCTTTAAATCCTCCTTGCAATAGGAGGATTTTTACTGTCATATTCCATCAAAAAAGATTTAATACTTCATCATTTAAACTTTTACGAAACTTTTCCGAATATAAATTAATAGCCCATTATACAGGAGTTGCAATGACTTTACAGGAATTTTACGGACAAAGTCACATTGATTTGGAATTGTTGACAAGTGAAATTGAAGAATTAAGACAGCAAATTTCAAACGTGAAAAAATTAAATGATAATGAACTTCCGGAATTCAGCAGAAAATTTCTGCTTTATGATCTTGAAAAACAGTGTAACTTGTTAATTATAAAATTGGAAAGAGAAAAAGAAAAGCTTTTATCAAAAGATCTGGAATTTAAGAATTCCTGATTAACAATAAATCTTCCAGAAAAAGAAAAAGAGGATGCTATTAAGAAAGTCATCCTCTTTAGCGTTTATGGGTGAATTTTGTTTTTTTATTTTTAGAAATAATTAAACAACAGGTTCATTCATTTTGATAACTTTTGCTGGATTGCCCGCAACAACCGCATTTGCCGGAACATCTTTTGTAACAACCGAGCCTGCTCCAACAATAGCATTTTCACCGATTGTAATTCCGCACAAAATAGTTGCAGATGAACCGATCGATGAGCCTTTTTTTACGAAAGTTTCTTCCAGTTTCCAGTCAGCTTCTGTTTGCAACGAGCCATCAGGGTTTGTAGCGCGCGGCATTTTATCATTGATAAAAGTTACGTTGTGCCCTATGAAAACATTATCTTCTATATGAACGCCTTCGCAAATAAAAGTGTGCGATGAAATTTTGCAATTCTTTCCGATGAATGCGCCTTTTTGAATTTCAACGAATGTACCTACTTTAGAACCGTCATCAATAGAGCAGCCGTAAAGATTAACAAAATCAAAAATCTTTACATCTTTGCCGAGTTTTACATTATTTATATTCTTCTTTTCCATCAGCAATCTCCACTAATTGTTTATTATAAAATTCTCTGATTTTTTCTGCAATGTATTCAATTTGCTCTCTTTTCAATTCAGGGAACATCGGAAGTGAAAGTCCGGATTCGGCAAGATTTTCAGAAACAGGGAAATCACCTTTTTTGTAACCGAGATCTTCAAAACATTTTTGTTCATGAAGCGGAATCGGGTAATGCAAACCTGTTGCAATTCCGTTTTCATTTAAGAATTTTGCCAATTGATCTCTTTGTTCTTTTCCGCCTTCTGCAACGCGAATTACAAATAGATGATAAACATGTTTTGCGTATTCCATTTCTTTCGGAAGAATTATTTTATCAAAATCACCCAAAAATTCGCGGTATATTGCTGCAGCTTTTCTTCTGGATTCAGTCCAATCCAAAATATATTTCATTTTTACGCCAAGCACAGCGCCTTGAATTCCTTCCATTCTGTAATTATGTCCGTAAATTTCATGATGATATTTTTGCTGCGCGCCGTGATCTCGTATCATTTTTGATGTTTTTGCAAGTTCTTCATTATTTGTTGTAACAGCTCCGCCTTCGCCGTAAGCGCCCAAGTTTTTACCGGGATAAAAACTGAAAGATGCAATTTCACCAAGCGATCCGACTCTTTGTCCTTTATATTCTGCAAAATGAGCCTGAGCGCAATCTTCCACCAAATGAATATTATGTTTTCTTGCAATTTCTCTTAACGCATCCATATCTGCGGGCTGTCCATACAAATGAACCGCAACAATTGCTTTTGTATTCGGTGTAATTGCGGCTTCAATTTTAGAAGGATCAATATTATAGCTATCGGGTTCACAATCAACAAAAACAGGTTTTGCTCCGCATAAAGTTGCTCCCCAAGCGGTTGCAATAAAAGTATTAGCGGGAATAATAACTTCATCGCCGGCTTTAATTCCTAAAGCCCAAAGCGCAATGTGATTTGAATCTGTGCCTGAGCCGGTTCCAAAGCAATATTTTGCATTGTGCGCCTGCGCGAATTCATTTTCAAAATCACTTACGGGTTTGCCTAAAACATACGCGGTGTTTTCCAAAACATTTTGAATTGCCGCATTAACTTCTTCTTTAATTGATTGGTATTGCACCTTTAGATCCAAAAAGGGAACTTGCATTTAGCACCTCTGATTATTTAAATAAAATTTTATTTTTATGATTGAATGTAATTCACCATTTTTTTATGTGAGATTTTTTGAAAATATAAAATGATGAAAAAGTCGAACGCCCTTGAAAAGTAAATCACCCGAAAAACAGTACTCTGATATTACCCTTATATTATATAGATAATTATTAAAAAAACGAATGTCAATTAAGTGAAGAAAATATTTTAAAAGATGTGAAATTTTTTTTGATATGCTAAAATAATTCTAAAAACGAAAGTCTATTTTGAAATAATTCTGAAAAATATAATTTGAACTAAAACAAGAATTTTGTCTTACTACTAAATTTCCAAAATCAAAATCCTGAATTTTTAATTCCTATAAAATTATAATAAATATTCTGAGGGAAAATTTAATCTTCGGTTTGGGAAAAAAATGAATTTAAAATAAAAAATCCTCTTGCTTAAAAAAGAAAGAGGATCAAAATAAAATTTATTTAATCTAAATTTTAGTGATGATGACCATCACCGCCATGAGCATGACCGTGGGCAATTTCTTCTTGAGTTGCATCACGGACATCAATTAATTCAACTTCAAAATTTAAAGTTTCGCCTGCAAGCGGATGATTAAAATCAATAGTAACTTCATCATCATTTAAATCAGTAATTACGAAAGGAAGTTGGTGTCCGTCAGGTGTATTTGCAACCATCTGCATTCCTTCTTCAAGTTCAACATCCTGAGGAAATTCATTGCGGCTTACAACCTGAATAGCTTCTTCTTTATATTCTCCGTAACCTTCTTTTGCATCTATGGTGAAATTCTTTTTCCCGCCTATCAACATTCCGCTTACTTCTTTTTCAAATAAAGGAAGAACTTGATCAGCGTTGCTCATAAACAAAAACGGATTTTCTCTTGTTGCTTCGTCAACTATTTCGCCTTCGGAATCTTTTAGTGTGTAAAGTACTGTGTAAACTTTGCTTTGCGCTAATGCCATAAACATCTCCGGTTAAATATATTTTTTAGGTTATGTTTTATAGATAACTAAAAAAACAATAAATCCCAAATTTATTGTGGGGAAAAAATCCGGTAATAAAAGATTGGAAAATTTAATAGTGTTAATTATTTATTCACAAATACTCAGCTGAATTCCAAAATGAAATAAAAAGCCGTCATTCTAAATTTACTTAAATGACGGCTTTTATTATCCTGATTTCATTTTCTAAAAGTTAAATTAAAAAATTTATTTTTTCGGGATCTTCAATTTTTGTCCGACATCAATTCTATCGGGATTTGCAATATTATTAAGTTTTGCAATTTCATTATAGCGGTTTGCATCGCCTAAATATTGTTTTGAAATTGCACTTAAAGTATCACCGCTTTTTACTGTGTAAGTTTCAAAATTTTCCGCACTTTGCGAATCTTGTGTACTTCCGGCATTTTTTACTTTGATATCAGCAATAAGATCGCTTGGCTCTCTGCCGCCTATTTCTTTGATCTTGGTCCAGATTTTATCTTTTTGACTTTGATCATTAACGGTAGCCCAAATTTTCAAAACGCCGTTTTCTTCCTGAATTTTTTTTCCTTCAACAGTATGTTGATTTACAAGATCAACAACTTCATTGTACTTTTGTTGAACCGCAGCCATATTTCCTCCTTTAAAATGATTTATAATTTTTTCTATATTCATATTAAGAAAATTGAAATTGTAAAAAAGAGAAAAATAAATACTTAAACGGAACTTTTTTATTTTCCAATCGTCAAACTTTACGGATTATTTTCATTAAATTAAAATCAATTTAAATGATGATCTAAAATTCCATAAATGAATTTTCAAAAATCAAAAAAAATCTGCATAAATTTTCCGCTTTAAAATGAAATTAAATTCAACAAATAAATTTCGAGGTTCTATGAAAATCAAAATATTATTCTTTGTAATTCTTTCTTCAATTTTGATCAAAGCACAAAATTTTCCGCAAGTTGATATTCCTTATCAAAAATTTGTTTTGGATAACGGATTAACTTTGATCGTGCACGAAGATCATAAAGCGCCGATTGTTGCGGTAAATGTTTGGTATCATGTCGGGTCAAAAAATGAAAAAAGAGGCAAAACCGGATTTGCGCATTTGTTCGAGCATTTAATGTTCAACGGAAGTGAAAATTTTGATGATGATTATTTTCAGGCGCTCGAAAGAGTAGGCGCTACGGATTTGAACGGAACTACAAATAAAGACAGAACAAATTATTTTCAGAATGTTCCTAAATCAGCTTTTGATGTTGCGCTTTGGATGGAATCTGACAGAATGGGGCATTTACTTGGCGCAGTTACTCAGGCAAAATTAGATGAGCAGCGCGGAGTTGTTCAAAATGAAAAACGCCAGGGCGAAAATCAGCCTTACGGAAGAAAAATTTATTGGGCTATTTCAGAAAATACTTATCCCGTAAATCATCCTTATAACTGGCAAACGATCGGTTATATGGAAGATCTCGATTCAGCAAAATTGAACGATGTTCATGAATGGTTCAAAACTTATTACGGCGCGGCAAATGCAGTTTTAGTAATTGCAGGCGATGTAAATCCAACTGAAGTAAAAGAAAAAGTAGAAAAATATTTCGGTGACATTCCCGCAGGACCTCCAATTACAAAACAAGATGTTTGGGTTGCTCCGAGAACCGGTACTCACAGAATGCAAATGCAGGATAGAGTTCCGCAATCAAGAATTTATATGGTTTGGAACGTTCCCGAATGGAAAAATAAAGAGTTTAATCAGCTTGAACTTTTAAGCGATGTTTTGGCTTCGGGAAAAACTTCAAGATTGTATAAAAGATTAGTTTACACTGATCAAATTGCAACTGATGTAAATGCTTACGCAAGTTCAGGTGAAATTGGAAGTCAATTTTATATAATTGCAACCGCAAAAGCCGGAGTTGAACTTTCAAAAGTTGAAAATGCGATAAATGATGAATTAAATAAAATTTTTAATGAAGGAATTTCTCAGCAGGAAATGCAGAGAGTTAAAACTCAGACTTATGCAAATTTTGTTCGCGGAATTGAACGCATAGGCGGTTTCGGTGGAAAATCCGATATTCTTGCTCAATGCGAAGTTTACGGCGGAAATCCCGAATATTACAAAACTATCTACAAAAATTACGAATCCGCAACCGCAAACGATCTAAAATCCGTTGCAAATAAATGGCTTTCTGATGGAAAATTTGTTTTGGAAGTTCATCCTTATCAGGAATTTAAAGTTGCTGCAAGCGGAGCCGATAGAAGCAAACTTCCCGCAACAGATGAAGCGCCTGACGCTAAATTTCCGCAAGTTGAAAAAGCTGAACTTTCAAACGGAATGAAAATCGTTCTTGCAAAAAGAAGTTCAATTCCTGTAATAAACATGCAGCTTTTAGTTGATGCGGGATTTTCGGCAGATCAAAATTCAATTCCCGGAACGGCAAGTTTAACAAGCAATATGATGGATGAAGGAACAAAATCGAAAAACGCTTTGCAGATCAGCGAACAGCTTGATATGCTTGGCGCGCAGCTTTCAACATCATCAGGATTAGATGCATCAAGCGTTTATCTTTCATCTTTAAAAACAAATCTTGATAAATCACTTGATCTTTTTGCTGATGTAATTTTAAATCCTTCTTTCCCTGAAAATGAATTGGAAAGATTGAAAAGTGAAAGATTGGCGCAAATCAAAAGAGAAAAATCAACTCCGACTTCAGTCGGTTACAGAGTTTTGCCGCAAATTCTTTACGGACAAAATCACGCTTACGGAAATCCTTTAACCGGAACCGGATTTGAAAATTCAATTCAAAAAATTACAAAAGCCGATTTGGAAAAATTTCATCAAACATGGTTTAAACCTAACAATTCAACTTTGATAATTGTCGGCGATATTTCTATGAATGAAATCAAACCGAAACTCGAAAAACTTTTTTCAAACTGGAAACGCGGCGAAGTTCCTCAAAAAAATATAAGCGAAGTTTCATCGCAAGCCGGAAAAACAATTTATCTTGTAAACCGTCCGGGCGCTGAGCAATCAGTTATTTATGCCGCTCAGGTAGTTTCCGCAATTAATGAAAAAGATTACATTTCAACAGAATCAATGAATCAAATTTTGGGCGGAAGTTTTACATCAAGAATTAATATGAATCTTCGCGAAGATAAACATTGGTCATACGGCGCGCGCAGCGGAATTATGAATACAAAATCGCAAAGACCGTTTATAGTTTCGGCGCTTGTTCAAACCGATAAAACAATGGAATCAATGCAGGAAATTTACAAAGAAGTTACGCAATATTTGGATGGCAAACCCGTAACAGAAGATGAATTGAACAAGATCAAATTGAATCAAACTTTAGAATTGCCGGGCTCATGGGAAACTTCCAACGCAATTTTAAATAGTTTAGCGACTGTTGTACTTTACAATTTGCCTGAAAATTATTACGAAACTTACTCGCAAAATGTTAAAGAATTAACACTGAATAAAATCGCCGATGCCGCAAAACAGAACTTAAAACCCGATAATTTAATTTGGGTTGTTGTCGGCGATAAAGATAAAATTGAAAGTAAATTAAAAGAATTGAATTACGAAATCAAATATGTTGATAGTGACGGAAATTCAATTCAGGAAAATTTATAATTGCAAAATTTGAAAGCCGGAGTTTATATTCCGGCTTTTTTATTTTAAAAAGAAATTCGAAAAATTAAATTCACTTAAAAAGATATTTGAAAAACAAATTCATTTTTGAAAAAGCAAATTTAATTTCATAAATTCCGAAACATCAAAAAAACTTTGGGGCAAAATGAAAATTAAATTTGTTATTCTTTTACTTACAGCTTTAAATTTTGCATCACTTGCACAAAATCTTACCGAAAGAGAAAAATTAGCGCATCAAGTTTTGGATCATGCAGATTTTGTAAATCTTATTAAGCTTTCAACAATCAAAACACTGGAACAGAAAATGAGATTTGATCCTAATCTTGTTGATTATAAAAATGTTTTGGAAATTTTTTTTGTTGAAATACTTTCAACCGATGAAATAAAAAATAAATTTGCGAAGATTTATGCGGAAATTTACACTGAAAAAGAATTAAAACAATTGATCGTTTTTTACAAATCCGAGCTTGGACAAAAATCAATTAAAGAATCTCCGGTAATTCTGCAAAATGCGATGATTATTGGCGAAGAAGCTGTTTTGGCAAATTCAGCCGAACTTGAAAGAAGAATTAAAGCGCGCAAGCAGGAATTATTACATGAAGATGTTGCCAATACAAATTTCGCCGAGTTTGAATTTATCGAAAATGAATATTCAATTTCAGTGCCTGATAATTGGATAACCGATCAAGAATTTGTTGATGGTGCCGCATTTCAGGCAAGAACAAAATCAAATAATGCGGCTAATAATTTTTGTTGAAGCAATTTCTGATTTTGATGAATATGATTTTGATACTGTATTTACAGGCATTTGGGATAGATTTTATTATAACTCAAATGAATTTGAAGTTGTGGATTCAGTAAAAATTAAAGAGGGAAATTTCAATAAAGCAAAATATGAAATAGCATTGAACGTTCGCGATGTTAATGTTCATTATCTGGGAACTGCTTTTGAAACAGAAACAAGTTTTATTCAGATGATCTGTTTTTCCGATGAACCATCTTTTGAAGATTATAAACCGGTCTTTGAAAAAATTCTTAACAGTTTTAAGCAAATCAAAATTGCTTCGGTTAAATAAGAATAAATAATTTTAAAAGAAGCGGGAAAATATTTCCCGCTTTTTGCTTAATAATAAACTTCTTGATTGCTTATGGCATCGAAAATTCCCGAACCGATCAGCATAAAAATAAAGATGAAATAGATGACCATAAAGATCAAACCGACAATAATCAAAATCTTTTGAATGCTGAAAAATTTTCCCTGCTGTTCAAATCCGCGCTCAAGTAACGAAGCATCATTTGAATCTCTGAAATACAAAAATGAATCTCCCGCTTCACGAAGTTTCAATCCTGCTATAATTAAAGGGATTCCTATCAAGGCTCCGATAATTGTGAGACAGCAAAGCGCTCCGTAAATTATGTGGAACAATCCGACAAATTTCATATCGTTTGAGGTTTTGCCGATAATAAAAGGAAGTTGATACGAACGCTGCGAAGTTTGGTTTTGTACGGTAGTTTCCAATTCCATAAAACGCTCCCGAAATTTTATGATTGATGAAATAAATTCAGAACTTCTGCGGAAAGATTTTTCAAATATAGAATTTTAAAACGAAATTAAAAATATTATTGAATCATTTATGAAAAAATTCAAAATAACTTTAATAATTTCGAATGATAAAAATCATTTAGAAACTTGGAATAGTTTACGGTTCCGAAATCGGAATAACATAAAACTTATTTTTTTAAAATCTCAAATTCAGATTTTGAAAATAAAATGAATTTTGAATTTTACTTTTGCATCTGAAAAGTATTGCGTTCCCAAAAAACTCCGTCAGAAAATCCCTGAATTTTTTTATCCGTTTCTGCTAAACTCAATCTTTTTTCGGCAAGAAGACAATAATCCGAATTCTGTTCAATTCCCAAATATTTTCTGTTCAATTTTTTTGCGGTTACCGAAGTTGTGCCGCTTCCCAAAAAAGGATCTAAAACAAAATCATTTTCATTTGAACTTGCAAGAATAATTTTTGCTAAAAGTTTTTCGCTTTTTTGCGTCGGATGCTCAGTATTTTCGGGCATTGACCAAAACGGAATCGTGATATCGTTCCACATATTTGAAGGATGCGTATCGCGGTAATTTCCGTTTTCGGTTTGCTGCCAATCTTTGGGATTTCCGTTTTCTTTATATGGAGCCAAAACTTTTCTGCGCAGTTTTACCGCATCAAGATTAAAAGTAAAATTTTCACTCATTGTGCAAAACCAAATATCCTCGCTTGAATTTTTCCAATTCTGTTTTGCGCCGCGTCCTTTTTCGCGCTCCCATGTAATTCTGTTGCGCACAATAAAATGATTTGCCGCCGCCAAGTGAATTGAAGTAGAAGAAAGCCAATCGCCGCAAATATAAATTGAAGCGGTCTGTTTTAATAAAGGTTTTAATGATTTCAAAACATCATCAAGCCAATTTGTGTATTCGGTAATTTCGAGTTTGTTAAATTTCCAGCCGTTAAAATTTTTATGAAGATTATAAGGCGGATCCAAAAATAAAAGATCTATTGAATCTTCCGGTAAAAATTTTATCCAATCCTTGAAATTCCCGTTGATTGTTCCAACCGGAAGATTTTCAAATTTAAATTTAGGGAATTTCGAGATCAAATTTTTATTGAATAAAGAAATTTCTTCATCTGATAAAGAAACAGAACGGTTTCTTTCTGACTTTATAGTTTTAGACATTAAAATCTTGGAAAGTTTAAAATAATTCATCAAATGTAAAGATTGTAAATAAAATAACAAAATCTAAATTTTCTAAAATTCAGGAAAAGAAATTATATTTTTGAAAAATTAATTCTCAAACATGATAATGACTTTTTTGTCAAGATTGATGCAAAAAGAAATTAATTTTCAAATATTGCTATTTAATAAAAAAAACAATTTTTTAGGGGGTAAAGTTTTCTTTTAAAAGCAATTTGACTTTGGCACGCAAGTTGTAATTTAAAAGGAAACTTAAAAATAATTTAATATTTCAATATAGGAGATATCAAAAATGGTAATTACAGATGAATGCATCAGCTGTCAAGCATGTGTAGATGAATGTGAACATAATGCAATATATGGCGCAGGAGATAGCTACGAATTTAACGGTGAAGTAAAAGCTCCTCTTTCAGAAGATCATACTTACATTGCACCTGAAATGTGCGATAATTGCAAATCATGTGTTGAAGTTTGCGCGGTAGACGCAATAGTAGAAGGCTAATAGGACTCCTTTTAATAAAAAACCCCGGTTTTTCAACCGGGGTTTTTTCGTTTTGGTCTTTATCTATATTAACTAAGATAAATGAGGCATCAATTTACTTACTAAATGCTGTTTTGGAACCGCGCCGATAACTGCATCAACCATTCTTCCATTTTTGAAAACTCCCAAAGTTGGTATGCTCATAATTCCGTATTTGGAAGCAACTTCATAATTTTCATCGGTATTAATTTTTACTACCTTCAATTTTCCAGTTAGATCTTTTGCAATTTCTTCCACAACGGGAGCAACCATTCTGCAAGGTCCGCACCAAGGTGCCCAAAAATCAACAAGCACGGGAATATTTGAAGAAAGAACTTCCGTTCCGAAATTATTATCAGTTCCGATAATTACACTATTTGACATTTTTATTTCCTCTTTTAATTTTATAAAGATATGATGCATGAAAAAAGAATTGGTTTCAAAAAGTTTTGGAGAAAAGATGAAGTTTTTTATTCTGTTTTTATTTTTTGCAACTTTAGGTTTTGCGCAGGAAAATTTTGAATCAAAAATTGATATCGCTTATCAAAATGCCAAAAAAGGAATTTACCACGGATTTGAAAATTTGAACGAAAAGAAAAATAATTTTAAAAATGATCTTATAATTGATGATAAACTTATTTCCACAGTTTCAATTTCAAAAGAAATTAACGGAGTAAAAATTGAATCAACCGGATTTTACGAATC
This sequence comes from uncultured Melioribacteraceae bacterium, assembly GCA_965365345.1. Classification (GTDB taxonomy): domain Bacteria; phylum Bacteroidota; class Ignavibacteria; order Ignavibacteriales; family SURF-24; genus CBDUBH01. Next base: position 13,142 of record CBDUBH010000042.1, read on the forward strand.
ATTTAAAATTTCAATAACCGCTTACAAATCATTTGTAAGTTTGATAAATGAAGGATTTTACTCACCTGATAGTTTAAAATCACCACCGCCGAAAAAGAAGAAAAAATAAAAAGATGAAAATATTATCTTTGGTTATTGCGGGTGAAACGTGAAATCTTTTTATCCGTCATTCAGGCTTGTCCGGAATCCTTTTTCTCACAACTGTTTAAGTAATTATTGAAACGATAAGTAAAATATTGATTTAATTTTCATAATCGCAAGTTTAAAATGATTTATAATTTCAGGTAAGAAATATTCCGTACAAGCCGGAATGACGAAAATAAAAATATATTAAATTTAATAATCTTTTTATCTTTGAATCTTTTCCCGCAGGGATGCCTTCGGCACTAATCTTTAAATTTATTTCCCGTTCAAAATTCTAATAACTTCCGCATGAATTTCTTTTGAAGCGGCAACTGTGCTGTTTCCTTTAACGGCATCGTTTCCATAATAATCAGTAATAACGCCGCCCGCGCCTTTAATAACCGGAATTAAAGCCATCGTATCCCAAATTGACATTATCGGATCGATCATAATATCAGCAAATCCGGTGGCAACCAAATAATAGCCGAAACAATCGCCCCAATTTCTGTAAAGTTTAACCTTATGCGTTAAATTATTGAACGAATCTATATTTTGATATTTTTCAATATTCAAATGATCCGTTGTTAAAAGAACCGCATCTTCAATTTTGTTGCAGTTTCTTAATTGAACTTTTGAATTGTTTAACTCCGCCGAAAAATTATCACCGATCAAGAATTCATTTAAAACCGGCTGATTAATTACACCCAAAACCGGTTCGTTATTTTTTGTTAAAGCGATCAAAGTCCCGAAAGTCGGAGTACCGCATATAAAACTTTTTGTTCCGTCTATCGGATCCAAAATCCATTGATATTCTGCATTTTCCTTATGAATTCCAAACTCTTCGCCTAAAATTCCATGGTCGGGAAATTCTTTCATAATCAATTCACGCATAATTTCTTCGGCTTTTTTATCGGCAATCGTAACGGGCGATTCATCGGATTTTGTATCAATTTGAAAAGAAGTTCTGTAATAATTATTAATTACTTTGCCGCTTTCATCGGCTAAAAATTTTGCGAAACTTTTAAATTCATTCATAATAATTTTAATTTGATTTTTATTGATTAAGCAAACAAAATAATATTTTCTTTTAAAAAATAAAAAAGTAATTTTGGGAAATTTTTTTGAAGGAAAAATGGAAACGATAATTTTACTTTTAATTTCCAATATTTTTATGACATTTGCATGGTACGGGCATCTGAATTATAAAGATAAACCATTAATGATAGTAATTTTAGTAAGTTGGCTTATCGCATTTGCGGAATATGTTTTTCAAGTTCCTGCAAACAGAATAGGACACGGAAAATTTAATGCCGCGCAATTAAAAACGATTCAGGAAATAATAACCCTGGTTGTATTCAGTGTATTTTCAATTTTTTATTTGAAAGAAGAATTTAAATGGAATTATTTAGTTGGATTTGGATTTATAGTATTGGCTGCAATATTTATTTTTAAAAAATGGTAAATAAGATTAAATTAGCTCTTTACAAGAGTAATAAATTTTCATATATTTGAAATCTGAAATTTTGATAATTTCAACTATGGAGAGTTGGCAGAGTGGTTGAATGCGGCGGTCTTGAAAACCGTTAAGGATGCAAGTCCTTCCGGGGTTCGAATCCCTGACTCTCCGCCCAGTATTTTATAAGCCCGAAAACATTGTTTTTGGGCTTTTTTGTTTAATTATTCAACAATTTCTTACAATTATTACCATAAAAACCACTGAAAAAATCTGTCCTGGTCATTTTTTAGTCACAAAATAGTCACAAGAAAAATTTACCAATCCTATTTTTAACGTGCTTATGCCTTATTTGCCACCCAATCAAATTCGCTTATTTTCATGCAAATTTCATCAAATAAATTATCCTTTTTATGATTAAATCTGAATTCAATTTCCTTTAAATACAAAATCAAATATTTATCTTCTACACCGTTGAACTTCATGAGTTTTTCCTTAGTGAATCTCCAGAATTCATTGTACTCACTGAATTTTTTATCGTTACCTTTTTTTATTGTTTTCTTTACCTTATTAAATTTTAACTCATAAATTACTCCAGTGATTTTTCCTTTACTCCGCAACATTGAAAAATAGTTTTCTGATGGATCAGTATAATTAAAACAAAATCCATCTTTTTGTTTTTCAATACCAATCCTTTTTTCTTGCGCAGTAACTCTGCTGAATTTTTCAATTGAGCTTTTATTTAATCCTGAAATAGAAAATCTTATGGATGTATAAAGATTATGCACAGCTTTGTATCCTAAATTTAACTCAGCCGAACAATTTTGTGCATTTATTTCCATTTCAAATAATTTAACGGCCATAAGAAACTGTTGTAAACTTAAAGATGATGTTTCAAGTATACTGTTTTTTCTTGTACTCCATTCAGATTTGCATTTATAGCACTTAAATCTGTTCCTCCTTACGATACCTGTTTTATCTGATACGCACTTGATACAAAAATCAAATCTTTTTAGTATACCGATTTGCCGCAGGTAATTTTCAGTTTCTGTTTCATTTTGAATTAAATCAAGTAAATCCACTAATCTCATTTTACCTCCATACACAAAAAAACCGCCCCCATTTTCATAAACGGAAGCGGCTATATTTTTATTACTGTTTTATTCATCGCTGAAAAATTAAATCAGCGAATCGAGTTTTGATACATCATCATGCCTGTCCTCTAGTCTCAAGTGAGCGTATATCATGGTTTCCTGGATATTGGCGTGCCCTAATAGTTTTTGAACCACTTCAATCCTTACTCCTTTTTGAACCAGTTGAGAGGCAAATGTGTGACGGAATTTATGCAGATAAAGCCTTGACTTTATCCCAGCTTCAGTTCCGATTTTTATGCACGCTTCAAGAAGCCTTCTATCGCTTAACTTTTTCCCTTCGATTGACGGAAAAACATAGGTATCCGAAGATTTATTTTTATTAAGCTTAGTGATCATCTCAAGCATGGTTTTGTTCATCGGGATGCTTCTTTCAGAATAAAATGTTTTAACTTTTACTTCATCTTTCGGTCTTACATGTATCAGCTTTCGGTTAAGATCTATATCATTCCATGTAAGGTTCTTAAGCTCACCGATTCTCATTCCAGTATGCAGAAGTCCAGTAAAAGCATTTTTGTAGGCATCTGGCATTTTCTGGTCAAAGAACTTTTTTAATTCCTCGGCAGTAAAATAATCTGGCCTTTTCTTTTCCACTTTCAAATTTTTTACGTGCTGCATAGGATTTTTATTGATATTGCCTTTGTTTACCTCACTTCCAAAAAACGCTTTAATTGTTTGTATGAAGAAGTTCACGGTCTTAGGTTTTGCCTTAATTACCTTAACTGTATTGCCTTTCGGATCTTGCTTTTCCTTTACCAGTTCTTTTTTAAGGTCATCTGCATCCTGAGAAGTAAACTCATCAACATAGTTATAATTAAGTGAGTCAATAAAATATCTGAATTGATTTATAACAAAGTTGTATTTCTGTTTTGATTTATCCCTCAGATCGGCTTTTGAGAGTTTGAAGTCATCAAATGCATCATTGAAAGTTCTTCTTTGCTTTTTAACTTTTGATTCTCCCAGTTTTTGTTCATTCTTTGTTCCTTCAATTTTGTTTATAAATACTTCAGCTTCTGATTTTTTGTTAAAATCCTTGCGGATCCTTTTGCCGTTTATATCATATACATCGGCACGGTAAGTCCCGCTTTTGTTCTTTCTTATAGACATTTTACATAATACCCTCCGTTATTATTTTTGCCAGTTCATCCCTATGAATCATTTTCCTGGTGCCGAAAGATTTTGAGTTTATCTTTCCGTTTTTAATTCTGATCCTTATCGACTCATAGCTTTGTCCTAAGAGTTTTGCAGCTTCTTTGATGTTAAAGAGTATCTTGCTGGGATAGGTTTGAATTAAAAATTCCAGATTAGTTGAATATGATTCCGCTGAGTGTGAAAGAGCGGATGTTTTCAGATCAATGTTTGCGGCAGGCAGTTGAGCCTTGCCTTTGCTTAAATCGATTTTTTGAGCCATTTGATATTTTTTGGTTTCAGTTTATTTAATAAGTACATCCTCTACAGGTTTCTTATACCTAAAAGGATGACTTATATGTATGCCGCTGATTGCGGTCTTTTAACATTGGATTTGAAAATTCAAATCGAAAAGAGGGGAGTTAAAATTCCCTTAACCCGTTATTTCCTTGTAATCAAGATCAAGTTCATCCCACATTTCTGCTGTTTCCGCGGCAAGATTGATATTGCAATTGGTATGCTTGTCGAATTCTTCTATCAATTTTCGGTAGATCGTTTTCCTTTGATCAAAATCGTAACGCAATTTATCATAACTTCCTTGCGTTCTTTGCATTGGTTCGTCAAAGAAATTTGACTGCGGGAAAAAATCCTTGCACATGTTTCTGAGTTCATGAGTTAACCTTAAACCTCCGATGTTAATTTGATAAATTTTCTTCGGATCTATATTTTGCATGACTTTTCCGACCATATCGATATAATCTTTCTCATATCCCGTGTAGAAGATTATCGGCTCTATCTGAAGTCTTATCTTGTAACCTCCTTTTTCTTGAAGTTTCTTTATCGCTTTTATCCTGTCATCAAGTGATGAGGTGCCGTGCTCGTAATTATTTATTACATGTTCGGTATTTAATCCCATTATGACCGAAACACGGTTATCACCGTCATGCTTATAAAGGGAGTCTAATTGAGCGGATTTTGTAAAAAACCTTATCTTGAATTCGGGATTCCTTTTCAACAGATCTATAAAGAAATCAAGGTGACCTGCTATATGATCAATGCCTGCGATATCTGTGTATTCACCGATATTAAACGATAATTCCTTTTGCTTATCTTTTTCGAATATTTTCTCTATCTCGGTTTCTGATATAGTAAGATTATTGAGTCCGTCAAAATTCAGAGGTTTCAGATAATCTTTCCACGAGTTTTTCAGGTGGTCAAATACTTTTTCATAAGTCAGTTCCACGGATCCTTTTTTAGATAACTTGTCACGGAATTTATTTGCTATGGTATTAAAACCGTCTGGTACTTTCGTCATGGGATCTTTTGAACATCTTGAAGCTAATTCCAATAACGTCATAATACCAGGATAAATATATTTTTCATTTTTTATCTCATTTTCAATCATTCCGAGATTACTATGGATCCTTTGGTACTGCTGGTACTTGAATGATTTATTCAGATAACAACCTTCACACTTAAAGCAGCAGTGCATCATGGTTTTGACCATGATGGCTGGATTTTCAACTATGTTACCTGGACTGGGAAAAAGTTCGAGAAAACTGATTGTACGAGGAGAGACTAAAAGCGACTCCTTCATGTAATGGAATCTTTCAGCATCGCTCATATTTTCTGGGAAACCTGGAAGACTGCTATTGTTATAAATTATTTCAATAGACTTATCCAAAGATTCCGCTCTGTTTATTATTTCTTTTGTAATCGGATCATTCAACGATTTTTCGTTAATTATTATTCTTTTTGGTATGTACATATTCTTCCTATTTAATTTAGTGAGGCCTCTGGATTAGAAAGCCTCGGGTTTTATGTTTGATAATTAATTAAATGATGCAATTCCAATTCTCCTTGTTTAACATCGAATAGCCCATATCAACGATAGGGCTTTTTTGCAGTGAAAGTCTTTCATTTAGTTTCGATGGAACTGCCCAATTGTTTTTTGAAATGACGGTCGGAAGCAATATTTCCAAGGTTTGACCTTTACTTATCTCTTCGCCGCTTCTTATAATAAAATCCTCATTATAAAAATCGTTTTTACCGCTTCTAATGCAAAGGTTTCCTTGAAGGAGTTCGTCATAACTGGTTGAGATCACCTCACTACGATCAAAGTAATTTAATTCCTTGTGCTTGAAGGCCTTTGCTCCGCTGGCAAAAGTTGTCTCTTTCAGTTTTGTTAGATCATCTGTATCTCCAAAGAAAGGCATAGCCATGACCCGCACAAAAATATCCTTATCTGAAAAAATTCTAATGGTTTGAAGTCTTTTGTTTATTGATGGAGTGAACATTTCTAGATTTCTTATTTCCTTTTCATCTATGTGGGCAAAGCTCATTTCAATCTGAACCATATGCTTCATCCTTTCAAGAATCTCCAAATGTTTTACGATCACATGGCTTTTGGTCAATATGTGAAGCATCCATTTATTACCATGATTCCAATGGCGTTCAAAAACTTCGAGTATCTCTTTCATTACATTTTTGTCTGTTTTCTCCATCCTAGAAAAAACAATCGGGTTGTATGGATCGCATGCCTCGTTTATCTGAACTCTTTTTAAGTGCTGCGGGAGATCTTGAAGTTTACCAAGTTCTTTATCCAAGAGTTGGGCAATATTTTCTTTTATTTCGATATTTTGGAAAAATTCGGATGGAGTTTTTCTTAAAGCCAAATAACTGAAGCAGTACTTGCAACCGAAGAAACATCCTTTAGTGGGATTTAACGTGAATGGGAATCCGTATTGCAGGAAGTTCTTTTGCGGATTTAAAGCTTTTGAGGATGTCTTATAGATTACGTTTCTCATTTTCTAATTGTCCTTAAATAAAAAAAAGCCGCCTACGAAGTTACGTAAGCGGCCGCTTTGTTTTGTTGATTGTTTTTTATCTGATCTTTTATTGATCAAATTGTTTTAAGTGTTATTCAATTATTCTTTTATTGATAATTTTTCCTTCAATCTGTTTTTGGTTTCTGAATCAAGATGTTCTAGAAGATTATTTAATTGAATGAAAATCTCTTTGTAAGTTTTTCCTTCAAAGCATGCGAAAAACTGAACATTGCTTACCGTAGAAATAAAGAATTTTACTCCCTGATTTTCTTTTTGCTTTTCATTATGTTCTTTGATCTCTTCTAATTCTTCATCTGTATAATCACCCACTACTTCTTCCGAAAGCGTCAGGTATTGATTTGATTTTACTAATTCTGCAAGTTCGATATGATAATTATCGCTAAGACCTAATTCTTCAATATCATTAGACTCAAATACCGTAACGCAAAGTTCAGCGGCATTTTCATCAACAACCTTTAGACCAATCCTTATTTCACTGAAATTGCCAAAGTAACCATAGTCATCGTTGTTTATATCTTTTTCAATTGGCCAAGTCCAAACTTCCTCAAACTGTGAAAGTTCTTTTACTTTCAAGTTTTCAATTTGGTGCATTGGCACCTTTACGGTAATTGCTTCATGATATTCGGCTTCCTGGCCGTTGATAAAGATCTTTCTTTCCCCGTTTTCTGTTGTGATTTCAACTTTTTTCATGTTTTTTCCTTTTGAGTTTGTTTGTTTTAAGTTGTTTTGTTTTAAGTTGTTTTGTTTTTGAGTTTTCATGTTTTCTCCTATAGAGTTTTTTAACAATTTCTTTTTTAAATGAGAAATTTGGTTGTTGATTAGGTTCTGATTAAGTCATAACTTGGCGGCTAATATGCCGCAAGTAAAAAAAATTATACACATTACTGGATGTGTTACTCGGATTTGATAAATCCGATCAATTGATATTTTGAAAGCTATTTTGATAGAGTAGAATACTGGTAGTAAGAATGAGATAAACTTCTGTTAAATGCTGATCCCGAAACTGGATTGAAGTACTTCTTTTGCATAAGGAACACCATCTCTTGCCGCTTCGGTTAGAAGATTCATCCCCTTTTCATCTTTGCCCGTGTTTAAGTAACATTCTGCGAGCTTGATAAGCATTTCTGAATCGTTAGGGTATATTTTCAGATATTTTTCCATATAGATCACTGCGTTTTTAATATCATCGTTTTCATAATAGGTTTCTGCAAGGTAGTAATAGACATCGAGTTCATCAGTATCCAATACTTTGTATTTACCCATCGCTTTTTTCAGGTGATCGATTATTTTCAAATAGTTCACATCATTAAACATTTCAGGTTCATTGATTAAAAACAGAGCCATTAAATAATTTAAGTCTACTGAATTCGGAAATTTGCTCAAACCAATTTTAAGATAATCAAGGGCATCCATTATTAATTTAGATTTATTAAGAAGAAGAAAAACTAAATTCGAATATGCTGATTCTTCTTGAATATCCAAACTGATTGATGCTTTGAAATACTCGATCGCTTCATGGGTATTGCCCTTTATCATCATCACTTGGGCCAGAATGTAATTGATTACCGAATGATTCGGATACATCTCATATGCTTTTTTAATGACCATCTCGGCTTTAGTTAGATTATTGATGTCCACATAGCATGAGGTTAACTGCGCATATGGCTCTGGATTTGCAGGTTCAATCTGACGGCATTCATCGAACAACTTAATTGCTTTGAAGATATCGTTCTTGCGTAAATGTTTTACTGCCTGATCAAAAGTTTTGTCGTACTGTGATTTCATTTTTTGTTCCTTCGTTTTGTTATAAGGTTATTGAATTTTGTGCCTGTAATAAGGAATGGACAGATGAAAGGTGAAATGTAACCTTGCTGTAAAAATATTTTAATTATTTTTTTACCGCTCTTTATTTATATATGGACCGATAAAACGTAAAATGTAACCTTTCGCTGGTGAAAATTTTATAAATATTTAAAGAGGGACTTGGAATTATAATCCTTTTGCTCACCATTCTTCAAATTATATGTACAGAAGGAAGCTGAAAAGTAACCGTGAAGAGAAAAATTTTTAACCTTTATTTTTTTTAATTAAACCGATAATTAAGTACCAGTTTATAATAATTAGGAAAACGAGTGAAGAAAGAGGTAACATTAACCAATGGTTTAAGATTTGAAATTCAAGAGTTTAATAACTTAAACTTAAAAAATGATAGATGTCGACTATTTGTACCAATCTGGAATCAATTTTTTCACAATGAAGAATTCCGCTCTTCATTTAGAAAAAGTTTTAGTGATCCCAAAGATCCCAGTATAGGCGACCAATCTGATTTATGGATTGATTATTATCAATACAATGTATTATCTCATAAGAAGAAACCTGATTTTAATAGAGCGGGGAAAACCGAGCGTAAGTATAATCCATATTACTTACTGCTGTCAGAGGAATTCAATCCAGAATTAAATGCAAGATTTAGCAGTCATAAAGCTAAGCAGAAATACATTAATAGCTTATCTGAGTCACAAAAAGATGAGATGGTATATAAAATTCTTGAAAAATTATTTAAAGAATTCTCATATACTGTTTGGAATGAAAAGACACAAGAACTGCTGGAGGATGCAATATATGAGGAAAAAGTAGAGTTTCCTTTCTTAGATGAGGAAGAGTTTGAAATTTTTTTACAAGAAGAAATGAAAAAGATTTCAGTTGTACGGGATTATTTAAACAAAAAGCCGCATCCCAGTGTTATTACGGAAAAAGATAACAAATTCATTAAAGAAACCTTCAGCGGATTTGCTTTTATCGAAATATTAATAAAAGACTATAGAATAATTAACATTCGTAATGAAATAAGACAATTCTTAATAAATTACTACAGTACAAAAATATTATTTACCCGAACTGCAAAATTAAATTCGGAATTTCGTGGCGAAATGATAGAAGTTATGGCTTCAAATGCAGAACAAATTTTAGATAAATTTCTAGTAATTTTAAAAGATAGATATAAAAAAAGCCCTTCAGCTAACTTTAAAAAAAATTATAAAGATTTAATTAAAACAATCGAATCCATTAAAAAGTCAGAAGCACATACAAAAATTGGTGCTATGCTTAGAATCCATAGTATGTTTGTAGATTACAGGAGTGCAAAACAATACCTGCTTTTGAAGATTGAGCCCATAGTTGAATCTTATATAAGATTTATTTCAAAAGAAGGTTATAAAGCCTTAATAAAGGAATATGAACTTACAAAAGAGGAAAATAGATTATATATAGTTCATAATATCGGTATACGTAGGTTAAAGTATAAAAATCCTCTTCTTAACGAGGTGTTTATAAAGTATATAGATTTTTCATCGGGTATCAGAAAATTATTTTTTGAAACTGTATTAATTAAGAGAAATGAAATAAGTCAACGGGACTTAGAATTATTAATTTCATTCAAGGTTTTTTTAAAATTTTATAGAGTTTATAAAGTGATCGCGAGAAATGAAGATCGATACGTAAAAAACGAGAGTAGACACCTAAGTAGAAGGGAAGATCTCAAAGAATTTTATGATGAGGCAGAAATAACAGATATCAAATCTATAAAAAATAAGAAAAATGAAGAAGAATTAAATGAAGAAAATGAAGAAGAGTTAAATGAGGAAATTGAAGAAAATGAAGAATGTGAAATTGAACCTTCAAATGAACTAAATGATGAACAAGAATTACAAATTAAAATTAGAAAAAGCCGTGACCCAATCAAATATAAGGATAAATTATCCCTACCATTACAGCGATATGTTCTTGAAGATTATTTAATGACTTCTTTTCAGGAAAGAGATGTAAAAGTATTGATGATGGTAAGTGAAGAGTATACTCAAGAAGCCATCGCTGAAAAATTAAAGATATCAAGAAAAACAGTTATAAAAATAACAGAAAAAGCGGCGGAAAAATTAGAACCAATATATAAAGAATATTTCCAAAAAAATAAATAGTTTGAAGCAAGCGGTTACATTTCAGTCTCCTGCTGTCCATATAATATAGATAGATATTTTTATATGTTTCTGCAGGAGATTTACTTTTTAAATAATTCACGGAATTTGGGTATAAAAAACAGGAGGTTAAAATGACTTAAAAAAATGTAATAATCTGTTTGACTCCAGTCCTCAAATAGATTATAATATTAATTAGAATACTTTATTAATATTCTCACAACTGGAAACCGAAAACTTTCTTTAAGCCTTACAATAGGCTACTATTAACTACTTAAATCAAAATTCAACAAATGGAAAAACAATTTCAATCACAGGATTTTTATCTGAGTGCATTGCTTATATGCGAAGGGCATTCACTTAAAGGTCATTTCAGGGAAAAAGGATTCACCACATTCATTTTCAGTAAGAATGAATCCTTAATGGAACTGGTTAATAAATTCTATTCAAAAGAGCTTTTAATCGAGCCGCTAAGTTACGGCAGTTCCATCCGCAACTTGAAGGGTATTCTCCACTCTTCAGTATCAACTTCAAATCAATTAAATAGTCATGTACAACAACAAAAAGGCTCAAAATGATATTCTAAGCTATATCAAAAAAGAAATTAAGATCGAAGATGTACTACAAAAACTCGGCGGTCTTAACCTTACAAAAAACGGCAGCCGTTACATCGGCAACTGCCCAACAAAACACCCCTCTGAAAGCGGAACTTGCTTTCAAGTCATTCCACAGAAGAACTTCTGCTATTGCCATAACTGCAAAGAAAGCGGCACTACAATAGACCTTGTGATGAATGCTAAAAAATTAAACTTCATTGATGCTGTTAAATGGTTCATTAGTGAGTATCATTTAGATCAGAAATACGATACTTCAAATCTAAAGTTCAAACAAAAGACGGAAGAAGAGATAGCAGCTGAAAAAGCACTGGAATTCAAAAGCATGCTTTTAGAACATATAGTTGAAAAAGGAAGAGAGCTTTTATTTGAAGATGAAGGCAAGGAAGTACTAAGCTATCTAATCAATGACAGAAAGTTCGATGAAGAAAAGATAAAACAGACCGAGATATTTTACTTCCCGCAGGTAAATGAAGCAAAGGCACTTCTTTATGAAGAGTTCCCAGAGTTTACCGATGAGATAAAGGAACTTAAACTGATAGGAACTTTTGGAGACAGGTTCAGACTCGCCTGGCCTTACAGAAATAAAGAAGGTTTAATTACGGGATTAATTTATAGATCCATAAAACCCAAAGGTGAAGAAAATATTATTGTAAACGGAAAAGTTTTCCCGCCTCAAAGATATAGTTCATCTCCTGGCACAGATAAGACCGATCTTTTCGGACTCCACTTGATTGAAGATACCGACACACTGCTTATAGTTGAAGGATACCCAGATGCCATTTATTTCCCAGCTTTGGGTTATAAGAACATTGTTGCAATCGGGCAAGGCAGTTTATCTGAAAAACATTTGGACGGGTTAAATAAAAAAGGTATTAAGAACGTTATCATATCTTTTGATAAAGACGGCGTAGGTCCAAAGAACACTGAATCGGCTATAAAACTTCTGCTTGAAAACTCTGATATCACTCCTTTTGTTTTGGATCCAAATCTATTGGACCCGCATAAAGATCCAGATGAGTTCGTAAGAAGTAATGGAATCGGTGAGTTCAAGAAATTAAATGATAAGGTAACAAAGGGAATTGACTGGCTTTTAGAAAAGATATTTGTTAAAAATGATATCGTTAAACCGATCGAAAAACAAAAAGCTGAAGATGAGATCAAGGAGATAGTTAAATTGATCAAATCCCCAGTTGATGAGATGCTGGTGATTAGGGCATTTGCCGATAATTTCAAAGTGACCAAGGAAATAGCCAAGCGTACATTGACATTAGCTAACCGTGAAAATCTTAAAAAGATAAAGTCAAACCAATCTAGTGCCGAAAATTTAGATGGCAAGTTCTGGAATGTGATTTTGCCCAAGCAAGGAGAACCTTCGGCTGAGATTGCTCTGACTAATTATCTGGATTTCATCTCTGAAGAAGGTTTTGCAAAACATTTTTTGGATAAGGATTACATATTCATAAAGGTAAAAAACAATGTAGTTGAAGAGAAATCTCTGATACAGATCAAGGATCATATCCTTAGTTATATAAAAAATCTTAACGATCCGTATAAAGAGATGATATTAGAAAAGATGTATGAAGAGGTATCAAGGTATTTTTCCGAAAGTCTTATTGAATGCATCCCTAATAGGGAAATCAATTTCAAAAGAGATGAGCGGCAGAGGGCTTTTATCTACTACCAGAACGGGTTTGTTACTTTGGAAAAGGGATATGATCCAGTCTTCAAAGGCTATGATAAGCTTTCGGGAAAGATCTGGGAAGATGCTATCTTGAAAAGGGATTTCATTCAGATCAAAACAAAAACAAATATGTCCGACTTCGAAAAATTCCTTTGGAATGTTTCTGGCGGAGATGAAAAAAGGTTCTTATCTAAATGCTCGGCTATCGGTTACATGCTTCACGATTACAAAGATCAGTCAAATGCAAAGGTGGTCGTTCTTTGTGATGAGGCTATCTCACTTAACGGCGAGGCATTAGGTAGAACTGGAAAATCCTTGACTGGAAAAGCTATCGGATATTTTAAGAACTCGGTCAGAATAGATGCAAGGAACTTTGCCTTTGGTGACAGATTTACATTCCAAGCCGTAAAACTTGATACGAAGGTTCTTGAGTTCAATGATGCAGATAAGAACTTCAACTTTGAAAAACTCTTCTCGGTCATTACTGATGATATGCTGATAGAATACAAAAATAAAACTCCATTCTCGATCAAGTTCGATGCCTCTCCAAAGATAATGATATCAACTAACTACACAATCAAAGGAAGCGGATCGAGCTACAGGGACAGAATGTTCGAAGTGGAGTTCAGTGATTATTATTCCGATACGAGAAAACCAGAAGATGAGTTCGGTCACCTGTTCTTTGACGGCTGGAATGAAGATGAATGGAGAAGGTTCGATAACTTTATGCTTGAATGCGTCCAGCTTTATTTGGATGAAGGGCTTATCAAATGCGATCATAAGAATTTGGCAGAAAGAAAACTCATTGATTCGACTTCACCAGAATTTGTAGAGTTTGCAGATGTAAATATTGAGATCGAGAAAGAATATATTCTCAATGAGCTTTTTGTGACTTTCAAAAAACACATTGGTTTTGAAGGTGACTTTTTTGAAAAGTGCCCAGTCAAGCAGAATACATTTACAAAATGGCTGCCTAAATATGCCGAGTATAGATCGGTTCATTATTCAAAGAGATCTTCAAACGGTAAGCAATTAGTGAAGTTTACTTTGTTAAAGGAAATTAAAAGTGAAAAACCAGTAAAGGAGAGTGAAAAACCAGAAGTACAAAGTGAAAAAAGAAAAGGCCCTTTTTCACTGTAATTGTTGAGAATTTAGTCTGAAATCAAAGAAAAGTGAGAAAGTGAAAAACTTATACGACTGAAATTCATGAGAAAATAAAAAATAAATATAAGTCGATAAGTATCCTTCGTAATCATTGTATTATATATCGATAGATATGGAGGATACTTTCTCACTTTTTCACTTTCTTTGGAAATTGAGTCATAATCAAACTTTTTGCAGTGAAAAAGTAAAAATTGTTTTTCACTTGCCAAGTGAAAAAAGTGAAAAACGTTATGGGGCGTGTATTGTTGCGTAGCCAAAGCACAACAAAACAAAACCCAACATATAAACAGATAAATATCATGGAGGTAAAATGCATGATAGATTTAGATTTAATAATTAAAAAAGAACCCACACTGACGGCTTTCGGAATTGAGGGTACATTAAGAAGAGCTCATAGTACGGATTTGCCAGAGATAAAGGAAATCGAAACCTGCATCAATTGGCTGAATACGATCAAGAAAACCAAAGGGATAAACAGAAAAAGCACCAGCTACGGATACAAGCATGAAGCCGAAAGGGCTTACGGCACTTACGTTACAAACGGATCTTTCATAGCTGCTGTAATTCATTTGGGGATAAAGTATGAAAAGATACCTGGTTCACCTAACATTTTTGTGGCTCTTTCAAGGAAAAGAAAGTAAATGATTTTAGGGGGCTTTTGTTTTGTTGTGCTGGATACTTAACCTAAACAACCAAAACGCCCCTGCTGTCAAACATTTATACATATGATAAATTATAAGAAATCATATGGGACTATTAAATCAAATTAAATGGGGGAAATAAAAATGAAACACAACTATCCGAAAACAAGAAAACCAAGATCTACCGAATATGCCTTATCAACTAAGGTTGTAAGCAAATTAGGTAAAGAAAAATTGAGAGAAATTTTTCAGCACAAGGGAATGTATTTAGCGGCAGCTGAAATATCGGAACTTTACGGTCAGAAAGTTTCAGCTTATGTTGCAAGATATATAAGGCAATACAAATTAAACTAAAATCAATGGAGGAAAAACTTAAATGAAAATCAAAGCAAACGCCTTTCAACAAGACAAAGCTCAAAAGGTATATCAAAAAGAAACTGTAAAAAGAGGCTATAAGCCTTTTGATGATGTATTCAGGGAGATGAACCATAATATGGGAAAGACAAATGAAGAGATAAAGCTGGAAAAATTCCAGCAGAATAAAAATATAAATACTATAAACAAAAACTTGGGGGAAATATGAAATGGTACTTTGTGAAGGCTACAGTATAATAATCAGAACATCAGAGATAAAGGATAAATACTTCGGAGGATATGAGGCATTTCAAAGTGAAATCCCTAATAGCATGTATTGCTCGGATGATGAATTAGAAAGTATTTCGTTTCTTACTCTGGCAGATGCGATCAGGTATTCACTATTTATTGAAGATAAGGGAATGACATTACATGACTATTGTTACTTTCATATGCTTAAAGGCCCATATTTAAGTTCTCCATGGATAAACTTCTACCGATTTCAGTGGTTTGATCATTCGGAGAATTTCTGCACGTTCGCTTGGCTTAGGCCTAAATACGGAGGTAAGATGAATTTAGAGATAGAGGGAAATGAGAAAGAACAGATCGTTGCGGTTCCAGGAAATTGGAGAATTGATACGGCACTTGATGCTAAGGATGAGATAAAAGATAAAGCGGACACAAAAAGGTTTCAGATTCTAAAAGATAAAAACGGTCTTTTGGTGATGTGGGATAAGCTATTAGAAAGAGTAGTTTATTCGGCAAGGACATTTTCTTAAACATTTCACGGAAAGATGATATTTTTAGTACCCCAGTACTTCAATAGCCAGAGAGCGAGTTTAGAAATTAGGGACTCTGCTTTTCTGGCTATAAAATCGGGATTTTATTTTTTTTGGGGATTTTTTTGGGCTGGTTAGATATGGGCAAGCACAACAATACCTGCCCCTTTGATAATCTTATTTTACCAGCATCATTTTCTTTATCTGTCTGAAGCTATCTTTTCCATCAGATGAAACTGCTTCGAGTGAATAGAAATATAATCCAGAGGATAATCCAGAAGCGTTGAAGTTTATTTCATGGTATCCTATTGATTTTACTCCGCTGAATAGTTCTTTAACTCTTTCTCCCAAGGAATTATAAACCGTAAGCTTTACTTGGCTTTCTCTTGGTACAGAGAAAGTAATTACAGTTGAAGGGTTAAAAGGATTCGGGTAGTTCTGATCCAGTGAATAATTCTGTGGAATCTTATTTTCGTTTTCAACAGAAGTTGGATTCATGCTTATCTCAACATAAGGAGATGAAGCATACTGATTATAAGCTTTTATTCTGTATGAATATGAAGTTATATTATTCGGATCTATTGTATTATCGCTGTATGAAGTTTCATCCATTCCGACTGATGCTATTTCAGAATAGCTTCCCATTCCTTGCTTCCTTTCAATCTTGAATCCTTCCTCATAATCAGTCTGATCTTTCCATTTCAGTTGAACTGAGTTGCTTAAGAATTGCGCAAGCAAGCTGTCTGGTGACGGCATAGGAGAGATAACAAACCTTTCACTTTCAGAATAAAGAAGTGGATTTTGAGTATCAG
>CBDUBH010000043.1:0-29831 GCA_965365345.1 uncultured Melioribacteraceae bacterium
CCTGTTGTGTTATAATCCAATCTGCCGACAGGAAATATTTTTTCTTTAACATTTACAAGGTCAATTACAGTTCTTCTTTTCTTTTCATCTTTTACGGTAGTAACAAATCCTTTCGGTTTATTTAGTACAATGTAAATTTTTCTTTCAGGTTTAACAACATCTCCGTCAAATTTTACTGAATCAACTTCAGGATCAACATTGAATCCTAATTCAGTAACGGTTTTATTGTTTACATCAACTCTTCCTTGAAGAATATATTCTTCAACTTTTCTTCTTGAATCAACCCCGCACTCTGCAAGAAATTTATTCAATCTCACTTTCATTATTTTCATCCTCCTCTGTATTAGTGCCTTTTGCGAGATCATCTTCAATTAAATTCATCATAATTTTTTGACGCTGTTCAATAAAATCCTGATCGTTCATGATCTCTTCAATTTCGCGCGGTTTTGGTAAATCAGTAATTTTATATAGACCAAAATATTTTAGAAACTCATCTGTTGTTGCATATAATAAAGGTCTGCCAATGGTTTCTGCTCTTCCACTTATTGTAACAAGATTTTTTTCAAGAAGCATATTAATTATATAATCGGAATTTACACCGCGTATTGATTCAATCTCGGGTTTTGTTATCGGCTGCTTGTAAGCAATAATTGCCAATGTTTCTAAAGCTGCCTGACTTAATCTTCTTTTACTTTTTTCTGTTGATAGATAGCCTACATATTTTGCATATTGCGGCTTAGTTGAATAAGCGAATCCGCCGGCAATTTTAGAAATACTAAAAGGCAAATCCAATTCTTCATATCTTTGATTCAATTCGTTAATACAATTTTCAACTTCATCAGGTGAAATTATTATATCATCGCCATCAATATTTTTTATTGCAATTGCAATTTCGGATGCTGTAATGGGATCATCCGAAGCAAATATCAACGCTTCTATTACTGAATTATAAATTTTGTCCATCTTCAACACGATAAATTACAAAATCGTTAAACACTTCCGATTCTTTTAATCCTATTTTATTCATTTTAACTAATTCAAGAAGTGCAATAAAAGTAATTATTATTTTAATTTTTTCTTCCATATCCTGAACGATCATAAGAAAAGGTACTTCTTCACGACCTTCAAAAAGGCTCAAAATAAAATCAATCTGCTGTTCAATTGTAACCGGTATTTTTTTTATTTCGTGAACAACCGGTTTAGGTTTTTCAACCAAAACTTTTTTGAACGCCTTTAAAAGATCATAAATGGAAATATTTTTAAGAAGAACATCGTATTCTGGCGGCGCTTCTTTATAATCGGCTTCAAAATTTCCACGATTAAAAACTCTTCTTTGATTTGCCTCCATTATTAAAAACTCTTCGCTCATTTCTTTGTAGCGTTTATATTCGAGCAGAGCTTTAATAAGATCGGCACGAGGATCAATTTCCTCGCCTTTTTCGTTTACTTCTCTCGGCAAAAGCATTCTGACTTTGATCTGCATCAAAGTTGTAGCCATTAAAATAAAATCACCTGCAACTTCAAGATCAAGCATTTTCATCAAGTTAAGATATTCCATAAATTCTTTTGTAATTCTTGAAATCGGAATATCGTAAATATTCAACTCATCACGTTTGATGAAAAATAAAAGCAGATCCAAAGGACCTTCAAATTGCTGTAATTTTATTTTATACAAATTTTATTAACCCGGCTTGATCTTCAATTAACAAATTTAATTTAACCTAATTTCATTTTTTCTCTTACGCTGCTCATAGTTTCTTCTGCAACCTTTCTTGCTTTCTTTTCGCCATTTTCTAAAATATCATTTACAAGATTTATATTTTGTTCGTAATAATTTCTTTTTTCTAAAACGGGGGCCAAAATTTTATTGATATTTTCTGCAGCGCGCAATTTGCAATCAACGCATCCTAATGCACCGCTTCTGCAACCGGTTTCAACTTCCAAAACTCCGGCTTCATCATTAAATTTTTTGTGATATGTAAAAACAACACAAACTTCCGGTCTGCCGGGATCTCCGCGGCGAAGTTTCAGCGGATCTGTAACGGCTTTTTTCATTTTAGCTTTTACGGTTTCCGGATCATCTGAAAGATAAATTGTGTTGTTCAAAGATTTACTCATTTTTGCAACGCCGTCAAGTCCGGGAAGTCTTGCAAAGTTTGTCAATTTCGGTTCAGGCTCCGGGAAAACTTCGCCGTATTGATTATTAAATCTACGTGCAATTTCCCGAGTGATTTCAACATGAGGAATTTGATCATCGCCAACTGGTACAACTTCACCTTTATAAAGCATAATATCAGCAGCCTGTAAAACAGGATAGCCCAAATGTCCGTATGAAATACTTTCCATATCAAGATCACGAATCTGATCTTTTAAAGTTGGATTTCTTTCCAATCTCGCCTGAGTTATAAGCATCGAAAAAATAAGATGAAGTTCGGCATGCTCTTTTATTTTTGACTGTCGAAAAAACGGACTTTTTTCATGATCGAGTCCTGCAGCAAGCCAATCAATAATCATTTGCGTTGTATTTTCCTGAATTTCAGAAGTATCCAAATTAGTAGTAAGCATGTGGTAATCCGCTACAAGATGATAACTTTCAAATTCATCTTGAAGTTTTACCCAATTTTCTAATGCGCCTACAAAATTACCGAGATGTAATTTTCCTGTTGGACGCATTCCGCTCAAAATTCTTTTCTTTGCCATAATTCCCTTAAATATTTAAACTTCCCGTAAAAACAATCTTTAAATTTATCAAGAAATAATCAGAATATAAAATAAATTCAGGAAAAGTTCAGAGAAAAGTTATTGCATGTTATTGAAATAAAAACGGTTTCCAGTTTTCATCCAGTCTTGAAACAACTCTGCTGATAAACATAATATAATTCGGTTTGAAAGGTTTGGAACGCATTACAAGATCTGCCTCTTCCGGAGTTTTATCACCTTTTTTATTATTGCAGGGAACGCAGGCAGCAACAAGATTTTCCCAGGAATCTTCTCCACCGCGTGCTCTTGGAACAACATGATCAATTGTTAAAGGAAGATCACCTCTTCCGCAATAAACGCATTTGTGCGAATCCCTTATAAAAATATTTTTCCGGGTCATTACAACTCTTTTATAAGGAACATGAACAAATCTGTTCAATCTGATAACGCTTGGCCAAGGCATTTGCAAATTAGCGCTGTGAAGAAGTTTTCCGTTAGAGGAAGCAATCATTTCGGCTTTGCCCAAATAAATCAAAATGATTGCCTTTCGAACCGTTGAGATCGAAATGGGCTCATAACTTTGATTTAAGATCAGAACCTTCGCATTGATCCTTTGATTTTGTTTTTGATACGAGTTGAATTTTGCCTCCGCCGAAATTTGATCAATCCTGATCCGCCTCTTTCCGGGCTTTATTTGTTAAATAGATCCTTAAAATCAATCTTATCACAATAAGAAAAATTCCGATATAAACAATTTCATTAACATATTCAGGCGGCAGTTTTCCGCTCCAGGCAAGTATAATTATTATTACCGCAACTGCAATTACAAAATAACTGAAATAATTAAAATATTTGTTCTGCAAATTTATTTTCCTTCTGAAATTACTCCGCCGGCAAGTAAATAACCTTGTTCATCGTAAAGCACGGCTGATTGTCCGGGAGTTATTGCGCTTTTTGCTTCATCAAATTTAAGTGAAAATGAATTTTCATCAGCCGAAATTATTTTAGCTAAAGATCCTTTATCGGAATATCTGATTTTACAAAACAATTTTTCGCCCGGTTCCAATTTTGCTTTACTTACATAATTTATATCTTCGGCAAATAAAGTTTTTTGTAAAAGATCTTCTTTATTTCCGATCTCGATTTTATTATTTTCACGATCAATTTTTGTAACATAAACCGGTTTACCAAGCGCAATTCCCAAACCTTTTCTTTGCCCGACAGTATAAAAAGGAATTCCTTTATGATTTCCAATTTTCTTACCTTCGTAGAAAATATCGCCTTGCGGAATTTTACTTAATTCATCAGGAATTTTTTCTCGCAAAAATCTTTCATAATTATTATCGGCTACAAAACAAATTTCTTGACTATCCGGCTTATTTGCAGTTTTTAATTTAAATTCTACTGCAAATTTTCTTATTTCTTCTTTTGAATATTTTCCTAACGGAAGCAAAGTTCTTTTTAAACTTTCTTGAGTTAATCCCCAAAGTGCATAAGTTTGATCTTTCTTGTTATCAAAAGAATTTTTCAAACAATATCTATCGGTAATAGAATTATATTCAACAGAGGCGTAATGACCAGTTGCAACAAACTCGGCATCAAGATCATCAGCTTTTTTTAATAACTCTTCCCATTTGATTTTACGGTTACAAATTACACAAGGATTTGGAGTTCTGCCGTTCAAATATTCATCAACAAAATTATTTATAACAGCATCTTCAAAAGATTTTGTAAAATCAACTGTGTAATGCGGAACGCTTAAAGAATTTGCAACACTTTTTGCGTCAAAAATTGCATCTAAGGAACAACAGCCGGATTCATGTTTTGGAGCACCACCGACTTCCATAAATCCCCAGGTTTTCATCGTAATTCCGATAACTTCGTAACCTTCGTTATGTAAAAGTGCTGCGGCAACAGAAGAATCTACTCCGCCGCTCATTGCGACAATTACTCTGCCTCTACTCATCAATTCCCTTTCTTAAATTTCCTAAACGGATTTTTTCTGAATTAACCTTTTAACAGCAAATATAATCAAATAGTTCAGGATTTGCTATTTTTGAGTGGTCAGTTGTCAGTTTTAAGTTATCAGTTGAAAATATAAGATAAATATTATTAACAATTTGATTTCTTCATTTCGGAAAAACCAGAACTTCTTCTTAAATGATTTTTAGTAATTTAATTTTTTAAAAAGATTTCAGATAAACCGGAATGACTGCTAAATCTTTCTAATCTTTCTATTTTTTTATCTTTGAATCAAAAAAATTTAAGTGAACGAATTTTACTTAAAATCAGTTTATAATTTCTGTTATATTTACTTTGTAAAAATTAAAATTTATGGCAAAAGAATTTAAAACGGACATACCGCTAAATAAAGCAGAGTTTTGCGTTGTTGATGTTGAAACAACCGGAATGAGCGCTTCTTATTGCAGAGTGATCGAAATTGCGGTAGTTAAAATTCGCGATCTGAAAATAGTTGAATCATTCAGTTCGCTTATAAATCCCGGCTGCGATGTTCCTTATTTCATTACTGAATTAACCGGAATTTCAAACAGCGATGTTTATGATGCGCCATATTTTGATGAAGTTGCACCGCAAATAAAAGAATATATCGGGAAATCTGTTTTAACCGGACATAATTTACAATTCGATCTTTCGTTTTTAAATAAGGAATTTTCTGCTTTTAACGAAGAAGAAAAAATTGAAAATCCGCTTCTTTGCACTTTAAGAGTTTCACGAAAAATTTATCCCGAATTACCAAGCAAAGCTCTTGGTTCCGTAGCAAAACATTTAACAATTAAACATACTGATAAACATCGTGCTTTAGGCGATGCAACCGCAACGGCAAGAATTCTTTTAAAAATGATAAAAGAATTAAAAGAGAAACAGAATATCAAAACGCTTGCCGATCTTTTAAATATTCAGGCATTGCCGCAATTTAAATCCCAAGTTCCACATGCAAAAAAGAAATTGATAAATGATTTTGCAAAAGTGCCGGATTCACCCGGAATTTACTATTTCAAAAATTCTAAAGATGAAATTATTTACGTAGGGAAAGCAAAATCATTACGTTCACGCGTTAGAAATTATTTTACCAATAACTCACACGAAAAATATTATAAAATTGTAAAGAACGCATCGGGCTTAAATTTCGAAAAAACTAATTCAGAACTTACCGCACTTTTAGCTGAATCCGAATTGATCAAAATTCATAATCCGAAACACAACGTGATGCTGAAAAAATTCGGCAGAAATTATTTTATAAAAGTTGATAAGGAAAATGATTATCCAAAATTGGAGTTCAGCGGAAATTTTGATTTTGACGGAAACGATTATTTTGGTCCTTACACAAATCGCGATACAATAAAAAGTTTGATCAAAATTGTAAATTCTGCTTTTCAGCTTCGTGAATGTAAAGAACGTGAATTTAAATTCGGTCGTGAATGTTATCTTCATCAAATTCAAAGATGTGTTGCGCCCTGCGTTTCAAATGATAAATTTGAATATGATGGCGAATTGAATAAAGTTTACGAATTTTTATGCGGAAAAAATCAAGACGCAATTCAAAGATTAATTGAAAAAATGAAATGGCTTTCTGATCAAAAAAAATTTGAAGATGCTGCAGAAACACGCGATCTTATAAATTTGGTTTTAAAGCAAATTCATAAATCATCAATAATTTCAGAGCCGGTAAATCAAGCAAATGTTTTGATTGAAGTGAATACTTCCGGAAAAAAAGATTTCATTTTACTTATCTCCGGAAAAATTTATATCAAAGAATATTTGCTTAACGCAAAAGATATTTTTGATGAGCGGCTTGATGATTTTTACAACGGAACAATTTTTATTGATGAATTTTTGGAAAAAAGCGATCTTGAAAAAATTAAAATAATTTTAAATTGGCTTTCGCGAAACAGAAATTATGTAAAACTTTATTATTTAAAAGATTATCAAACAAAAAAAGAGTTGCTTAATGCGGTTTCTGATTTTACTCAGGCAAAATTCAAAACTGTTAAATCAAAATTAACTTTGAAAAAAATCATGGAATAAGAATTTAAGAAGAAAGAATTTTAGAATTGAGAATAGATTTATTTAAAATAGAAAATCCGTCAGATTCCAAACAAAGCCGGAATGACGGATTTTCAGTTTTAATTACATTTCCAAATTTTTTATCTTTTATGATTAAATTCGTTTCGAGATTTTGAAAAATTTTTCTAAAAATCAGAATTATACATTATTTATCATCTTATTTCTGATTATTCATTTTTAATTTTCCTTTTTGAATTAATTTTATTTTCTTACCGCTTGGTGCCAATCGCTCGATTTTTCCAAAAGATTTTTAATTCTGTTAACGAGTTTATGCGGATCAGTTAAATATCCTTCAAGTAAAAGTGATGATTCATAAAGTTGTTCAACAACTTGATTTATATAGTCATCATTTGAATTTGCGGAAAATATTTTTAAAAGATTTCTGATCAATTTGTGGTCTTTATTTACTTCAAATATTTTTTTCGGAACAGAATTATCCTGACTAACAATGCGCATGATTTTTTGCATGTGCGAAGTCATTCCATCGGCAGGATTTACAAGTACTGAAGGACTGTCAGATAATCTTTTTGAGATTCTAACTTCTGTTACTCTATCGCCTAAAATTTCTTTTATTTTTGCTAAAAGTTTATCGAAATCTTTTTCTTCATCTTTTGAAAGCGGTTCAGTTTTTTCCTCTTTCTTGTTTATATCTTCAAATTTTTCAAGATCGGCAAGATCCACTTGTTCTGCTGATTTCAATTCATGATCTTTATATTTGCGAACCGAATCAATTGAAAATTCTTCCAATGGATCGTAAAGATATAAAACTTCCAAGCCTTTATTTTTGAAAATTTCAATATTCGGATCGGAACTTACCGCATCTCGGCTTTGACCGGAAATGTAATAAATATCTTTTTGACCTTCTTTCATTCTTGAAACATAATCAGACAAAGAAGTAAGTTCGTCAGCTTTTTCAAAGTTTGATGAATTGAACCTTAGCAACTCAACATATTTTTCCTGATTTGCAAAATCCGAATATCCCAATCTGAAAATTTTTCCGTGTTCTTTCCAAAATTGATTATATTTTTCCGGATCATCTTTTGCTGTTTTTGTAAGATGCGAAAGAATCTGGCTTGTAATATTTTGCGCGATCTTCATAAATACCAAATTTTCCTGCAAAGTTTCGCGTGAAATATTAAGCGGCAGATCTTCTGAATCTACAACGCCTTTTACAAAACTTAAATATTCCGGAATCAGATCTTTATTCTGATGCTGAATTAAAACTCTCCGAACGTAAAGATCCAAACCGTATTCATGGCGGTTAACTCCGAAAAGCTCCGTGCTTTTTTTAGGAATAAATAGCAAAGCATTGTATTGAATCGGTGCATCAACTGATACGTGAATGTAATCTAAAGGCTCTTCGTTATCGTAAGTTAAAAATTTGTAAAACTCTTCGTACTGTTCTTTTTTGATAGAAGATTTCGGTTCACGCCAAATCGCGTTGATCGTATTTATTCTTTCATTTTCAAGATAGATAGGGAATGAAATAAAGTTTGAATGTTTTTTAATTGCACTTTCAATTCTATAGCGTTCTGCAAAATCTAAAGCATCCTCACGAAGATGAAGTTCAACAGTTGTGCCGCGGGATATTTCTTCATTTAATTGGGAAATATCATAACTTCCGGTTCCGTCAGATTCCCAAACGTAAGCAGGTTCATCTTTTTTGAATGATTTTGTTTTTACGATAGCTTTTTCTGCAACCATAAAAATTGAATAAAATCCTACGCCGAATTTCCCGATAATATTTGTTGCATCATTTTTTCCTGTTTCAGAAACTTTTTGCAAAAATTCTGCTGAACCTGATTTTGCAATTGTTCCGATATTTGCAATAAGATCTTCTTTTGTCATACCGATTCCGGTATCACTAACGGAAATTATTTTTTTATCTTTATCAAAATTGATCTTAATTTCAAGCGGAAGATCTTTATCTGCGTAATCTTTTCCAGAAAGGGATTCAAATCTTAATTTATCCAAAGCATCCGATGCATTTGAAATAAGCTCCCGCAAAAATATTTCGCGATTTGTGTAAAGCGAATGAACTAAAATATTCAGAAGCTGTTTTACTTCAGCTTTAAATTCAAAATGTTCAACCGAACTTTTGTATTCTTCCATTTTTCTCCTCCAAAATTACACTTTGAATTTTGTTTAAATAACTATTTTAATTTTGTATTTATTATTTCAAAATTTATTTATCAAAAAAAAGTTTCATTGCATAAAAGATTAAAAAAGTTGCAAATACTTTTTTTACAATTCCAACCGGAAGATCTATAACTATTTTAGAAGTAATGTAACTTCCTATCAAAAAAGTTATTGTCATGATCAAAGCCGCTTTAATATCCATTTGTCCGGCTTTGTAATAATTATAAACGGCTAAAATTCCAATTGGCGGTAAAAGCATTGCAAGAGAAGTTCCCTGCGCTTTTACTTGTGAAAAAGAAAGGAATGCAACAAGTGCGGGAATTACAATTATACCGCCACCGATTCCAAGCATTCCACTCATCATTCCTGCGGCTAACCCGATGAGTAAAAGAATTAAAATTTCCATTATTTGTTCTTATTTTAAATTTGATGAAAGCATTGCAGTATAAATTTGATCTTGTTTAAGCAATTCAATTGCTGTTTTATATTGTTTATCGTCATTCAGCATTTCTTTTATTCTACCTGAATTGCCTAGATAACGGGAAGCCAATTCATTTTTAATTCCGTTTATGATCAAATTTTTATCATGCGTTAAATATGAACTTTTCAAAGTTGAAATTTTTGTTTTTATCTTTTTTAAATCAGCAATAATTTCATCACTCAAATTTTCTGATTTAGAAGTATTGATAAGTTTTTCCATTTCACTTTCCGAATTCAGTTCAATATTTATTTTTTTATTATCCACATAATTTAAGAAATCTTTATATAGAATTTCAAAATTGAAATCATAATAATTCTTATTTGTTTCACTGTTAAAAATTTTATCAGCAAAATCAAAGAAAATTCCTTTTGCCAAAAATGATTTTACGGGAGTTGAATTAGTATCATTTATAACAGTGCTATCAGGATGAATTCCGCCTGATGAAAATACAATTCTTTGATTATCAGTATTGAATTTTTCCACGCCGGTTTCAACATGATTTTTAAAAACTTTATTATCTTTCGAATAATTAATTTTCTGAATTGATCTGCCGCTTGGAGTATGATATTTTGACGTTGTGATTTTTAATGAATTATTATAAGAAAGCGGAACCACGGTCTGCACCAATCCTTTTCCAAAAGAACTTGTTCCGATTATCAATCCTCTATCATGATCTTGAATTGCGCCTGCAACAATTTCCGCTGCAGAGGCTGTTCCGTTATCAATTAAAACAATTAAATTTTTATCTCCGTAAATTGGTTCTTCCTGTGAGTAATAATTCTTTATGTTTGATGAATCACGTCCGATCACAGTAACAATTAATTGACCTTTTTTCAAAAATTTTTCACTAACGTCAACCGCCGCTTCAAGCAATCCGCCCGGATTTCCTCTAAGATCCAAAATTAAAGATTCAATTTTCTTTAGTTTTTGAAGATCAGAAATTGCTTCTTTTAATTCATCTCCGGCAGTTCTGGTAAATCCGGAAAGTTTAATATACCCTATATCAGAATTTTCGGAAGTGAATCCGTAGTAAGTTACATTTTTAATTTTTACTTCTTCACGAACGATACTAAAAACTGTGGCTTCGGATTGGTTTAATCTTTTTATTGTAAGTTTTACTTCAGACCCCGGTTCACCTTTTACAAGATTTGAAACTTCATCAAAATTGGTAGGTGTTATTTCGGTTTCATTAATTTTCAGAATTACATCGCCGATTCTTAAACCTTGCCTGTGCGCTGAATATCCTTCAAAAACTTCCACCACAACAATGCTGTCATTCCTAATTCCAATTGAAACTCCGATTCCGCCGTATTTTCCGTTTGTTAAAAAATCAACATCGCTTTTTCTTTTTTCATCATAAAGAACGGTGTAAGGATCAAGTGAATTAAGCATTCCGTTTATTGCCGAATACATAAATTCTTCGGGATTTACTTCTTCAACGTAATTGAAAGATACTTCTTTGTAAATCCTACCGAATATATCTATGCTTTTTGAAATTTGAAAATACAGATCGCTATCACCTTTAAAAAATCCAGAGAACAAAAGCACCGGAACAACCAAAATCACATATTTTAATTTGGTTTTCATCAAACTATCCTTACCCTTTCTTTCTCTTACTGGCAATTTCATTTAAAATCTGTTCGTGAATAACTTCGATTTTCTGCATACCGTCAATAACTTTAACTCTGTGTTCTTTTTCTGATAGATCCAAATACCCGTTTCGTACTTTCAGATAAAAATCATCATTGGAAATTTCAATTCTATCCAGATTTCCCCCGTTCCGGAATTTTTTTCTTTTATGGGATTCTTCAATCGGTATATCTATAAAGAATGTAATTTCGGGAACGGTAGTTCCAATTGCAAATTTGTTAAGCTCGTTTACAAATTCCAGCGGCAAACCTCTGCCAAATCCCTGATAAGCAACTGTGGAATCGTGAAACCTGTCTGAAATTACAAAATATCCACCCTGCAAATGAGGAATTATAACTTCACGGACAAGTTGAGCCCTGCTTGCCGAAAAAAGTAAGATTTCAGTTTCAAAGAACATTTGCAAATTTTTTTTATCCAAAAGAACATCGCGTATCTTTTCCGAAATGGAAGTTCCACCCGGTTCTCTTATCAATTTTACTTTTTCGCCTGATTTTATTAAATGATCTTTAAGCAGATCAACTTGAGTTGATTTTCCGCAGAAATCAATTCCTTCAAAAGTTATGAACATATTACTCAAATTTTTTGATTGTGTATTTTAAGGTAGAAGGTAAAACATCAATAATATTTGTAAAATCGGGTTGAGAAACAGTCGGTTTTACAATTCCTAAAGTATCTTCAATTATCTCCGAATAACTAATTGATGCGGAAATATCTTGTTCATTTAGTTTCCCTAAAATATTAATTCCGCCGCGTAAAACAACGCTGATTTTATTCGGGAAAACAATTAATTGCTCGTTTGGCGGAACATTCTTGATCTTGATTTCAATATTATCAATTTTTTTATCGACAATTTTTTCAACTTTGAATTTAAGATTAGTAAAATTTCTTTCGTACCTTACTCCGGTTAAATATTCAAGATCAACTCTCATATCAACATCTTTATCAAGCAACTCAAAATCAATTGGAATGGTTGGGATGCTGTCAATCTTTCTTAAAATCGAATGCGGAGCAAAAGCTGTAATTGAATCCGGGAAAAGAGAAATTTCGGAAGCGAGACCATAATCACTTCTAAAATCCAAATTAACTATCGGAAAAATCTTGAATTTTTTGTTTTGAACCTTTTCAATTTGATATTCATAAGAATCAGGATAAATTCCGAAGACTTGCACGTCATTTGCGATCCATGCATTGTCACTTAAAGCTTCGCTATAGTTGATTGATCTTTTACCGCTGTCAAACTCAGCAGAAACTTCATATTCCTTAGTTCTTCCGAGAAGAATATCGGCCAATTTCCAGCCTTCACCTCTGATCCTGATATTAACTTTATTGCTATCAAAATTGCTTACGGTATAACCGTTTGGCACATTTATCATTTTTACCGGCACATTTATATTAGTAGAGTAAAAATCTGATAAAGCAACAGAGATCCAAAGAATTAAAGATAAAAGTAATGCGATTATAATGCTGTAAGTTCTATTCATCTTCAAAATGATTTATAATATTTAAATATAAAAAAACTCCACAAATAGTGGAGTCATAAAAAGAAATATTTTTTATTATTACTTCAAAGTCTGAAAATATTCAAGCAAAACCTGTTTATTAGCCATTGAAATTTGTCTTCCTTTTATCGGGAAATTTTCAAATTCACGGGCAAGTTTTCTTAAACTTTGAACATTATAATTTTCAAGTTCGGCAAGATCGTAATTTTCAATTATTAGTTTTGGCGCATTTTCAATTTCAGTAGGAACATTTTCTTCTTGAATTTCCTGATCAGAAATTGAAATTCCGGGTGACTCAATTTGCTCAGATTCGGGAATATTTTCGATAATTGGAACTTCCTCTGAATTTTCTTCAGGCTCGATATGATTTAATTCTTCAAAATCTTCATCATTTTTTAATTCAGGAGCATCAACCAAATTTTCTATTTCAGTCTCATTTTTTTCAAATGAAATTAAGGAATCAAATTCGCCATTGCCAATCGGAGCATTATTTAATTCTGCGTGTTCAAATTTACCTTCAGCTAGAACTTCCTGTACTTCATTTTCAAAAATAACATTATCAGTAGAAATTATTTGTTTTTTTTCAGGAGCAGGTTTTTCAACTTTGTTTTTAGTCGGAGCAGATAAATTTTCTTTTTTGCTTGGAGCATTTGAATCTTTTATCGTTGGTTCTTTCTTTTCAGATTTTATTTCCTGTTCCTTAATTTCATCTACCGGTTTTGAAATTTCTTTTTTACTCTCTTCAACATCATTAGATGGAAGATTTACTTCCTGAATTTCAATAACCGGTTCATCAAAAAGTGAAACTTGATCAGGATCTTTTTTTCTATTTTCTGTTTTTGAAATTCTGATTTTTGGTTCTGAGGAAATTCCTAAAAAGTTATAAACTTCTTTATCCGGATTTGCAATAGATTTTATATTAAACAAATTACCCGAGTTATTTAAATTGGATTTTATCAAATCTTCTGCAATTTTTACAGATGTTATATCACCTTCAAAAATCAAAATTCCGGATTTCTCTGTTTTACTAAAAGATACCAGTTTAACGTTTGTTTCTTTTAGCATTAAATCAGCCGAAAATATTATTCCGGTGTAACTGCCGGATTCTAAAATTCCTAATGCCATAAAATTACTTTTTATTGTTTAGTAAAAAAGTTTCTAATTCTTCATGTGGTCTGGAAATAAATCGTGAGGTTATAAATCCTCCTGATTTGCCTGCCACTTCTGCTCCGATTTCTAAAGCAATTTTTACTGCTCCAATTTCACCGGAAAAAATAACGGTAACATTTTCACCGATAATTTCTCTCCCTAATAAATTTATATCGGCAGATTTAAGCATGGCATCAGTAGCTTCAATCGCGGAAATAAAACTCTTTGTTTCAATAAATCCTAATGATCCGAGTGGCATAAAATAAACTCCCTTATATGCTCCGAAATATTTTAAATATGATTTTATGAAAATATATTATTGAATTTGAAAAGTCAAGTTTATTGTGGCGTGCTGCGGAAAATTATTTTTCTTCGTCAAGAAATTCCTGTAAAATCACTGCTGCTGCGGTTTTATCAATTAACGATTTATCCTGTCGTTTCTTTTTACTTTTTACACTTTGCAAAATTCTTTCCTGTGCAATTGAAGATGAATATCTTTCATCACGCAAAATTACCGGTAATGAAGTTGATTCCGAAAGTTTAATGTTAAAATCTTCAACTAATTTTGTAGTTTCAGATTTTTCCCCGTTTTCTTTTAATGGATAACCCAAAATAATTTTAACAACTTTATTTTCTGAAATTATTTTTAATAAATCCGGAATTAATTTTTCATCATTTGATAAAGTTTTATATGGATAAGCAAATATTTTTAACGGATCACTTAATGCTAATCCGATTCTTTTGCTTCCGAAATCAATGGCTAAAATTCTTTCTTCTAACATCATGCGACCAACTGATTATCAAATCTTTCAACTGAAAAAACGCCTTTTATTTTTTTCATACGTTCAATTACTCTGGAAAGATGTTCAAGATCTTTTACATAAAGTGTTATAGTTCCTTTGAACATTGAATTAGATGCAGAAATATTTACAGATTTGATATTTGTATTTTGGTAACTTGTAATATTTTGTGAAATATCTTTTAAAATTCCCGGATTATCTTCACCGACAACTGTAATTCCTGCTACGAAAAATTCATTACCGATTTCGGGCCATTGAACCGGAATTAATCGGCTCTCCCCTTTTTTTACAATATTTATTAAATCGCCGCAAGTTTTTCTGTGAATTTTAATTCCTTCACCAATAGTAATATATCCGACAATCGGATCGCCTGGAATCGGGTTGCAGCATTTAGCATAATTGTACATTATGTTATCTTTTAATCCGTCAACTAAAATTCCTCCGGCATCAATTCTCGCTGAATTTGCAAAATTTTCAAATTTTAATTCGCTGCCAATTGTAGATTCGGTTTCTTCTTTTTTCGGCTGAAATAAATTATCAATATTTAATTTATCCTGAGCAATTGCTTTGAAAAATTGATTATGATTATCTTGTTTGAAATTTTTGATAATTTTATTAAGATCATCACTATTAAAAGAAAGCTTGTGTTTTTTTAATCGTTTTTCCCAAATTTCTTTTCCTTTTTCAACAAGCAATTCTTCTTCGCTATTGATCCATTTTCTTATTGCCGATTTTGCTTTATGAGTAGTTACAAAATTCGCCCAGTTTTTGTTCGGATGCTGATTTTTAGAAGTTATGATTTCCAGTTGATCCCCGGAATGCAAAGTTGTATCAAGCGGCACAATTTTTCCGTTTACTTTTGCGCCAATGCAATGATAACCGACTTTACTGTGAATATCAAAAGCAAAATCAACCGGAGTTGAATTTACAGGGAGTCTGCGTAAATCTCCTTTTGGTGTAAAAACATAAATTTCATCTTGAAAAAGATTCAGTTTAAAGCTTGCCAAAAGTTCTTTGCTGGCTTCCGCTTTATTTGCGCTTTCAAAAACATCTCGAATCCAGTTTACCCAATTTTCAAGATCGGCATCATTTGTAAATTTATTTTCTTTGTATTTCCAGTGAGCCGCAACACCTTTTTCGGCAATTTCGTGCATCTTTTTAGTTCGGATCTGAACTTCTACTAATCTTCCTTTTGGTCCCACAACTGTCGTGTGAATTGACTGATAATTATTTGTTTTAGGAATTGAAACATAATCTTTAAATCTATCCGGAACCGGCAAATAAAGTTGGTTTACAACTCCGAGAACGTAATAACATTCATTAGGATCGTCATTATCAATAATTATTCTAACAGCAAAAAGGTCATAAATTTCTTCAAATGGTTTATTTCGTTTTATCATTTTGCGGTAAATGCTGTAAAGATGTTTTGGTCTTCCGCTGATATCAAAGCTTAAACCGTGTTCCTGCAATTTTGTGATCACGGGTTTAATGAAACCATTTATATAATCTTCTCTTTCCTGTCTTTTTTCATTAATTTTTTTCGCAAGTTCGTTATAAGCATCTTTATTCAAATATTTGAAAGATGAATCTTCGAGTTCCCATTTTACGCGGGCAAGTCCGAATCTATGTGCAAATGGAGCGTAAATTTCTAAAGTTTCACGTGCAATTCTCTTTTGCTTTTCGGGATTTACAAATTCTAGAGTTCGCATATTATGAAGTCTATCAGCAAACTTTACAAGAATAACTCTAATATCGCGAACCATTGAAAGCATCATTTTTCTGTAGTTCTCGGCTTGAGAAATTTCCTGACCTTTAAAAATTCCGCCGATTTTTGTAACGCCATCAACAATTTCGGAAACTTCCTTTCCGAATTCTTTTTCAATAAATTTCAGATCGAATTCAGTATCTTCTACAACATCATGTAAAAGAGCGCTTATGACCGAAATATCATCTAAAGGAATTTCTTTTGCTAATGTTAAAGCAACTTCATATGGATGATTAAAATACGGTTCACCGGATGCTCTGAAATCGTTTTTATGCGCTTCAAAGCTTAATTCGAATGCTTTCGTTACCAATTCTTCATTTGTCTTTGGAAGATTTTCTTTGCAAGCTAAAAGAAGATCATCAAGCATTCTTTTTATTTTAAAAGTTTCCAATGTAACCATAAATTATCCGCCTTTTCTATAATCTTAATAACGAACCGAATCAAATTTAAGTTCTTCTAAATTTACACAAACTTTTATTATAAAGTTCCGAAAGTTCTATCGCCTGCATCACCTAATCCAGGTAAAATATAACCGCGTTCATTTAAAGTTCTATCCAAAACGGCGGTAAATATTTTTACATCAGGATGATCTTTTTGGATTCTTTCAATTCCTTGTGGAGCCGCAACAAGACAAGCAAAACTTAGATCATTTGCTCCGCGATTTTTCAAAAAAGTTAAAGCTGCTGATCCGCTACCACCGGTTGCAAGCATGGGATCAAGCAAAACAACTTTTGATTTATCAAGATTTTTAGGTGTTTTATAATAATAATCAATCGGTTCTAAGGTTTCTTCGTTACGTTGAATTCCTATATGTCCGACTTTGGCTTCGGGTATAATATCTAAAAAAGAATTTACCATACTTAAACCGGCTCTTAGAACAGGGACAAGCACGATTGATTGTTTCAAAGAATATCCTTTTGTAAATTCGAGCGGAGTTTCAACCTCATTTTCAAGCAACTGAAAATCCTTGCTAATTTCAAAAGCAAGTATCGCTGAAATTCTTTTCAAAGCCATTCTGAAATTATTATGATCTGTAGTTTTATTTCTTAAAATTGTCATATCCTTTTTTATTAAAGGATGTTCAAGTACAATATGATTTTGCATTTTTATTCCAAAAAATTATCAGATATCAAATTCAAATTTAAATATAAGAAATTTATTTTTTCTTTATGAAGAAAACATTTGAATGTTTCAAAAATATGCATATCTTTATAAAAAGATAAAACAATCTGATTCAATTTATGGAGTTTAAATGAATAAGCTAATTTTACTTTTAGTTGCGGCATTTTTCGTTTTTTCAAACAATTCTTTTTCTCGTGAATGTACCGATTGCCATCAAAGATTTACACCTCAAATAGTAAGCGATTGGAAAATAAGCAAGCATTTTGAAAATGAAGTGGGCTGCGAAACTTGTCACGGAGATGAACATAATAAAGTAGATAACACACATAAAGCAAAATTCCCTACTGCTGAAACTTGTGCAACTTGTCATGATACTCAAGTTGAGCAATATCAAAAAGGAAAGCACTCAATGGCATGGGCTTCAATGAAAGCAATGCCT
Source organism: uncultured Melioribacteraceae bacterium (assembly GCA_965365345.1). Taxonomy (GTDB): domain Bacteria; phylum Bacteroidota; class Ignavibacteria; order Ignavibacteriales; family SURF-24; genus CBDUBH01. The sequence continues at coordinate 17,831 of CBDUBH010000043.1, forward strand.
ACCTTGCACTATCAACCGATGGGAATGATCGAAGGAATGAAAGGATGCGGCAGCTGTCATAAATTGGGATTTAAATCCGAAGATGATTTAAATGAATTAAGAAACGCAGGAATGCGCTATGGAACTTCAACTTGCAGCAGCTGCCATACTCGCCACACATTTTCAAAAGTTGAAGCTCAGCAACCGCAGGCATGCCAAACTTGTCATCAAGGGTTTGATCATGCACAATGGGAAATGTATTCCGGTTCAAAACACGGCGTTAGATTTTTATTAAAACAAAACGGAACTCTTCCCAAAGAAACAGCGGCGCCAACCTGTCAAACTTGCCATATGCCTAACGGAGATCATGAAGTTAGAACCGCATGGGGATTTTTAGCAGTAAGACTTCCTATGCCTGAAGATAAACAATGGTCAGCAAACAGAGCAAAAATTTTACAAGCCTTAGGTGTTCTTGATCCAAACGGAAATCCTACAAATCGTTTGGATGCGGTAAAAGCAGTGGATCTTGCAAGATTGACACAGGAAGATTGGCAAAGAGAAAGAGATAAAATGATTAAGATCTGTTCAGAATGTCATTCAAAAAAATATGCTGAAGGAGAATTACGCAAAGGCGATGAAATGATAAGACAAGCCGATAGTTTAATGGCAGAAGCTATTACGATTGTTGAAGATCTTTACAAAGAAAATATTTTGCAAAAGCCGGAAGGTGCAGCAAATGCTTTCCCTGATATTTTAACATTTCATGATGCGCCCACTTCTATCGAGCAAAAACTTTTTGTGATGTTTATGGAACACAGAATGCGCACTTTCCAGGGAACATTCCACAGCAATCCGGATTATGCTTTCTGGTACGGCTGGAGCGAAATGCAGCGCGATCTTACTGAGATAAGAGATAAAGCAAAGCAGTTAAGAATAAATGCAGAAAAACAATAATATTTTATTATTTGGATTTTATTTTTAATCATAACTTTATAAAAGCCGCTTAAATTAGGCGGCTTTTATTTTTTAATAACTTCATAAAATAGTTGAACCAAACCTGATGAATAATTTTCGGATCTGATAAATTTTAATGATCTTTTTTTATCATTATTTTCGAAAAGTCTTTTTCCGTTTCCCAAAATTACAGGATGAACTGAAAGCTGAATTTTATCGATAAGATCAGTTTCAAAAAATAAGTTTATAACTTCAGCTCCACCAAAAAGCCAAATATCTTTTCCTATTTCGTCTAATCTATTATTAATCCCTTGTAAAAAATCTTCACCGATTTTGGAAACATTTTCTGGGAATGTCAAATTACGGCGGGTAAAAACTAAAATTGATTTATCAGGATACGGGATTTCTTCCATTTTCTTTAACACATCGTAACTTTTTCTTCCCATAATTATTGTATCTATGGAATTCAGAAATTCAGTCATTCCGTAATCCTGATCAGTAAAGCACCAATCAAAATTTCCGAATTCATCTTCAATAAAACCATCGAGAGTTACGGCAACATTTAATATTATTTTTCTTCGGTTCAAGTTTTAAAACTTTCCGGTTCTTTTTTTCTGCGCATCCAGAATAAATACCAGCAGATTGAAGCCCAGAATAATCCAAAACTCCAACCGGCAAGCACATCACTGAAATAATGAACACCTAAATACATTCTGCTAACTCCGACAAGCAAAACAATGATCAAAGCAAAAACCACAACGTAAAATCGTATCAGCAATCTTTTTTGAATTTGTGAAAGCAGCGCCGCTATTGTTAAATATGTTGTTGCCGAAAGCATTGAATGTCCGCTTGGGAAACTTTTTAAACTTACAGCCATCATCTGATAAATTGCATCGGGTCTTGGTCTTCCGATCAATTCTTTTAAAATTACAGAGATAATTGCTCCGCCTATAACTGCAACAAGCAGATAGACCACTAATTTGAAATTTCTCTGAATTATTAAATAACCCACAACTGAACTTACTAAAATCGTTAAAAACGTTACACCGCCGAGAGCGGTAAGATCACGCATAACTTCCAATAACCAAACAGGACCCCAGGCTTTTTCAAGATTCTCAGTGTTTCTGAAAAATTGTAAAACCGAATTATCAAATTCCTGAAGTTCACCGTCAAAAAAAAGATCAGCAAGTACAAAAATCATTAATACTGAAGTTACAAGTAGAAATAAAAATAAAAGCAGTTTGAATTCTTTTAAAACAAAACTGTTTAACTCACTTTTTATAAACTGAAATCTACTTATGGAATTTTCTTTTTTTGTAAGATTATTCATAGCCAATTTTTTGTATTTTCGGGAATTTTAATTGTATAAGTTTTTCCTGATTTATTTGTAAGAGAATTTCCGCGAAGCCATGGATTAAAATATTTCAAAATTTTATAATTTATTCCTTGTGATTTTGCAAAATCAGCAAGATTTTCAATTCTGTAATTAACTTTTACATCCTTAGTTTTAATAACGGAATAAAGCTGATCTTCTTTAATATCAAATCCGTATTTTTTCGGATTTGAAAATATTTGTTTCATAGCCAATATTCTGAAAACATAACGCATTGTTTCAGCACTAAAAAGAAGATCGTAATAATCATTTTCTTTTTGTTTTACTATTTGTCTTTCAATTCCCCACATTCCGGCGTTATATGTTGCAGCTGATAAAGTCCAGCTATTATAAACTTTGTATGAATCTTTTAAATACATTGTTGCTGCTATTGTTGATTTTTCAGCATTATATCTTTCATCAACTTCATCATTAATTTCGAGCCCGTATTTTTTTGCAGCACCTTCAGTAAATTGCCAAAAACCAACTGCACCTGCAGGAGAAATTAAATTTTCAAATCCGCTTTCGATCAAAGCCAAATATTTAAAGTCATCCGGAATTCCATTTTCCTTTAAAATCTTTTCGATTTCGGGGAACCATCGGTTTGCTCTTTTAATTCCGAAAATTGTTGATGAATGCCAATAAGTATTTACAATTATTTCCCTGTCAAATCTTTCATAAACATCATATTTATGAAGCGGAACAGGTTCGCCGGCAAAATCAATTTCCTTTGGAACTTCAGGCGAAATTATTCTGTACTCTTGCGGAAATTCTAAATTTTCTTCTGAAGAAATTACCTGCTGAATTTTTGTAAGATTTGTAAAAATCAAAATTATTGTAATTGCCAGTGATACAATCGAAATCGTGAATAATAGTTTATGATTTATTCGTAATGATTTATTTTTTTCTTCCATGATTCAAATTAAATTTAAAAAGTATATAAAAATGAATATAGAAATTTATTGTAAAAATTAAAATCAAAATCGGATTTACCAATTGAAATTTTTACAGATTATTTGTTGATGTTTAAAATAAAAAAGGATAAGAAATAATTTTCTTATCCATAAAATTTTTCAAAAAATATTTATTATTTTTCTTTGAAACTTAAAGTCAGCGGAACTCCTGTATAGCCAAAGTGTCTGCGCAATGCTTTTTCCAGATATCTTTTATAATTATCGGGAATGTATTTCGGTTCATTCGCAAAAAATAAAAATATCGGGTAATATTCCCCTGCTTGCGTAATATATTTTATTTTGATTTCCCTTCCTGTGTTTGTTGCAGGCGGCGGAAAATTATTTATTTCTTCAAGCATTACATTATTAAGCTCGCTTGTAGGAATTTTTTTGCGTCTTTCTTCGGCAATATCTTTGCACATTGCTATTACATTGAATATTCTTTGTTTTGTTAACGCTGAAATAAAAATTATCGGGGCAAAATCAACAGATCCCAATTTTTCGCGAAGATCTTTTTCAAAATGTTTTGCAGTGTTTGAATCTTTTTCAATTAGATCCCACTTGTTTACGGCAATTATAATTCCTTTTTTTCTATTTAAAGCTTCATCTAAAATCCTTTGATCCTGTTTTTCAATCCCCAAAGTTGCATCAATCATAATAATTGCAACATCGGAATCGCCGATTGCTTTTAAAGTTCGAACCGTTGAATAAAATTCAACATTCTCTTTAATTTTTGTTTTTCTGCGCAAGCCTGCAGTATCAACTAAAATAAATTCCTCACCGTAATATTTCAAAACAGAATCAATGCTGTCACGGGTTGTTCCGGGAATATTAGTTACAATACTTCTGTCATATCCTAAAAGCGCATTTGTAAGAGATGATTTTCCAACGTTAGGTCTGCCGACAATTGCAATTCTAATTCTTTTATCTTCATCTTTATCTTCAGAAGGAAAAAGAATTTTTTCGTGAATGAGATCTAAAAAATCACCAATCTTTCTTCCGCCTTGCGCTGAAATATCAACAACTTCCGAAAGTCCTAATTGATAAAATTCTCCAATGTTAGGTTCATCATTATGTGAATCTACTTTGTTTATTACAAGTATAGTTTTTTTATTTGATCCGCGAAGCAGATTTGCAATTTGATAATCAACCGGAGTAACTCCAACTTTTGCATCAACAACAAATAATATAACTTCAGCTTCGCTTACTGCAACTTCAACTTGTTCGCGGATAGCAGATTCAAAAAGATCTGTTGAATCAGGAACATATCCGCCTGTATCAATCAGTTGAAATACTTTACCGCTCCATTCAACATCACCGTATTTTCTATCGCGCGTAACTCCGCTTAAATCATCAACAATAGCATCAGTCTTGCCTGTTAATCTGTTAAATAAAGTTGATTTTCCAACGTTTGGTCTTCCGACAATTACAACAATCGGGTCTTTCATTTTTCTTTTCCGTTAAATTTCAATCAAACAAAATAACATTTTTTTACTAATTATTAAAACCAATAAAATTTCTGTAAAATAATTTATTTATATAATTATCCGATTTTATAATATTTTATTATGTATAACTTAATTTTCAACTTAATCTTTTATTTGATTATTCATTTTATTATACTAAATTTAAGTTCAAACCTGTTTCAAAATTTCTCTTTTGTTTAATAAATTCCTTTAGGAGAATTTTATGACATTTATTTTGTTAGCCGTAATTGTTGTGCTTGCACTGATTTTATTGTATGAATTTAAGATCAAAACTCCGAATGAGATTGTAATATTTGAAAAAGATGGAAAAGTTAAACAAAGAACATCAATCTTTTATCCTCGTCATTTCAGCACAGTAATTCAAAATGATGTGCATTCTGCAAGTGTTGAAATTGATAGTTACGCAAAAGGAATGATCGGTGTTTTTTCAAAAATATCCTTTACAGCTGCTGCTGATTTTCAAAATCTGAATTCATTGATAAGAATCGGCGGGACAAATAAAAATGCCGTTTCAACTGCATCAAAAGAAATAAATTTAATGCTGCAAAGTCTGGTCAACGGATTTACTTCCAAATATGAAATAGAAGAAATTTCATCTGAAAAATTATATCAGCATTTGCAAAATGAAATTGAAAAAACAAAAGAAAATTTCGGACTGGAAATCATATCACTCTCCGTTCAATCCATTGAGCCGAAAGACAAAAATATTTCAGATGCGTTAAAGCAAAAAGAAGCTGCAAGAATTTTAGAACAGACTGAGATAGCAAATCAGAATGCAAGAATTGCAGCAGCTGAATTAAAATTAAAAGCCGATGAAAAAATTTCCATTCTAGAACACGAACTTGATCTAAAAAAGTTTGAATTAAAAAAAGTTAAAGAAGAAAAAGAATCCGAACTTGAATTTAAAAGAGTTGAAGATGAATTAAAAAGAAAAGAAATGGAATTGAAAATTGAAAGACAAGAAATTGAAATGATCAAAAACAATCCTGAAATACTTTTACTTTCACCGCAAATTGCAAGACTTGCTGAGGCAGGACAAAATTTGAAGAATGCTAAAACAGTTGTTTCTTTTTCGCCAAATGAACTTGAAAGCGGCTCTGTTTGGATTTCCGCATTGCAGAAATTGATTAATAAAGTTGCTCATAATAATAATGAACAAAAAGAGATTCACTAAATATTTTCTTTTTTCATTTCTTAACTTCAATATTTTAACATGAATTTATTCGATCAATTTAAATTGAAGCCGCAAAAACTTGCGAAGATTGCTGAAATAAGTGAAGCGACTGCACTTTCTCAAATTCCGCAAAAGGATAAAGTAAATTTTCATATCGGAAATCCGATTCAGGAAAATCCTCTCGAAGAATTATTTTTTAAATTGATTTCTGATTTCAATTTTGATTACAAAACTCTTGAAAGCCCTGATTTCATTGATCAATATCATGATTTTGAAATTGAAAAAACGGATCTGATCAAACTAAAATTTCTTTTTGAAACCGTAAAAAAAAGTTCACCTTACATGCCGCAGGGCGGATTTACACATGCAAATCCAAATTTTGCAATAAAATATTTTTTTGATTGGCTTACAAAAAATCAACAGGAGCCGCTTGAATATGATTTCGGAACAACTTCCTGTAAACGCGAATTAGCAATTTTAAGCGGCGGCAAAATTGAAGCTGTAAGAATTCTACTTCATACAATTAAAAATTATTTCGCAAAACTCCCGGTAAATTTATTTCTTTATGAATTTCAAATTCCCGGAAAAATAAAAAATGTATCCGGTATAAATTTTATTGATCTTGCTGTGGAAGATGAGTTCTTATCAAAATTAAAAACAGAATATAAAATATCTAAACTCCCTGCTTTTATTTTGCTTGGAAAAATTCCAAACGAAAAAACACGCCGCGAACTTCGAGTGCTTAGTTTAACCATTCCAATATTTTTTGTTGAGATTAACGACTCACCAAATCATAATTCATTTGCGCGCGAAGCAAAGTTAAAAGATAACGTAATTCGCTTTTTAACTCCGCAAGTTTTAAAAGATAATTTAAATTTAAGTTCCGTTATTTTTGCTGCGGGAAATTCAGATTACATAAAAGCAATGAATTCAATTCACTTTCGTTTAAAAGGAACTCCATCCGCATCGGAAGTTGAATTACTTGGATATCTTTTAGAAGCTAATTTACCCGTTGGAAATTCTATTCAAAATAAATCAAATGAATTTCCGGAAGAAATTATTGAAGAAGAAAATTTTCCTACGCTTGCGGATATTCAAAAAAATATTGTAAATATTTCACGGAAATATTCAAATCGAATTTCAGATTTCACTTCGAAAGTTGATAATGATAATCCTATTAAATATGCTCAAAATATTTTTAATGGAAATTTAAACAAATCAATTTTTCATTCTACAAAAAATTCAATTGAACTTTTTGATGAATTGATTTCAAATTTTGATTCAGAAGATTTTCATTTATACATAATAAATAATTTTAAAAGTGCGTTTTGTCAATTTCATCCTGAGTACGATTTTAAAAATATTTTTCCTGTATCAGGATCTGCTCGAACTGCATTAAGTCTGCTTGGAAATAACTTCGGAATTTCAAAAATAATAACACCGGATTTAAGCTGGACTTACGAGCATTGTTTTCCGGAAGTTGAGGCAGTTTCATTAAATGATAATCTTGATATTAATATTGAAGCAATTATAAAAAAAGTTGATGATAAAATTTCACTTGATTCGAATTGGGGAAAATACGGCGCGGTAGTTTTTAATAACCCACACAACGCAAGCGGTAAAGTTTTTCAGGAAGAAAGGATCGCAAAACTTTTGATAGCGCTTTCCGAAAGAAGTATTTTCGTTATTGATGATCTTTCTTATCAAAATGTTTCACCATCAAATTCAGAATTTAATTTAAAAACTGTTTGGCAAATTGCGATCGAGTTGAAAAATAAAGGCAAAATCAAAAAGACTTATCTAAGAAAAATAATTACGGTTCATTCACTTTCTAAAACCGATTGTTTTGCCGGAGCAAGATTATCTGTTTTACATGTTCAAGATGAAAATCTACAAAAAGAATTTTCAGATTATTTGAATTATTTAGTGCCGAATATTTTTGCAATTTTTATTGCTTTTTTATTTTACCGGAATGAGCCGTCAAAAATCAAATATTTTTATAATGTAAGAAATAAATTATTTAATGATAGAATGAATTCGCTTGAGGAAGCATTAAAGAATATTCCGGAAAATAGAAATACTTTCGGAATAAAACTTGCCCGTCCTGAAGGTGCAATGTATCCGCAAATGATAATCGAAAATCTCCCAAAAGTTTTATCGCTTGATACACTTTCATCTGAACTTGCTTCAAACGGTATTGGTATGATTCCACTTACAACTTTTTCACGCACGGCAAAAGGTTATGAAATTGCTCAGAAATCTTTTCGTCTTACTTTAGGGGGAATTGATGGCGCGGAAGAACTGCTACACAAGATGCGGCGCGTTATTATTGATATAAATAGACTTATTGCAGAGGAAGCATCAAAATATCAGCGGATTTATCTTCCAGAAAAAAATGATACAAAATTTACTTCTCAGCTTAACCAATGTAATTCAATTTGGGAAAATTGCATTTCCGGGATTTCAGAAAATGCTTTACGATCTTTTGAAAAATTTTCTAAATCAATTTTTAATGAACCAAAATTCAATAATGATATAAATGAATTCAAAAATAATTATTTAAAATTCAGAATTGAAAATCTTTCTGTTCATTTTTCAGATCGACTAAACTTGGCTGAAAAAATTTTAGCGAAAGTTTCAAATGATAAAAATGAATTTATCGAAAATATTAAAAAGGAATTTTACAAAGATGATATTCAAAATAAATCTGAAAGATTCAGATTCAGAAATTTTGACCGAACAGTTCATCCAACGCAAATGTATTCGATTCAACCTGATTTGATAGCTGTAAAATTAATTGATGAAATTATTTTTGAACACAAATTCAGTAATAGATTTATTGATAAAATTTCAGATGAAATTGTAAAAGAATATTTTGGAATTAACGTTCCCGTAAACTCTGCGCAAGAAGCAGATGAAGCAATTTTAGACCTGCGTTATTTGATTGAAGCGGAAATTTTTTCAGAATTAAATTCTGAAATTTCGTTTAAATCTTTTCTTTCTTTTTGGGGTGATTGGGATGGAAGCACGCGTCCATCAGGACAAGGACACAGGATAGTTGCCGGTGTTTTAATTGAAAATGTGAATAAGCAAAGCGATCTTTTAAAAACACTAATGAAATTTGATGATTCCATAAATATTGAAGATGAATTAAAATCAGATTTAGATCAACTTGAAAACCGGATTAATAATTTCTGGAAATTGTTGAACGAAATTACGGATCTGACAAATCAACTTGAGAAGCGATATAAAAGATTGCTTCCGTTTATTGTAAAGCCGAATAAATTTAGAAAAGCCGCAATGAAATTAGGATTAGCGAAAGACCCGATGATCTCTTTGTGGCAGCATAATGACAGGCTTGAAAAGAAAATGCTTAAATTGCGAAAAGAGCGCCGCGATAATTTGCTTTATTATTTTGAGTTGAACAAAAAATTACGGAAAAAACTTTTTTCACTTATTCCAAAAATAAAAGATAATTTAGATAAAAATGAAATTGCTTTACGATTTGGATTTTTCAAAAATCTTTTAAGCAGATTTGTGCTTACTCCGCGCATTCATCAAAGTATGATCACGGCTAAAGATCCGTTTGCTATTGAAACTACGGTTCATAATTTAATTGAATTAAATGAACTTTCGGAAATAGGCGGAAATGCTGCCGTTATTTTTGCAATTCAAATCAGCATGTCAACAAATCACGAAGCACTGATTTCACTCAATAAAATATTTGTCGAAAGACGTGAATATTTACTTCGCGAAAATCAAAATCTTAGCGTTCCCAAGATTTGGATAATTCCGCTTTTTGAAGATGTTGATTCTGTAAAAAATATTGAAAATTATCTAAATGGAATTTGGGATTTTTCTTTACAAAGCAGAAAATTAAATCAGGATGCAACGGAAAAATTCAACGAAATAATATGTGAAATTTTTATTGCAGGTTCTGATCTTAGTCAGCAAATAAGCCAGATTTTAGGCGCTAGTTTGTACAACGATGCAAAATTTAAAACAATAATTTGGCTATCACAAAAAGGATTGGTTGATAAAGTCAGAATGAAATTGGGAAGCGGTGAACCGATGCAAAGACAGGGCGGTTATTATTTTGCGAATTCAGGTAAGAAAGCATTTTTAGATTTAGAGAATTCTTACGATTCTTTAATTAGTTTAAAAGATTCCACGAAAAAGAGTATTGAATTTGCTACCACTCCTCTTCTCGGAATTTTTTCAAGCGGCGATCTTAGAACTTTTCAAAGCGGACTTTCAGAAAAGTTGAGATTTATTTCCGCAAATGAAAGAGCAAATTTACTTTACCATGTTAAATGTGCACAAAAATTTCATTTTGATGAATTGGTTAGAACTTCAGAACCGGTTTTGAATACCAGATTGGCGTTTACAAAAAGAAATTCTTATGAACTTGAAAAACTAACAACAGGTAGAAAAAATGTTCTTTTTGATAAATTCACTAAAATGGTTGCAGAAAATTTCAGAAGAATTTTGTACGGAAGTGATGAAGATGTGATCGGGATTCATGCAATTACTTATTTTATTTCGCGAACAGTTCCTAATTTACGCGATAGACCTGCAGTTAGACCTATTAAAAATAAAGGCACGGATCAATCATTTAAAGTTTTGGAAAAGATTTATGAAACAATTCCCTTTTCCAAACAAGGAAGTTTACTTCGAGCAATCGGACACAATCAAGCGCAAACAATGATCTTGGGAATAAATCAATTAACTACGGGATTATTCAGGGCTTGCTCGGAATTTCGCAATATGAATTTTACAGAAGGAAATTCCGAAACAATTTTTATGGATATTATTTTAACGAGACTTCCGGTTTATGAAATTCTTCACACACTCAGAATTTATCAGGATGTTTCGTTAAAATATTTAAGCAAAATTGAAAAAGCATTTCCCGCAAATAATTCCGCCTTATTTGCTCTTAGAGAAGATTTTAATTCCATGGAAAATGTTATTCCGCTTTTTCAAAAAGAACTTTTACGTAGACACGGAATCAATACAAATGAATTTTTCGATAACGGAATTTTTAACTCTGAATTGTTACCGGTTTTACGCCCCGATATTGCAGTACTTCTTCAACCTAATATTTTCAATACCGAAATAGAAAAAATAATTCCTTTGAAAAAAGTATCAGATCAAATTTGGATATATGAAATTAAGCAATTACTTGAAATTCCTAATCATATCAAATTTTACCGTGAGAAGATCTGGCAGCTTTTTGAAAAACAAATTTACGCACAGACTGAAAGTTTTGTTGAACTAGCAATATCATTAAACTCAATCTCTTTAGATGAGTTTAAGTTTTCTAAAAACGGAAATTCATTTCCTGATTATATTAATGTAAAATCATTTTTCGGTAATTCTTCTGATGATTCTTTAAGGCAATTTTTATTTGCTGCCGCTGAATATTTATCATCTGCCAAACAAAATTCAATCGAAATTCCTATTGATATTATCAGATCATTAAAAGATGTTGAAAAAATCGTAAATCTTGAAAAGCAAGCCTTAAGCATAAATGAGCAAAATCTTTTAAGATACTATATTTTACAAATTGCAAGATTAAGCGGCGAGAATGGGTAAAAAATAAATTTAGAATGTATTATGAAGAAATAGAATTAAATTAAAGGGAACTTAATTATGTTCCCTTTTTCATTTTAAATAAATAAGAAATTTAAAAACTGTATTTCAAATTTAATTGCGGATAAATTTCAATATATCCGAAAAAATTTGCGCTTTTTACTTCAGCAGAAATTGAAATTTTTTTATTGTAACGCGAAGCAGACCAAGCCGCATCAATCGCACTGAAAATATGATTTACAAATATTATTGTTGCGGCGGTTGTAGCATATTTGTAATACTTTTTATCCGGCAAAAGATGCATATCAGCATATTTTAAAAACATCGGCGAAACTGAATTCAGATATGAACTTGTATTAGGATTACTATCAGACCAGCCGTGATTATATTGATGATACTTTCCAATCAATTCATAATATTGCTGATCACCAAATGGAGGGAGTTTGTGCGAAAAAGTAGGGACCATATTTTCAACAGCATTTAATTGACT
>CBDUBH010000044.1:0-28896 GCA_965365345.1 uncultured Melioribacteraceae bacterium
ACATTACTTTTCGCTGCTCCTTCATCCGCCGGCTGAGTATCAGTATTTACTGCAAAATTTATGTCATCCAAATTAATTCCGGAGGTCGGAATTCGTAAAGATACACCTTTACTTAAGCGTGTTCTTGTTGAAACATTGTTTGCTTTTGCTAATTCGGCTACACCAACGCCGTAACGGTTTGCAATTTTAGTTAAAGTTTCACCTGCACGTACTTTATGATAAGTATAATGAACTCTTGCATCTTCCGGAATTGATTGATAATTTGCTGCAAATATTTGAGTTGAACCTAAAGGTATTTTTAAAGTATAGCCACCTGAATAATTCGGAGGAGTGGTTTCTTGGGTTAATTCCGGATTCAAGTCTTTCATTATATCAATATCAACACCGGCACAAGCAGCCAATACTTTAAGATCTATTGCTTCATTTACAACAAAAGTTTCATATTCATACGGTTTTTCATACATGATTTCATTAAAACCGTATTTTGCCGGATCACTTGCAATTACTGCTGCAGCAATATACTGAGGAACGTAATCTCTTGTTTCACGAGGAATGTAAGTTCTAATATCCCAAAAACTTCTTGATCTTGCGCGTGCAATTGCTCTATTAATTCTACCTTCACCTGCATTATAAGAAGCTAATGCCAAATACCAATCACCTAAATTAGTATAAAGATCTCTTAAATGTCTTGCCGCTGCGCGGGTTGCTTTTTCTGGATCGCGTCTTTCGTCATAATAAAATTCAACTTGCAATCCATAAGCACTTCCGGTTGCCTGCATAAATTGCCATAAACCAACTGCTTTAGCTTTGGATCTTGCAACAGGAACCAATCCGCTTTCTATCATACTTAAAAACACTAATTGATTAGGAACTTTTTCTTCATCAAAAATACGGATCATCATCGGGAAATATTTGCCTGAACGTGCTAACCATTTATCCATGTGTTTTCTTCCGCGACCCGTAAAATAGCTTATATATTGTTCAACATAAGCGTTTACTTCCAAGGGGAAATCTTTTACGATCACTACACGTGTTTCTTTTTCGATTTCTTCTTCTTGAAGTTCAATTTCAGGAAGACTCTTTTTCATCCATTCTTCCAAAGCTGCAATTGAAACATTTTCAGGAAGTTCAGGAAGTGATTCAATATATTTTTGATAATCTTCGGTAATGGATTTTTCAAGTTCTACGTAGGCTTCATTTTGATCAATTTCAGGATAGTAACTTAAATTATTCAAAATACGAAGTGAGTTTTCAAAATAATTAATTGTTTCTATTACGCTATTCAATTCTTGTTTTGACAAGGCATTTACATAATTTTGCCTCGCATCTTCAAGCATATCGCTTACAATAATTGCGGAACTTACGCTTGGGGCTTTTTGCTTAACCTGTTTATCATCATTTCCGAATTTAAATGCACTACAAGCCGACAACACCAAAGCGAAATTCAGCGCAAATATGTATAAATAGATTTTTTTCATGTACACTCCGTATCTAAAAATTGACTTGTCAATTTAGTTTGTTGCAAATATTTAATCAAGTGTTTTTAAGTATTTTTTTTATTTTGTTAAAACTTTTTAACCTTTTATAAAGGAATATTTGAATGTTTCTTTTTAGGGTTAGAATCAACTTTAGTTTTTAAAAGCTGAAAAGCATTTATCAGTTTTGTTTTTGTTGTTGCCGGTTCAATTACATCATCAATATATCCTCTTTCGGCTGCGATGTAAGGATTTGCAAATTTTTCAATATATTCAGATAAAAGCTGTTGTAATTTTGCATCAGGATCCTCTGCTTCGGAAATTTCTTTTTTGAAAATTACTTCAACAGCGCCTTTCGGACCCATAACAGCAATTTCAGCAGTTGGCCATGCAAAATTAAAATCACCGCGGATGTGTTTTGAATTCATTACATCGTAAGCTCCGCCGTAGGCTTTCCTGGTAATTACGGTTACTTTTGGAACCGTAGCTTCACAAAATGCAAATAACAATTTTGAACCATGCCGGATTATACCATTCCACTCTTGTTCTGTTCCCGGTAAAAATCCCGGAACATCTTCCAAAACCAATAACGGAATATTAAAAGCATCGCAAAATCTTACAAACCTTGCACCTTTAACAGATGAATTTATATCAAGAACACCGGCTAAAACTTTTGGCTGATTGGCAATAATTCCCACAGACATTCCGCCAATTCTTCCAAAACCAACGATCAAATTTTCAGCAAAATTCTTTTGAACTTCGAAAAACTCCTGATCATCAACCAACTGGTCAATAATCTCCTTCATATCGTATGGCTTATTGGAATTTTCCGGAATAATTTCGTTCAAAGCAGGATTGTAAAGTTCAGCTTTAAAATCAAATTTATATTCCGGAGCCACATCTTTATAATTCAGCGGCAAGTAACTTAGCAATTTACGAATTGCTTCCAAAGTTTCAATTTCATTTTCAAAAGCAAAATGAGCTACACCGCTTTTTGATGAGTGCGTTTCTGCTCCGCCAAGATCTTCAAATGAAACTTCTTCGTGCGTAACGGTTTTTACAACATTTGGACCGGTAACAAACATGTGCCCGGTATTTTTAACCATAAAAATAAAATCCGTTATAGCAGGTGAGTAAACCGCACCGCCGGCACAAGGTCCTAAGATTGCCGAAATTTGCGGGATAACTCCCGAAGCTAGAGTATTCCGTAGAAAGATATCCGCGTAACCGCCTAAACTTACAACGCCTTCCTGAATTCTAGCTCCGCCTGAGTCATTTAATCCGATCACAGGAATTCCGACTTTCATCGCAAGATCCATGATCTTACAAATTTTTTCAGCGTGAGTTTCAGAAAGAGATCCGCCAAAAACAGTGAAATCCTGACTGAAAATTGCAGCCGGTCTGTTATTTATTTTTGCAAAACCGGTTATTACTCCATCACCAAGAAATTTCTGTTTTTCCAATCCAAAATCATTAGAACGATGTTTTACAAAAGCGTCAATTTCCTCAAAAGTTCCTTCATCAACCAAAAGATCAATTCTTTCTCTGGCAGTTAATTTTCCTTTTGAATGCTGAAATTTAATTTTGCTTTCGCCGCCGCCAAGTTTTGAAACCTCGCGAAGTTGCTTTAATTTTTCGAGTTTTTCATTCATTTCTTTGCTATATAATCGTTTATTTCGGTAAAGATTTTAGGATATAAATTTTTCCCTTTTTTTAACTTCAATATGCTGATCCGCTCGTTTTTATACACCGGAGAAAGATAATTTTCTCACATTTATTCAACAATTGTCATGCCATATTTTTAAAATACTCAAGAAAAATTCATAGTATTTTTTGATGTGAATTCATTGAATTTTTGCGCCCGCTAACCATGAATTTAAATTAAATATATCAAATGTCTGTTTATAAATCAATTTGATTTTTTACATTACAAAAAAGGGTTGTTTTTACGCTCATTTCCAATTGTTGTGGAATCGCCATGACCGGGATAAACTATAACATCATCTTCTAATTTGAAAATTTTATTTTCGATTGAATCCAAAAGAGTTTCGTAATTTCCGCCCCAAAGATCTGTTCTTCCAATTCCTTCTAAAAATAATACATCTCCTGAAACCAATTTCTTTTCATCAGGAAAATACAAGCAAAATTCACCCGGCGAATGTCCCGGAGTGTGAATGAATTTCAAATTAAATTCGGGAAGATTTGTTTCTTCGGAAATGTATTCATCCGGATTTGGTGATCTTTTCATTGAAAACCCGTAAGATTCCGCCTGCTGAAACATCAAATCAAGCAAAAATTCGTCACCTTCTCCTGCTAAAAACTTACTTCCGAATTTTTCTTTTATAAAATTATTTCCTAAAATATGATCTATATGACAGTGAGAATTGATCAAATATTTCAGATTTATATTTTCTTTTTGAACATATTCTGATATTAAATCTTCTTCAGCATTATTTGAACAACCCGGGTCAATTATCATTCCTGTTTTGGAATTTTCATCGTGAATTATATAAGTATTTTCACCGAATTGGTTAAATACAAATTTTTTAATCTTTAGCATAAATTCCCTGCCTATTTGAAATTATTTTTTACGGCGTTA
This sequence comes from uncultured Melioribacteraceae bacterium, assembly GCA_965365345.1. Classification (GTDB taxonomy): domain Bacteria; phylum Bacteroidota; class Ignavibacteria; order Ignavibacteriales; family SURF-24; genus CBDUBH01. The sequence continues at coordinate 4,075 of CBDUBH010000044.1, forward strand.
ATTGTTCTTAATTTATAATTTTCAAAATTATGGTGAATTTCTTCAATTGAATCTCCGCCGAATTTTTCGCGGAAAAATTTTGCCAAGCTTATGGCAAGCATTGATTCGGCAACCACTGCGCAAGCCGGAACTGCTACAAAATCGCTTCTTTCCCTTCGTGATTCTACCGGTTCAAAATTTGAAAGATCAATACTTTTTACCGGATTCATCAAAGTGGCAATTGGTTTCATCGCTGCACGAACAATAATCGGTAATCCTGTTGAAATTCCGCCTTCAATTCCACCGGATCTGTTAGTTATCCTGCCAAATTCATTATCAGCAAAAATTATTTCATCATGAGTTTCGGAGCCGGGCAAATTTGCACTTTCAAATCCTATTCCGATTTCCACTGCTTTAACTGCTTGAATTGACATTATTGAATGAGCAATTTCAGCGTCAAGTTTTTTATCGAATTGTATAAAACTGCCCAAGCCTGCCGGAACTCCGGTTGCCAAAACGCAAAAAGTGCCGCCAAGTGTATCACCATTTTTTTTCGCGATCTTAATTTTTTCTATTATTTCTTTTTCATGTTGATCCTCAAGAACTCGAACCTGACTTTTATCAGCTTTTCCGGAAATTTCAGAAGCATCAAAAGTTTTTTCGATTTCATTTAGAAATAATTTTTTTATAAAATTATTTTGAGGATAAATTCCGCCAATGCTTTCAACAAAGCTTCCAATTTTAATTCCAAATTCTTCTAAATATTTTCTTGCAATAGATCCTGCGGCAACTCTTGCAGCTGTTTCTCTTGCGCTTGATCTTTCAATTGAATTTCTAATATCGTTATAATTATATTTTATTGTGCCGGTTAAATCTGCATGTCCTGGACGCGGAACGGTAATTTTTTCAACTTCGGTAATTTTTTCACTTGATGTCATTTTATCTGTCCAATTTTTCCAGTCATTATTTTCTATAATCAGGCAAATTGGCGAGCCCAAAGTTTTTTGAAATCTTACTCCGGAAATAATTTCAACTTTATCGGATTCAATTTTCATTCTGAGTCCTCTGCCGTATCCGGCCTGCCTTCTTTTCAGATGAGAATTAATATAATCTTCGGTAATAAAAAGATTGGAAGGAATTCCTTCAATTATCGTGGAAAGTGCTTTTCCGTGAGATTCGCCGGAGGTTAAAAATCTTATCATAATTCCAATAATTTTTGTAAGTCGGAATTATAAATATAAAAAAAAAGCGCCCTTATCAAAGAGGCGCTTTTTAATTTTTATAATGAATTATTCAGGGATTTCCAAACCTACAAATCGTGCGTTTCCTTTTGCATCAACAACTTTAAGTAAAATTGCTGATCCTTTTTTATCTTTTATAACGCTTTCAAATTCTCTTACAGATTTTACATTATTTCTATCAACTTGAACTATTACTAAACCTCTGAATAAATTTTGATCGTAAGCTTTACTTAAAGATTTTACATCAGTAATTAAAATTCCGTCATCAACTTTATAAATTTTCTTTTCATCAGGTGAAAGATCTTTAACTGAAATTCCGATATTGTCAAAGGTTAATTCGTTGACAGTTCCCTTTCCGGAATTTTCGGATTTTTCAGTTTTACTTACTCTATCATTTTCATTTTCTTCTTCACGGGATTTAAGAGTTACTGATTTTGTAATTTCTTTGCCATCACGGAAAATCTGTAATGAAACTTTTGTTCCATTTGTTTTGGAAGCTATGTAACTTTGCAATTCGTTTGGTCTGTTAACTTCTTTTTCATCAATTTTTAAAATGATATCGCCTTCTTTTAATCCGGCATCTTCAGCAGCACCATCTTTTAATAGACCCTGAATCATTACTCCGCGCGCTTTATCAAGACCAACAGCTTTTGCAGTAGCCGGATCAACTGCGCCAATATTTACCCCGATATAACCGCGTTTTACTTTTCCGTAGGCTATCAATTCCTTAGCTACATTTTTTGCCATGTTGATTGGAATTGCAAATCCGTAACCGATATAAGTACCCGTATTTCCTGCAGCAATTGCTGTATTGATTCCTATAACTGCCCCTGTCAGATCAACCAAAGCACCACCGCTATTACCCGGATTTATTGCAGCATCAGTCTGAATGAAATCTTCTATACCGGCATTATCCTTAATTATGTTTATGTTCCTACCTTTGGCGCTAACAATTCCGGCAGTAACTGTTGAAGCAAGTGATAACGGATTTCCGATTGCCATAACCCATTGCCCGACTTTTACATCATCTGAATTTCCTAAAAATGCAGGAGTTAAACTTTCTCCTTCAACTTTTATAATTGCTAAGTCAGTTAATGGATCTGTACCTATTACTGTTGCTTCCAAAATTCTTTGATCGCTAAGCCCTACCTGAACTTTTGTTGCATTTTCAACTACGTGATTATTAGTTAAAATATATCCGTCTTCAGAAATAATTACTCCGCTGCCGGAACCCATTTGTTCACGCGGAATATTGAAATCTTTGAATGGGAAAAAGAAGAAAAGATCTTCATGCGGATCTTTTGAGGATCTTGAAACTACAGCAACTCTTACAATGGAAGGTGTAACTTTTTCTGCAACATCAATAAATGCTTTATTAAATGATGCAATATCAACATCCTGAACAGGTGGTTTATCAGCACCGATTATAATATCTGCAAGACTCGGTCTTACCCAACCCAATCCTGAAACAAGAACAGCACCGAATAATACACCGATTAAAATAAGGATAAAAGTACTAAGGAATTTTCTTTTCATTATTGCTCCTCCGGAAAACTTTTTACTGCTTTATTCTAAATAAAATCAAAATTAATTTGAATTAATACAAGTGAATTGATCTTATACCTTTAAATTCAGGTATATGATATTTCATGTATTGCTCTAAAAAATTCAAGGCGCGATTAAGATCTTTTGAAGAAATATTCCTTATCGCGTTTTTTTCATTTAGACTCAACAATAAATTAAAAAGTTCCTGAGAAAAATTATAAGATTGGTTATAACCTTCTATGCAACTTTTGCAGGTTATTCCTTTTTCGGCATTGAAAAAACCGGTATCCCCTGATAATTCTTTATTACAAATATTACAATTTGATAAAACAAGTTCATAACCCGATTCTTTCATAACAAACAAAATGAATTTGATCAAAAGTACGGCAGAATCGGTTTGTGAATCATTCATCATTGTTAGAATCTTTACAGTTCCTCTGAATAATTTTTCATTCGATTCACCTTCTAAGGTCAGTTCATCAATAATCTCCAAAACAGCATAAGCATATTTTAACTTATCAATATCTTCTTTTATTTTGGGATGATGTTGGAGTAATTCTGCTTGAGTTAAAATTTGAAGTTCGCGGAGTTCTTTAAAATAAATAACTGCCTGCACGTGATTGAGAAGATCTATTTTAGGTCCGATCTGAGATTTAGAAGATCTCGCGCCCTTTATCAAAACGGAGATCTTTCCCTGATATTTGGTTAACAAAACCGCAATTTTACTTGACTCGCGGTAATCCATTTTCTTTAAAACAATAGCTTCCGTTTTTAGAATTTGCGACATTAAAATTTAAATTCCGGTTTGTGCAATTTTTCTTCTGTAATTATTCCGTTTATTAATTCTGCCGGTGTTACATCAAAAGCGGGCGAATAAACTTCATAATTACCATTTGATATTTGTTCATTTTTAAATTTTATAATTTCTTCTTTGCCGCGCAATTCAATTTTTATTTCACCGCCGCTTTTACATTTACTATCAATTGTACTTGTCGGAGCCGCAATATAGAAAGGAATATTATGATGTTTACAAAGTACTGCGAGTCCGTAAGTCCCGATCTTATTTGCAGAATCTCCGTTTGCAGCTATTCGATCAGCACCGGTTACAACAAGATCAATTTTTTTTTGCTGCATTACAAAGGCCGCAGTTGAATCTGTAATAATTGAAAATGGGATTCCGGATTTTTCTAGTTCGAAAGCCGTTAATCTTGATCCTTGAAAAAGCGGTCTTGTTTCATCAACATAAACAAATTCTACGAGTCCGTTTTTGAAAGCTTCTTTTATCACATTAACTGCAGTTCCTTCTCCGCCTGTTGCTAATGCTCCGGCATTACAATGAGTTAAGACAACGGATTTCTTCTGAAAAATCTGCAAACCGTTTTTTCCGATATTGTCACATTTTTCAATATCGTCCAAATGAACTGCTTTTGCTTTTTCAATTAAGATCTGATATTGAGTTTCCGGATTATTAATGTCAAAAAGATTTTTGATTTCATTTAAAGCCCAGAAAAGATTAACCGCTGTTGGACGAGTTGCGGCTAATCTTTTATAAGCAATTTCAAATTTATCTTTTAAATTTTCATTATGATCTTTTACTGAAAAAGCCAGCGCGTATGCGGCTGCAACTCCGATTGCCGGCGCGCCTCTGATTTCCAATCTTTCGATTGCTTCTGCAATTCTTTCGTAGTTATCAGATATTATATATTCTTCAACAACCGGAAGTTTCGTTTGATCAATGAATTTTAATTTATCGTCAATAAACTCAAGTGCTTTAAACATCTAATTCTTCTTCATTAAATTTGCTCAATTTTAAAAATGATCTGAATCTATCTTGAATTCTTAATGATGAAAGATCTTCTAAAGCTTTTGTGCTGAATTCTTCTACGCAGAAAGAAGCCAAAGTGCTTCCGTAAACAACAGCGCGTTTTAAATTTTCAATTCCTGTGTCCTGAGTTCTGTGAATATATCCAATAAATCCGCCTGCAAATGAATCACCTGCACCGGTTGGATCGTAAATATTTTCCAAAGGATAAGCAGGCGCTGAAAATATTGTATCATCTGTAAAAAGCAAAGCTCCGTGTTCACCTTTTTTAATGATCAAATATTCAGGACCCATCTTTCTAATTATTTTAGATGCCTTAATTAAATTAGGCTCTTGCGCCAATAATCTTGCTTCGGAATCATTAATTATCAATACGTTTACTTTTTTCAATACTTCAAGAAGCTCTTTCTTTTTTCCTTCGATCCAGAAATTCATTGTATCGCAAACAACAAATTTGGGACTTTCCATTTGCTCTAATACTTTTGATTGTAATACAGGATCAATATTTCCTAATAAAACGTATCTTGATTTTCTGTAACTTTCTGGAATAACGGGATCAAAATTTTCGAACGCGTTAAGTTCTGTTAACAATGTATCTCGAACATTCAAATCATAGTGATATTTTCCTGCCCATCTGAAAGTTTTTTCGCCTTTTTGAATTTGTAAACCTTCAAGATCAATATTTTTTTCTTCTAAAAGATCGATGTATTCTTTCTTGAAATCTTCGCCAACAACTCCTACTAACCTTACAGGGGCAGTAAAATAACTAGCTGAAATTGAAACATAAACTGCTGAACCGCCTAATGCTTCATCTATTTTGCTAAACGGAGTTTCAACCGAATCCAACGCTAAAGAACCCACTACCAGTAATCCCACTTTTATCTCCCTATTTTTTATTGCTGTGTAATTTTGCCAAGCATTTTTGAATGCTGATCTCTTCAAAATTCAAAAAGCTTATTTCGTTTGTAAAATAATTATGAATTGTTTTTACCGAATTTCGCTGTCCTTGCCAAGCAAGCAATCTTATTGCGTCATCTTTTCTAACCCATTGATATTCAGAATGTTCATCAGAAAGTTTCACTTCGGATTTTTCTTCAACAAGCGCAGCAAAAACAGGCACCATACAAATATGATCTCTTCTTCTTGAATAAAATGAATTTACAAATGGAACAACCCACATTTTTTCAGGAATGATTCCCGTTTCTTCATTGATCTCACGAAACGCCGCATCAAAAGCTTTTTCGCCGTGCATAATTGCTCCGGTTACCATTTGCCAAACTCCGGCGTAAATTTCGTTCTCAGCCCTTTTCATAAGCAAAAATTCTAAATCCTCTTCGGTTTGCCTGAAAATGTGAGCCTCAATCATGTATGATAAAACTTTCAAATCATCTCCGGAAAAATTTATACACAAATATAAAATTCTTTTTGATAAAATTCTTTTTATTATTTCGCGGAGTTTTGATAAAAGAATATCCCAATCAATTTAAAAGTATGCCTTAATTTCGGCGCGAGCAGTATTTACAAGTTTTCGTTTTGATAATGAACGTGCTTCATAAAAAACCGATGCCTGTAAATTTTGCCCGACTTTATGATCAAAATAAATTCTGCCTAAATAATTTTTCCCGAGTAAATATCCTTTTGTAATTTCGAATGGAATTAAATTTGGGAGTGCGCTAGAAATTAATTCATTTCTTTCTATTTCAAATCGCAATCTTCCTTCATTAACAAATGCAATGCTTAATCTAAATCCAATTATATTTTGATCAATAATATTAGGGGTCGCTGGAAATTCATCTTTAATTTTTGATACTTGAATTTTAAATCCTGCTTCAATTTTATTAACCGGACGGTAAGAGAGATCTGTTAAAATCGAATTTGTGTTTAACATTCTGCTTCTGAAAGAATTTGACGGAGCTGAGACATTTTCATTTCTGCCGGAAATTTCTGTTTGAATTCCTATCTCTTCAATTAATTTTAATCTGATTCTCAAAGTTTTTTCGTTAATGAAATTTCTTTCTATTCCTGTATTAAACTGAAATAAAGATCGGCTTTGTAAGAACCGCAATCTTAAATTAAATGAAGGATCATTTTCAAAAATATGTAGATCCTGCTGAACTAAATTATTCCCTCTTATTGTCAATGTATCATTTTGAAATCTGGAAAAATCAAGAAGATAAATTTTTGAAGTCTCTTTATCTTTTGAATTTTCTTCGGCTCTCAAATAACTTTCCCAAGATAATATCTTAAAATATTTTAAAAATGAATTTGTATTTCCAATTATTTCACTAAATCTTAATTTCCATTGAGCAAAAGTTTTTACATCAATCACCGGCGTAAAATTATCACCCGGATAATTTGTCAAAATAAAATCTCCATCAAATTGAGTGAACTCAAATTCATTTTCTTCTGCAATTCCGTTATTATTCAAATCACCGATGTATCTGTAATTTCCGGTTCCTTGCGCAACTCTTAAAAAAACTTTTTCAAGTTTTGATATTCTTTGGGAAGAAGTTTCATAAAACAAATTTCCATTAAAAGAATTTCTAAAATAATTAAACCTGGATTGACTTCTTACTAAAACAGTTTGAGCATCTTGAAAACCAAGTTGTTTGAATTCCTTTGAATAATTTTTATCTCTGAAAATCAAATTAAAATCAGTTGAAAAACTTCGCTTTCCTGTATATTCCAATTGATAAATTTGGGTTTTTGATTTTGATTCATTTGTAAAGTTTCCATTTAACGGAAGGTCATCTTTTCTAAAAGAATATCCCGCAGAAAAATTTAATCCGTAAATTTCAAAAAAATTGATCGAAGGAATTATTTCGTAAAATCTTAAACTTGAATTATTAAGTGAATCGCTTAAATCACGGTCTTTTTTTTCTTCCTGCAGAAAATTAAATTGCGGTTTTATTTTATTGAACATGTAAAAAACAGTTCCGTAATTTCTATTCCATTTTGAATTTGCGTTTAAATTTTTTGAATTTACATAATCGTTTTTAAAATTGAAATTTATTCCTTTTTCATTTTGCAAAAGAATTTCATTTAAATATCTTTGAGATTTAAAAAAATCTCCGCGGTTCAAATTTCCAAGCAGTGAGTTAAATTGGAATTTGTTATTTGAATATTTCAGAAAGGCTTCCCGTAAATTTTCCTTTGCGTTTTGTCTGTTAATTTGAGTGTTATAATTTCTTTCAAACTCGATTTCATCAATTCTATCAAGTGAAGAAAAATTTTTATTGATAAGTCTTTCTTTATAATCAAAACCTATTTTTCCGAAATCATTTTTTGAAATTTTAATTTCCTGCGGATCAATTTTTAAATTTACATTTCCTGCAAATCCGAAATTGTTTTTATCGTTAATTTTTGAAAACAGATTTTCATCATAATCACTTCCTGCTAGATCAATTTTCATATGAATAAAATCTAAAGGTGAAATTTCCATATTGAAATTTCCGGTCTGTTTTGATTCAGGCAATGGAAGTTGTAATATTGGCAGATAAGCACCGTTTCCTTTTCCGTTAAATCTGTAATTTCCTAATCCTATTTTTATATAATCGCCGTTCCCCTCGCCCACAAAAGAAAAAGAAACATTATATAAAGAATTGTTCGGATCATATTTATAAATGGAAAATATTTCTCCGTTTATTAAAGTATCAACTTTTGAATATAAACCTTTCTTTATTCCGTTTGAATCAGCCGGAGCTAAAATTACACCTGTTCTTACTGCATTTAAACTGTTATCACCAGCTTGCTCAAGTAACAATTTATCACTTTCTGAAAGTACAATATCTATTGGTGAATTTTTATTGTCACCTTCGCGTGCAAAATTAATCCCAATTTTAAATTTGTCTTTTATGATATTTGAAGACGCACCGAATGAATAAAAACTTCTTTCAAATTTTCTGTCGGAATATTCAAAATCAACATAAATCCTGCTCTGAGAAGTAATAAGCTTTTTCGGTGTAAAAGTTATTTCGGCAAGCGAATAGTCAATTACATAATCATTGGTTTCACCGCGTATTTGTTCGATGCCGTCAATAAAAACTTTTTCACTTCCAGCAATAATCAAAATATCCTTTTCATTTTCAGTTCCGAATAATCTGTATGGACCTTGAGTTCCTTCAATTCCGTTAAAACGAACTGAATTAAATTTTCCTTTTGCTCCGGCTACAGCAGCAAAAGCATTATTATTCTTATAGAAAAATTGACTTTCAAATCCTTGCAGTTTTCGTGAGATGTTTCCGAATTCACCTTGCCTGATTTCAAAATCATAATCACCAAAAGTTGCAATTGCATTTTGATGTTTTACTTGAATAAAAACTTTGTCAAGTTCTTCTAAGGCTTCAGTATTTCCTTCAGGCTGAATTGGAACATTTTCATCTGTAAGTGCAGCAACAATTTCAATATCTTCAGAAAGATTTCCGGCTAAATTCAAACGCAATCCGCTGCTAAGTGCCAGATCTTTTGTAGTTCCGAAAGTAAATCCGCGAGAAATTGATCCGGTTTTTTGAATATCGCTTCCGAAAATTTTTTCTACCGCAAATGCATTTGATTCTTCGACAATTCTTACGGTGTCATTTCTTTTTTTATCAAATTGAAAAATAAGACTCCGCTTTTTATACTCATGTTTTAACGGTGTTGAAATTGTTTTATAGGAAATTATTATTTCAGTAAATTCAATGAAGTTTTCAGGATTTACCAATTTGAATTGCAAATCAGAATATGAAATTGAATAATCCTCGAAATTTAAAACTCTATTTCCGGCTTTTACAATTTCAGAAAGCGGCAAAATATTAAGTGAACTTAATTTGTAAATATTTTCTTTTGAAATTTTAAAAGTATCGGTTACAATTTCACCGGCATCATTTTGCTGCGCAAAAACACGGGATGAAAATATTGTAAGAGTGATAAATATGTAAAAAAATAATTTCTTCAAAATCATTTCAGAAGTTTGACATTAAATATAATTTGGAAAGTGAAATTTCACAAAAGATATTTATTTATGAAAATGAAAATCAATTTGAAATTTATTTTTTAAGAAAAGAAAATTCGGATTGTTTAAAATATTTGCGGCGGAAATTCTCCGCCGCAAATTATACTATTCGTATCTTAACGCTTCGATGGGATCTAAATTTGCTGCTTTGTATGCGGGATATGTTCCGAATATAACTCCGGTAAGTACGCAAAGTGTTATACCTAAAAACACTGAGAAAAAAGGTATAATTATTTTTGCATATATCATTGAACCTATCAAAATTCCAACAAAAACTCCTAAAATAATTCCTATAATTCCGCCGGTTAAACAAAGTACAACGGCTTCAGTCAGGAATTGCATCAAAATATTTTTCTTTTTTGCACCGATAGCTTTTCTTATCCCGATTTCTCTAGTTCTTTCTGTAACAGAAACAAGCATGATATTCATAATTCCAACACCTGCAGCCAACAATGCAATTGCAGCGACAAAAAATGCGCCCATACTTACATACTGCGTATAATTTCCAATCTGTGAAAGCATAGATTCATTTGACCAAATTTCAAAATCATTTTCTTCGCCGGGCTTAACTTTTCTGATGGTTCGCATATAGCCGATAGTTGATTCTATCGTTTCATTATATAATTCTTTGCTCTTTGCGGTTACGGTTATGTTTAAACTTCTCCTGTATTTTCCGTAAATATTTTGATGTGTAGTGATTGGAACAGTAACAAAATTATCACGACTTGAACCAAAAAGTTCTCCTTGTTTTTCGTAGACTCCAATAACATTAAATAGTTGTCCGTCAATTCTAACATTTTGTCCAACAGGATCGGTATATTTGAAAAGCATTTTTGCAACATCTTTTCCTAACACCGCAACTTTATTGGAATATTTAACATCGTTATTATTTATTGCTCTACCTTTTTCAATATTCCATTGATTGTTCGGCTGTGCTTCCGGACTTATTCCCGCAACTTGAACATTGGGATTGGTTTTTTCATTTTTAAATTGAACCAAGCCACCGAAATTCCACATTTCCGCGCCGACATATTCGGCTACTGTTAAGAGATCTTTCAGTCGCACATATTCATCATAAGTAATATCTGCACGGTTTCTGAATTTATCTCTTGATCCAGGGCCGGTTTGAATGTTTGGAAATTTTTGAATTTGAAATGTATTTTTTCCGAGCTGTGAAAAACCGGATTCAATTGATGATTCTAAAATTGAGATCAAAGTACTTGTTGAAATTATTGAAAATATTCCGACGATAACTCCCACAAGAGTTAAAATTGATCTTAATTTGTTTGCTTTTATTGAACTGAAAGCAATTTTGAAAATTTCAATAATGTTCATTATTCATACCTCAATGCTTCTACAGGATCCATTTTTGATGCTTTGTAAGCCGGGAAAAATCCTGAAAGTATTCCGGATAATGTCGAAAGCACAACAGCAATTATTACAGAATTCATTTGAACTGTTGCCGGAAGCACTCTTCTGTTTATTATTTCACTTGAAATGTAAGCTAAAATAAATCCTATGATTCCACCAATAAGACAAATCAAAAATGCTTCAACCATGAATTGCATTAAAATTGTTCTTCGTTTAGCACCAATAGCTTTACGTACGCCTATTTCTTTTGTTCTTTCCCTAACGGAAACAAACATGATATTTGTAATTCCGACAATTCCGACAAATAAAGCAAGTGCAGTTATGAATAAACCAACAATTTGAATTATGCCTACGGTTTGTTTGTATTGCTGTGTTAAAGCTTCCTGCTGATTAACGGTAAAATCATTTTCTTCACTATATTTTAGTCCTCTTATTCTACGCATAATTCCTGCAGCTTCATCTCGAGTGTCAGGGATCATTTGCGTATTCGCAGCTCTAACATTGATTGTTACTGATCCGTTATTTCTATTCTGAAAATATTTAAAAACTGTTTTGATAGGAATATAAACTTGATTATCAGGATTAAAAGGACCTAACATAAAACTGCCTTGTTCAGCAAGTACTCCAACAATACGGAAATTCTGACCGCCAATTTTTATAGAGCGATTTATTGCACCGCCGGCTGGAAATAGATTTTGCGAAACTGTATTTCCTATTACTACAATATTTCTTCCTGAGTTACTTTCAACTTCATTAAAAAACCTTCCTTCACTGAATGTGAAATTTGTAGTTTCGACATATTCCTGAGTAGTTCCGGTAATCAAAGTATTTTCTAATGATTTATCCTGATTTTTTACAACCTGCTGTGTTAAAATTGTAGGAGCAGTTGCCACAGGAAGTTGAGCCTGCTCTTTAAATTGATAGTAATCTTCAATAGTTAAGTTTCTTCTATTGCGTATTTTCCACCAGGCTTCATCGGTAAACCAAGCCCATTTATCAATATAAAGATTATCTGCTCCAAGTGCGCTTATTCCTCTTTGAAAGGCACCATCAATTCCATTAATCGCAGTTGTAATTAATACGACCGCCCAAATTCCAATGACGATTCCCAAAGTGGTTAAAGCAGCCCTGTATTTGTTGGCTCTGATTGCTCTTAACGAGATCAGAAATCCTTCTTTAAGTTCATAAAAAAATTCACGCATAACTACCTAAATTTATAATTTGGTGTATTCGGAATAAATCTTTTTTCTACGCTTTCATCACTTTCAACTAAACCATCTTTAATCCTTAATATTCTTGCAGCATGCTCTGCAATATATTCTTCATGCGTAACTAAAATTATTGTATTGCCTTGATTATGGATTTCATGGAAAAGCGTCATAATATCTTCACCGGTTTTGGAATCCAAATTTCCGGTTGGTTCATCAGCAAGAATTATTGCCGGATTTGTAACCAAAGCTCTAGCAATTGCAACTCTTTGTCTTTGTCCACCGGAAAGTTCATTAGGCTTATGATGAATTCTATCGCCTAATCCAACATCTACCAATGCCTGTTTTGCACGTTCTTTTCTTTCATTAGAAGGATATCCCGCATAAATAAGAGGAAGTTCAACATTATGAAGCGCATCAGATCTTGGCAAAAGATTAAAAGTTTGAAAAACAAATCCGATTTCCCTATTGCGTATGCTTGCCAATTCATTATCAGACATTTGACTTACATTAAATCCTTTAAACTCATATCTGCCGTTGGTTGGTGTATCCAAACATCCTAAAATATTCATTAAGGTTGATTTTCCGGAACCGGAAGGACCCATAATTGCGACATATTCATTTTTATCAATAGTTAAAGAAACATCACGCAAAGCATGAACCACTTCTGCTCCAACCTGATATATTTTGCTGATATGTTCAATTGTTATAATATTCATTTTATTTCCGGTTAACTCTTGTTAGTTTTTTTCTTTTGGTCGTTTTCTATCAACACAGTTGAGTTATCATTCAATTCCTGCGAAATTGCTTTGTAAGGACCGCTTACAACTTTTTCGCCGCCGCTTAAGCCAGATTTAACTTCTATGAAATCATTATTGCTGATTCCCGTTTCAACTTCAATTGATTGAGCTTTTCCATCCTTTATTACAAAGACCAATTCTCTTGGTTTATTATCAGGTTTTCTTTGCTCTTGCTTATCATTATTTTCATTATTTGTTTCATCGTTTTTAGGAGCGCGCGCAGTTACACTTTGAATCGGCACTGAAATTACGTCAAGTTTAGTTTCAGTTTGAATATCTGCATTACATGACATTCCCGGACGAATTTTATCTGTAATATCAACCAATCTGATTTTTATTTCGAAATTTACGACTTCCTGTTGTGTTCCCAATCCTGTAGTTTTTGCACTGTTTGCAATTTCAGAGACGACTCCGTTAAACTCTTTATCACCAAATGCATCAATTTTAATTTTTGCAGTGTCATTTAAAGAAATCAGAACAACATCATTTTCATCAACTTCAACTGTTGCTTCCATTTTTGCAAGATCAGCAACTGTCATAATATTTGTTCCCTGAGAGAAACCGCTTCCTAAAACTCTTTCACCTAATTCAACATTTAATTGAGTTACGGTTCCATCCATCGGAGAGTAGATCGCCGTCTTAGAAAGATTTTCATTCGATTCTTTTAACATTGCTTCATTTTGAAGAACCATTGACTGCTGAGCTTCGTATTCACCTTTTGCAGAAAGATAATTTGATTTTGCAATTTCAAGTTCAGAATCGCTCACTAATTCTTTTTTGTATAATTCCTGAATCCTGTCATATTCAGATTTAACTTTATCAAGCATTGCTTTACGAACATTTAAACCGGATTTTGTTGATTCAAGATTTGCAGCAGCTCTGTCGCGATTTGCCATATAAGTATCAGGTTTTATTCTGATCAGCAATTGTCCTTTTTTAACTTGCTGTCCGTCTTTTACAGGAAGTTCAACAATTTCGCCGGTAACTTCTGGAGTAATAATAACCTGATATTCAGGATTTATTTTTCCTGTTGCCGAAACTACTTGAGTAATGTTTCTTTTAGCTGCCTCGGTAATTTGAACTTTGTAAATTTGTTCTTTATTTCCGCTGAAAGCAGCAACGGCAATTAAAGTTACAAGAATAAATCCAATTACACCGAAAATTATAATTTTCTTTTTGCTTTTTTTTGCTTGACCTGCCATTTAAATAATCTCCTTTTGATTTATTCAAAATCTTTTACTTTTAGCGTACCGAGATAATATTCAAGCTGCGCTTTAAGAATGTAATAATCGTAAACCGTATTTATATAATTCTGCTGTGCAGATGTAAATTCTGATCCTGCTAACAATAGATTTACCAATGTTCCGCTTCCCAAATTATATTTTTCCTGTTCAATCATTCTGTTTTGAGTAGCGGATTTTACATTTTGTGCGCCAACTTCCAATCTTTTTTTGGCTGCCTGAAGATCAAGGTAAGTTTTTTTCAAATTCACTTTTATCTGTCTTTCTAGTTCATTCACTTGAATTTCCGCATTTTTAGCTTGTACTTTTGCTAATTGTACCTGGTTTTCAGTTGACCATCCGGAAAAGATCGGCAAACTTAAATTCAATCCAACTGTATAAAATTTTGCATCGGTAAGATTTCCGAAATTATCTCCGCGGACACTGAAATCAGCACTATTAGTTAATCTTGGCAAATATCCGCTTCGAGCTATTGTTATTCCATTTTGACTGCTTTTAAGATCGAATTGTGCGCTTTTATAATCTGATCTGTTTTCAAGGGCAACTCTTACTAATTGAGAAAGATCATCATAATCGCCTAAAATGTTTTCATTTGATATTTCAATAGAATCGGCTTTATCCGGTGATGCTAATTCCACTTCCTGAAAAACATCAATTCCGAGATAATCAAGAAATTCACTTTTCAAATTTTCCAAAACATTTTCAGATTGAATTACAGCTATTTCACTGTTGCCTGTTCTAACTTGTTGTGCATAAACATCTGCTAATGTTATAGCTCCGAGTTTATTTTTTTCGGTAAATATTTCAAGATTTTTTCTGTTATATTCCAGATCATCCCGATTAACTTTTACCTGTTCTTTGGCATTAAGAATATCATAATAATATCCTGTTGTTTGAAAAATTATATCCTCGCGCAATCTTTGAAGCCCGTACCGCGCAGCAGAAAGATCATTTCTACTTTGTGAAATTGTTGCGAAATTGCTTAATCCATCAAACAGAACCCAATCGGTTCCTACACTTGCGTTTAACGATCTTGTTTCAACTTCTCTTTCCGGAATGAATTGAGGCACATTATTGATTATATAAGTTCCGGCTTCGGTTTCACTTCTTTGCCATTGCCACGAAGCGCCTGCACCCAGCGAAGGAAGTAGATTTCCATAAGCGCTTTTAACGGTTGATTCATATCCTTTAATGGTATTTTCTCTTTGAACCAAAGTCGTATTTTTTTGTAGTGCAATCTGAATCGCTTCTTCCAGATTCATTGTGCGTTGTGCAAAAATGCTTAACGGTAAAAAAATAAAAGATAACAGAGTTAAGACTTTAAACATTTTTTCTCCAAGTATATAAAGGGAAACTGAAAATTTAATTTCCAAGAGTTTGGACGAATGAAAGGTATAAAAAGTTACATAATTTTATTTTTTATTAATAAAATTATTTTTTACTAAAGATCAAATTTATTTTTTAAGAATATTAGATCCAATTATTCTGATTTTTTATTTTTTACAATTTCCAGCAAATATTTATGTGCATCTTCGTAAGTATTTTGAATTCTGCCGTCAAGAATTGCCTCCTCGATTTCTTTTTTTATTTCACCCACTTTTTTCGATGGCGGAATATTGCAGATTTTCATAATTTCATTACCGCGTACCGGAGATTGAAATTCTCGTAATTTATCTTTTTCTTTTACTTCGCGAACCCGTTGCATTACTTTTTCGTAATTTTCCAAATAGCGAACTACTTTTTTCGGGTTTTTACTTGTAATATCTGATCTGCAAAGTGTGATCAGATCTTCAAGATCTTCACCGGCGGAAACGATTAATCTTCTGATTGCACTATCTGTAACTTCTTCATCAACCAATGCAATTGGTCTTAAATGAAGCCGTACTAATTTTGTAACATAATCCAATTTATTTAACGGAAGACGCATCCGTTGAAAAATTTCTTCCATCATTCTCGCACCCATTTCTTCATGTCCGTGGAAAGTCCATCCGGTTCCGTTTATAAATCTTTTTGTTTCCGGCTTTGCAATATCATGCATCAAGGCAGCAAAACGAAGCCAAATATTATCAGTCCTTTCTGAAATATTATCAACAACAAGGCAGGTGTGCAAAAAAACATCCTTATGATGGTAATCTTTTCTTTGATCAACTCCGGCAAGATTTGCAAGCTCAGGAAAAATTACATGCATCACGCCGGTTTCGTACAACAATTTCAAACCGATCGAAGGTTTTTTTGATGAAAGGATTTTGAAAAACTCGTCTGTAATTCTTTCCTGTGAAATAATTTTTAATCTTTCAGCAAGTTTATTGGCAGCTTCTTTTAACGATTCATCTAAATTGAAATTTAATTGTGAAGCAAATCTTATAGCGCGTAAAATCCTAAGCGGATCATCATCAAAAGTTACCATCGGATCAAGCGGAGTTTTAATAAGTTTATGTTCAATATCCTGCAATCCGCCGTAAGTGTCAATTAATTTTCCGAAATTACTTTTATTCAAACTAACTGCCAGAGTATTTATTGTAAAATCCCTACGACTTATATCATCTTCAAAAGTTCCGTTCTCAACAATTGGTTTTCTGCTGTTTCGCATGTAAGATTCTTTTCGTGCGCCAACAAATTCAAGATCAACATTATCATATTTGAAATGTGCTGTTCCGAAATTTTTAAAAACATTTACTTTTTTTATTCTAAGTTTTTTTGCTAAACCTTTTGCAAATTCAATTCCGCTGCCGATTATTAGAAAATCAAATTCATCGCGTTCGCGATCAAGAAGTATATCACGCACGAATCCGCCGATCAGATAAAGTTCGGAATTAACTTCATCGGCAAATTCTGATGCTTTTTTTAAGATTGAAGAGTTGCTTACGAATTCAAATATTTTCTTTCCGGATTCGGATTTAAAGCTCACGTAATTCCTTTCAATGAAACTTTTCAGATATGATCTTTAACAAATTTATTTTGTTTTTATTATACAATAAATAAGGATAAAAGTTTTTATTTGAATTATAATTTAATGAAAGATTTGCAAACTTTTCGGCTTTTTCAAAATTTAAATTTTTAATTTCTTGCTCTGAAAGTTTAAGAAAAATATAATCTGAAGTAATTTCAGAATCATCAAAATTAACATTACCGGGAATAAATTTTTCCCGGATTTTATTTTGATCAATGATTTCAAGCATTTGCGGAATATAATTCTGATCTTTTGTTTTTTCGAATAGGTCTTTTAAAATTTTGAATTTATCCTGATTTTCTGAATTTAAATATTCCTTTAAAACTTTTGCTGAATCTAATTTTAATCTTAATTTTATTAAATTTGAAAACGTGTTTGAGAGTTCAAAAGAATCTAAAATTTCATAAATATTTTTTGCTTCGATGAAATTTCCGGTTCGATAATTAAAATCGGCAAGAAGAAATTTTAAATTGAAATAGTAAGAAGTTTCTTTATAATCATTTAATTTTTCGTTCAACAAATTTATCGCTTCATTTTCCCTTTTCAATTTTGAAAGAGAAAAAACTGTTCCGTAAAGCGCAGAATAATTTTCAGTTTTACTTAAAATGTTTTTAAATATTTCAAGGGATACGGAATAATTTTTCTTTTCTATTTCGTTAAATCCTTTTTGTAAAAGTCTTGCCGTAATTCTCGGACAAACTTTTTTTATCAAAGGTTTTCTCCCGAAATAATATTCTGCTTTTTCTTTATTGATAATTTGTTCATATTCCAGAAATTTGAAATATTCTTGTTGAAGCTGATCTATATTTTTATTAAAAACCTCAATAAAATCAATATTTCCGTAAAGATTTTTAAATTTATCAATTCCGTATTCATCAATTAAATATTTAGAAAAAGAGCCGGCATAAACATACGAAATTGAAGATGCGCTTCCGAAAAAACTTGCTCCTTTGAAAAGATCTTTAATCTTAATTTCAAACTCGTTAAAATAAGCCAATCGTGCGAAATAATGAATTGAATTTTCTGAATAAAATCCATCAGCCGCGCTTGCAATTCCTTCAATCAAACTAAAGTTAAATTCATCAGCAATTTTGAGAGGAGTAACTCCAAATTCTGCAGAAACAATATGCGCAATTTCATGTTTAAGCGTTCGTTCGTAATTTTCGTAGTTTATGTAAATTTGATTAAGCCACGGTTTTGCAACATCAGCCGCACCAGAGCCGAATAATATTTTTTTTTGTTTTGAATCTTTGAAAATAAATGAAGTAATTTTTCCAGGCTTTTCTACGTTCATATATTTTGAAGTTTCTTCAAGATAAATTTCGTGGAGCATGGATATAAGTTTGATTTCATTGACCGGAATTGAATTATCATAAATAATTTCAAAATATTCAGTTTGAATTTTTCCGCCTAATTTTTTTTCTAATGAATTTTTACTTTCCGAAAATCCGATTTCGCTTTTAAAAAATATCCATGCAAAAAAGATCAATAAAACCGGATACAAAAAAATATATTTTAATGTTCCTAAATCTTTTTTTATAATTTTTGAACTTATAATAATTACGACAATTGCAAAAAATGTTTTTAACATTCTGTGATATAAGATCCTCGAATCAATTTCGATTAGTTCATCATAAATGGTTCCAGGAAAATATGATAGAATAGATCCGTAAAAATAAACTTGAGGATTTTTGTAAAGTTCATAGAATGGTAAAATCAGCAATACTAAAAAAATGAAAATCGAGATCAACAAACTTTTATTTTTTGAGATTGAATTTCCGAAAAACGAAATTGCTATCCCAATAAATACTGCAGGTAAATTTATCAGAAAGTAAAATTTAAGTCCTTCAAAAAATGAACAACTTTCTTTGAATATTGATGCAAACGCAAAAATTATAATCGGGATTAAAAAAAGTAAAAAAGATTTTTGAAAAATCTTTGCCAATTCAAAATTTGAATTGTTTTTTTTTATTTCAGAATTTGCTATTAATAGGCATAAAAAAGAAATTGCAATTCCGTTAAGCGAAGAGGATTCAAAATCCAATATTCCAGTTAACGGAAATTGCAAAAGTAAAATATTAAAACCAGCATGAATTAAAACTAAGAATAAAAAAGAACCCGGGTAGAGTTTTGCAAAACCGGATTTTTCAATATTCGTCACTTTCAACCCGTTCTATTTGTGCACCAAGCTGAATTAGTTTTTGTTCAATATTTTCGTAACCTCTATCAAGATGATAAATTCTTAAAACTTCAGTTTTACCTTCGGCGGCAAGACCTGCCAGAACCAAAGAAGCACTTGCCCGCAGATCGGTTGACATAACTTTTGCCGCTTTGAATTTTTCAATTCCTTTAACTATTGCACGATTTTCCAAAGTTTCTATTGATGCGCCTAATCTGCTTAATTCGGGAATATGTTTGAATCTATCCAAATAAATTGTATCAGTAACTGTTGAAACTCCGTTCGCCAAACACATCAATGCAGTCCATTGTGCTTGCATATCTGTTGGAAATCCGGGATATATTGCTGTTGTTACATCCACGCATTTAATATCATTTAACTGCGTTGCATCAACTTCGACCGAATTTTTATTGTAATTAACATTTATTCCGGCATCTTCAAGTTTAAGAAGTACTGCTGTAATGTGTCGCGGATTTACATTTTCAAGGACGACCTTTCCTTTTGTCATTGCAGCGGCAATCAGTAAAGTTCCGGCTTCAATTCTATCAGGAATATTTTCAGCATCTGCAGGTTTAAGTTCATCAACACCTTCAATTTCCAAAACTGCAGTATTTATTCCCTCAATTTTTGCTCCCATTTTATTTAAATATTCGGCAAGCAAAGTAATTTCCGGTTCCATAGCAGCATTATTAATAACAGTATTTCCTTTTGCCAAAACTGCAGCCATCAAAATATTTCCGGTTGCGCCGACCGATGAAACATCAAAATTAATTTTTGTACCAGTCAATCTTTTCGATTTTGCTATTATGTAACCTTCCTCAAGTTCAATTTCTGCGCCGAGCTTTTTCATTCCTTCAAGATGAAGATTTATCGGACGCGGACCCCAAGCGCAACCACCGGGAAGCGAAACTTTTGCGTATCCGAATTTTGAAACAAGCGGACCTAATACATAAACCGAAGCGCGCATTTTTTTTACTAATTCGTAAGGCGCGGTTTGGCTTGTGATATTTGAGGAATCAAGTTCCATTGTATGATTTTCGAAATTATATTCTATTCCGAGTTTTTCAAGAAGTTTTGCCATTGTATAAACATCGTTAACTTCGGGAATATTTGTAAGGCGGTTTTTGCCCGAATTTAGGAGCACAGCCGGCATTAAGGCGAGTGCTGCATTTTTAGCGCCACTTACAAAAGTTTTTCCGTTTAATGATTTTCCGCCGGTAATTACGAATTTATCCAAATTTATTCCTTTGATTTTAATTTTCAGCAAATTATTTTATTTTATTGGAAAAGATATTCTTAAATATTGAAGAATTCAACCGAATAAAATATACTTAAATTTAAAATATTTTAAGATTTATTTTGATTTTTAGAATTTTTTAGAAACGGGTATTGTGTTTTTATTTAAAAATATTGTTATATTATACTCTTTAATTTTCTAAAGTTCGAAAATTAGAACTTTTCAATATAATTGCGAGAATGGTGAAATTGGCAGACACGCTAGACTTAGGATCTAGTGCCGAGAGGCATCGGGGTTCGAGTCCCCGTTCTCGCACTATTTTTTACTTCTTTTATACTTACAAATTTAAATCTTAAGAAATAATCAGAGGAAGATTTGGAAACCAAAATTAACACCATCTCAAGCAGCGAGCATGAATTAGAAGTTACTCTCGGATACGATGAAATTAAAAACGATCTTGAAAAGATTTTCCGCGAAGAAGGCAAAAAAATAAGCATTCCGGGTTTTAGAAAAGGTAAAGCTCCGGTTTCAATGATAAAAAAAATGTACGGCGATGCAATTGAATATCAGGCATCTGAAAAAATTGCAAATAAAAAATTCTGGGAAATTGTTGACGAACAAAAATTAAATCCGATTAGCACTCCGAAAATGGTTGACCTTAATTACGAAAAAGAATCCAACCTTTCTTTCAAAATAAGATACGAAGTTAAACCCGAACTTGAAGTAAAAGATTATACCGGTCAGGAAGTAAAAAAAGTTGTATTTACAGCAACTGATGATATGATTGAAGAAGAAGTTAAACATCTTTTACGTACAAATGCCGTTTTGGAAGATGCTGAAGAAGTTGAAGATAAAAACTGCCAATTAACAGTTGATCTTCAAAAAATTGATACTGAAGGTAATCCCGAAGCCGGTGTGAAAAGTGAAAATATAAATGTTGATCTTACCGATGAAAGAGTTAATCCCGATCTTGTAAACAATGCAATCGGAAAAAAAACTGGAGAAACGTTCCAATTTACTTTCCATAACGACAGAGAAATTGAAGAAAACGGCGAAAAGAAAACAATTCACGAAGATTTTACTTACGAAACAACTATAAAATCAATTAAGAAAATTGTGCTTCCTGAATTTAATGATGAATTTGTAAAAAAAGTTACTAAAGAAAAATTTTCAAATCCCGAAGATTTTAAAAAAGATATTAAAGATGGTATTCAAAAATATTACGACAGACAATCAGAAGACATTTTCTTAAACAGTTTGTTGAATATGGTTGTTAAAAATAACGACTTTGAACCGCCTCACGGTTACGTTCACTTTATGCTTGATAGAATGGTTAAAATAGAAGAAGAAAGAGCAAAACGCGGCGGACAAAAAAGATTTGATGCAAAAGAAGCTTCAAACCGTTTACACAAACAAGCAGAATGGAGCGCAAAGTGGCAAATCATTATGGAAAATCTTGCAAAAAAAGAAAACATTTCAGTTGATGAAAGCGAATTAAAAGAATTAGCTGAAAAAGAATCCGCTGAAATGAATATTTCCGTTGAAAAATTAATGAAATATTATCAGGATATTAATAGAAGTGAATCCCTCTTAGAGGAAAAAGTTATTGATTTTCTAAAAAAGAATAACAATATTATAGAAGTTAACTCTTCTGAAAATCAAACTAACGAAAACGAGGGATAATGAAACCTGAAATTTATAATCAATTAATTCCCTACGTCATCGAACAAACCGGTCGTGGCGAAAGAGGAATGGATATTTTTTCGCGTCTTTTGCGTGAAAGAATTATCTTTTTAGGTACTCCGGTTGATGACCATATTGCAAGTTTAATTATTGCACAGCTTTTATTTTTGGAAGCTGAAGATCCGGAAAAAGATATTTATCTTTATATCAATTCTCCGGGCGGAAGTGTTTCTGCAGGACTTGCAATTTACGATACAATGAAATATGTAAAACCTGATGTTGCAACTATTTGCGTTGGAATGGCTGCAAGTATGGGCGCTGTACTTTTAGCCGGTGGTGCTGCAGGAAAAAGATCATCACTTCCCCACTCAAGAATTATGATTCATCAGCCTTGGGTTGGCGGATTGCAGGGACAAACTGCAGATATCGAAATTCACGCGCGTGAAATGATAAAAACACGTCATCTGCTTTATGAAATTTTATCAAATCATACCGGAAAAAGCATCGAGCAAATCACAAAAGATTGCGATAGAGATTATTATCTTTCACCGAATGAAGCAAAAGATTACAAATTAATTGATAATGTTCTTGAACAAAGAATTCCTTTTGCCGACGGTAAAGAAAAATAAAATTTTAATTTGTTTTTATATGAAAAAGGGATTGCAAAACAATCCCTTTTTCTGTTTTAAATTCAATCTTAAATTCTTACCTTTGTAAAAAAGATTTTCAATTTTAAGGTGAATAAATGAAATTTTTCAAATCCGCTGTGATCTGCCTATTTTTAACTTCAATAGCCTTTTCTCAAACAAAAAAAATAGAAATTGAGGAATTATATACAAACCCGAAACAATATTATCCCGAAATATTAACCCAACTTCAATGGATCACCGGTGAAGCAGCAGTTTCATTTGTTAAAAGTGAAAATGATGATAAAGTTTTGGTTAAACAATCTGTGAATAAAAAAGATTCGAAAAAAATAATTTCTTTAAATGAAATAAACTCAAAATTATCTCAAATAAATTCTGAAAAGTTATCTTCCTTTCCACAAATTAAATGGATAAACAAAAATAGTTTTTACTTTTGGAAAAATGATTCTTTGTTTGTTTTAGATTTGAAAAATCAAAATGTAAATACCGTAAATTCTATTGATAAATCAGCTGTTGAAATTGAAGTTGCAGAAAATTTTTTAGTGGCTTTTACCGTAAAAAATAATTTGTATCTCGCCAAAAATAATGGTGAAACAATTCAGATCACAAATGATGAAAATAAAAATATCATAAACGGACAAGCGGTTCACAGAAATGAATTCGGAATTAATAAAGGGATTTTTTGGTCTCCGAAAAATAATTTTATTGCATTTTACAGAATGGATGAATCAATGGTTACTGATTATCCCATGCTGGATTTAAGCACAAAACCCGCGGCAGTTGAAAATATAAAATATCCGATGGCAGGAATGCAAAGTCATCAAGTTACAATCGGAAATTATGATATAAAAAACAACAAAACTGTTTGGCTTAAAACCGGTGAACCAAAAGATCAATATTTAACAAATATAAGCTGGTCGCCGGATGAAAAATTCATTTTTGCGGTACATTTAAATCGTGATCAAAATGAATTGAAATTTGTAAAGTATGATGCAATTTCCGGTGAGCAAATCAAAATTCTTTTTGAAGAAAAAGATAATGAATACGTTGAACCTGAAAACCCAGCAATTTTTATTGATGAAAGTAAATTTTTATGGTTTTCCGAACGCGATGGATGGAATCAATTATATTTATACGATATCGAAGGAAATTTGATTGATCAAATTACAAAAGGAAATTGGGAAGTTACTGAATATCTTGGCTTCAATAAAAAAAGAAATGAAATTTATTTTACTTCTACTAAAGAATCTCCGCTTGAAAGACATTTATATTCAGTTAATCTTAAATCGAAAGCAATAAAAAGACTAACCGAGAAAAGTGGAACGCACAAAATTATTGCTAATAAGAATGCTGAATATTTCATTGATAATTTTTCTAATCTTGAAACTCCCAATTTTTCGAGTATAATTTCCAATTCCGGAAAAATAACGAATGAATTGATAAATTCTAAAAATCCTTTTGGAAAATTTCCAGCCGGTGAAATTAAAATTTTTCCTTTGATAAATGAGAATAATGATACATTATATTCAAGAATTATTTTACCTTCGGATTTTGATAAAAACAAAAGATATCCTGTAATGGTTTATGTTTACGGCGGTCCACACAGTCAGCAGGTTTCAAATAGCTGGCTCGGCGGTTCAAGTTTATTTCTAAATAGCATGGCGCAAAACGGATTTATAGTTTTTACTTTAGATAACAGAGGAACTCCGTACAGAGGAATAAGTTTTGAGCAAGAAACTTTCAGAAATCTCGGCACAAAAGAAATTGAAGATCAAATTACCGGAATAAAATATTTGAAATCTTTGGATTATGTTGATACTGCAAACATTGGAGTTTTCGGATGGAGTTACGGCGGATTTATGGCATCTTCACTGATGACACGCACTCCGGGAGTTTTTAAAATAGGGGTTGCCGGCGGTGCCGTAA
>CBDUBH010000045.1:0-28422 GCA_965365345.1 uncultured Melioribacteraceae bacterium
CGACCATTAAAGCTTCTTCAGGTTTCAAATTTAACTTTTTCAGAATAGTGTTAAAAGGAACCGGACTTGGTTTTCGTTCGCCGGTTTCATCAAAAGTTACCACTGCTTCAAAAATATGATGAAAATTTAAATAAGCCAATCTCAACCATGCTTCCTTAACGGGAGCATCTGAAAGAACGCCCAATTTCAATCCCATTCGCGTTAATTCAACTAAAGTGGAGTAAACGTGAGGATAAGGAATTAAAGCTGCTTCACGGGCTCTTCTGTACGCCACAATTCCTGAAGCCAAAAGTTTGTAATCAACTTTGTTCATCACTTTTTGAAGAAACATATCGAAAACTTGTTGATATTCTATTCCTTTTTCCAGATATATATCGTTTATAATTTGGTTGGCTTCTTCTAATGATAATTCCAATCCGGCATCAAGCATAGCAGGAATTGCAGCTTCGATTGCCCTGCGTTTCATTTTCATGAAATCTACCAACGTATTATCAAGATCAAATATTATCGCTTTTATCACTTGTTCCTCCCTCTTTTTTCTGAATTAACTTTTTCAAAGTAAAAATTCCGGAAATGTAACTTAAATCCTGAAATCCGGAAATGTAACCCTCGCAGGATGAAGCAGTTAAAGTTGTTTTTCTGTAATCTTCCCGAGCTGCTAAATTTGAAAGATGAACTTCTACTTTTTGTATTTTACATTCGTTAAGCGAATCTTTGATTGCAACTGAAGTGTGGGCATATCCGCCCGGATTTATAATAATTCCATCAAAACTATTTTCGGCATTTTGAATTTTATTTATTAATTCACCTTCAAGGTTTGATTGAAAAAATTCAAAATCATCATCTGGAAATTCAATTTTTATTTTATTTTGAATTTCTTCAAGAGATAAATTTCCATAATGAGAATTGTCTCTTTTTCCGAGAAGATTCAAATTCGGTCCATTTAAAATCAGGATTTTCATTTTTCTTCGCTCATTTCATCAATAATTTCACGAAGTTTTGGGCTAAGGTAAATTTGATCAACTCCAAGATCTTTCAAAGCTGCTGAAAGTATCATTACTTTTTTTTGAAGATTAGCCAATTTATTTATAACAATAACTTTTGAATCTTTTATTAAGCAATATCCGCCTTTAAAATCACCTTTTTCAAATCTGACAGTTGCGCCAAGTTCGCTAGCAAGAGATTTTAAATCCTGAAGCGCTTCTTCAAATTCCTTCTCTTTTAATTTCATTTTTTTCTTTCATTTTTAGAGGTTGAAATATAAAAAGTCCGATAATTGCAATGTAAGAAAAGATTTCGATAAGAGAAAAGCCGCTTATAAGTTTTAATCTTTTAATAAAAAGTCCTAATACTTCTTTTTCATCAAAAATTGAATAGAAAACTTTTGTAATGATCTTATAATCAATTGTCATAAGATATAATTCAAAAGGAGCGGTTACTGCAATTATCAGAAGCGAAACAAAAAGCCATCCTTCTTTTTTCAAACTAACTTTTGATGTTAAAAGAAAAATTATAAAGGAAACAATAAATATTATAAATAAAATAAAAGTTAAAGTAACTGAGCTGCTGATCGTATATAGAATACCGTAAAGATTTTTATCATTTACATAAGATTTAAGTAGAAAATCTTTAGGCATAAACAATTGATAAGTAATTACTAGTCTTGCAACGTAAGCGCCAAACCACAAAATTCCGCTTAAGCAAGTAATATAAAGAAAAGTTTTTGAAAATTTGCTGATTTTTTCCATAATTGTATTTTAAAAATGATTTTCAAAAATATGAAAAAAATATGAATATTGCTTCAATTGATATAGGAACAAATACTGTTTTAATGCTTTTAGCAAAAGCAGATAGTTCAACAAACGAAATTTTTCCGATCAAGAATTTTTATGAAATGCCGCGGCTCGGAAAAAATTTATTACAGGGAAAACCAATTTCAGAAGATAAAATCCAGGACCTTATTGGTATTATGAAAAATTTCCGTAGTGAAATTGATAAAACCGGATGCGAAAAAATTATTGCAACTGCAACAAATGCCTTTAGAATTGCTTCAAATTCACAAGAAATTATTAATAGAGTTGAAAAAGAAACGGGTATAAAAATTAATGTTATTCCGGGAGAAGAAGAAGCAAAATATTCATATTTTGGTGCAATCGGCTCTAAAAATGAAGAAAAATTTTTAGTGATTGATATTGGTGGCGGGAGCACAGAAATTGTTTCAGGCACTAAAGAAAACATAATTTATAAAAAAAGTTTTTTTACCGGTGCCGTAAGTCTTACAGAAAAATTTTTTGAAAATGATCCTCCTTTACAGTCAGAAATTTCAAATGCAAAAAACTTTATTCTAGAAATTTTTTCAGATCTGCAAAGTGAAGATTTTACAGGATCTGAAGCAATTGCAGTTGCAGGAACTCCTACTTCCCTTTCGTGTATAAAACAAAATATTAAATTTTATTCAGATGATGCTGTTGAAAATTCCAATTTAACTCAGAAAGATTTGAAAAATTTGATTGAATATTTTGTTGAAAATCCTTCAAAAAAACTTTACGATAACTTTCCCGGAGTTTTAAAAGGAAGAGAAGATATTATTTTAGCCGGGACTTTAATTTTGCTAGATTTAATGAGAATACTTAAAATAGAAGAACTAACAGTCAGTACAAAAGGGATACGATACGGAGCCATTTATAATTTTCTGATTTCAGATTTTTAATCCTGTTGAGATTTTCTAAATTCAAATTCAACGAAATTTAAAAGATTGCTAAAATCGCTCAAAAAAGCACTTTCTTAGATTATACAATATCTACACAATTATGGAAGAATTGTTTTACATATATTTTAACTTTTGTCTAGGTTATTAAGTAATTTGTATAAATATTGTATAGCTTAAGGTCTAAATTGCTTGTGTATTATTTGTGTAAATATTAAAATTTGTTCTGAATAATCGTATTTTCAGGCTTTTTCTCAATCTTGTTCGGATAATCTAAGGTAAAATGTAACCCTCTACTCTCTTTCCGTATTTTGGCTGATTTAATTATCATGTGTGCGCACGTAATTAAATTTCTAAGCTCTAAAATTCCCTCAAAGACTTTTGTTTTTTTATACATTTCTTCAATTTCAACAAAAAGATTATGAATCCTTTTTTCCGCGCGGTTTAATCTGATATCTGAACGCACAATTCCAACATAATCCCACATGACTTGTTTTACTTCTTTTATGCCATGGGTTATCATCACCATTTCATCGTTAGTTAATGTTCCCTCGTCATTCCATTCAGGAATTTCTAATTTATCAGGATTTTCATTTTTACGTGAATTAATATCTCCGGATGCTCTGAATGAAAAAACCAATGCTTCAAGCAATGAATTACTTGCCAATCGGTTTGCGCCGTGTACACCGGTCATAGTTACTTCACCGCAAGCGTAAAGTCTGTTCAGCGAAGTTCTCCCATTTAAATCTACCGAAATTCCGCCGCATGCGTAATGCGCAGCTGGCACAACAGGAATCATATCTTTGGTAATATCAATTCCTTTTTCCAAACAATTCTCATAAATATGAGGAAAATGCTCAATGATCAGATTTTTGTCTTTATGGGTTACATCCAAATAAACAAAATCATCACCTCTCTTTTTTAATTCATTATCAATCGCACGGGCAACAATATCACGTGGAGCAAGTTCTTTTCTTTCGTCATATTTTTGCATGAATTCAAAGCCGTCTTTAGTTCTCAAAATTCCTCCGAATCCGCGCACTGCTTCAGAGATTAAAAAAGCCGGTTTGGAAATTCCACCAAGATTGGATGAAGAATAAAGAGAAGTCGGATGAAACTGAATAAATTCCATATTTGCAATTTCAGTTCCTGCTCTGTACCCCATTGCAAATCCATCCCCGGTTGCAATAAGCGGATTTGTGGTATGGAGATAAACCTGCCCAATTCCGCCTGAAGCGATCAGTGTAAAGTTCGATTCAATGGTTATAACTTCATTTTTTTGAACATCAAGTACATATGCGCCAAAACAATTTCTGTTGTTTACAGGCATAGTTTTCAGCGGTGAAATATGATGTTCTGTAATAAATTCAATTGCAAAATGATCTTCGAGAATTGTAATATTTTCGTTAATATTAATGTTATGAAGCAATGCTCTTTCAACTTCTTTTCCGGTAAGATCCGCTGCATGTACAATTCTGAATTCTGAATGTCCGCCTTCTCTTGCTAGATCAAGTGCGCCGTTCTTTTGCGTAAAATTGGTACCTAAATCAATTAAATCCAAAATCCTTTCGGGTCCTTCTTTAACCAAAATTTCAACAGCTTCGTAAGAGCATAATCCTGCGCCGGCAATTAAAGTATCGGAAATATGCTTTTCGTACGAATCATTTTGACTCATTACAGAAGCAATTCCGCCTTGAGCATAATTTGTGTTAGATTCGGCTCTATCTTTTTTTGTAACGATTGTTACTTTTAAAGATTTATCAATTTTTAAAGCCGCATATAAACCGGCGATACCGCTTCCAATTATTAATACATCGGTTTTAATTTTCATCAGTTATTACTTAAAATATCTCTGAAAGTTTTTATAAAAATGTCAATTTCTTCTTTGTTAATAATTAAAGGTGGTAAAATTCTAACTACATTTTCGTTTGTTGAATTAACCAGAATTTTATTATCCAGAAATTTTTGTACAACTTCACCGCTTTGATAAAATAGTTCAACACCAATTATATAACCTTTACCTCTTACTTCCTTAATTTGTTGTGGAAATTCAAGTTTTAACTCAAATAATTTCTGCTTAAAATAATTCCCGTTTTCAAATACTTTTTCTAAAAGTCCGTTTTCGAAAATTTCTTCAAGTACAACTTTTCCGGCAGCGGCGCAAACCGGATTTCCGCCGAAAGTTGTTCCATGTTTTCCTTGCGGAAAAGTATTTTTCAATTCTTCTGATGTAAGCAATGCTCCCAAAGGCAAACCTCCGCCAACAGCTTTTGCAACTACTATCAAATCAGGTTTAAAATTGAAATATTCATGAACAAATGCTTTTCCGCTTCTTCCAACGCCATCTTGAATTGCATCTGCCACCAAAATAAAATTATATTTTCTCCTTAGCTCATCAACTCTTTCAATAAATTCTTTTGAAACTTCATTAATTCCGCCTTCACCCTGAATAAATTCCATAAAAATTGCGGCGGTATTTTCATTAACTTTTTTTGTAAGATCTTCTATATCATTATGTTTTATAATCCCTGTATTAGAAAGCAGCGGTTCAAATCCTTTTTGATACTTTTTTCTTGCCGTTAAAGAAAGCGCTCCGTAAGTTCTTCCATGAAAAGAATCTGAAAGCGAGTAAATTATTTTATCAGGTCCTTTTAAATATCTAATCATTTTTATTGCGGCTTCATTAGCTTCTGTTCCGCTGTTAGAAAGAAAACATGCTGCCATTCCGGAATACTTAATCAGCTTTTCAGCAAATTCAATTTGAATATCAGTAATAAAATAATTTGAGAGATGAGCAAATTTCGAAATTTGATTTGAAACGGCTTCAACAATTTTCGGATGAGCATGCCCCAAAGCATTTACTGCTAAACCGGAAAAAAAATCTAAATATGTATCACCTTTTTTATCAATTAAATATGCGCCTCTTCCTTCTTTTATTTCAATAGAAATTCTTTTATAAGTGGGAAGAAAAACCTGTTTTTCCCTTTCGAAAATTGTTGACATACAAAATCCTTAAAAAGTTTTTAATAAATTACAAATTCAAACTGCAAAGAGCAATTTGCCGAAGTTAAATATATGTTGAAAGATAAAAGTATGCGGAAAGTAAAATTGTATAAATTACGGCAAAAATTAAAGCAGAAATTTTTGATTTTGTAAACGCGTAAGTTCCTGCTCCTGATAGAAATATTGTGTGAAGCAAAATAATGATTTCAAGAATCACAATTATATACGCGGGAAATTCATTTACAAGAAAAGGTGAAGGTTCGGTTGAAAATAAATAACTTCCGAAAATTAAAATTTCGATTGGAAATAAAAAAATTAGTGAATAGATATGCGGAAAATTTACAAAAACTAATGATGAAAAAATATCTTTTAATTTTGTTTCGTTTCCAAATAATCCAAGTATTAATTTTGTAATTATTGAAGTTAAAATTATGAAAAAGTAAAATCCGAAAGTTCCGTAAAGAAAAAATTTAGGGAAAATTTGAAAAGAAATTGTTTCTCCTGAGATCCATGGAAATAAAATAAAAAGATTTATCAGAATTTTTAATGAAATTAAAAAAAGTGAAAATATTGTAAGATTTTTATGTTCGGCAAAAATTATTTTTTTGAAAGCTTGAACCGGCGATTCAATCAGCTTCCATTGCAAATTCCAGATATCAATATTATAAACCCGGTCACGTAAATATGCTGAACAATTATTGCAGGTTAAATTGAAGTAAGGATTTTTTCCGGAACAATTTTTACAGGATATTTCATTTTTCATTTTATTAGAAATTTATGTGAAGATTAAATCTTGCCGAATTTGTAAATTCATCCTCATCAATACTGAATCCGAAAAAATGCGCATCAACATATGCATCAATCAAATTTAGAAAATAAGTCAATCCTAAATATATCGTAAAAAGATCGCGGTTATCCCTGTAAAAATCCCGGTAATATTTAAAATTATTATTCGGAGATTTTTGCGCAACGGTTGCTGAATATCTTTCCTGCCAATCTTTATATTTATTATGATAATTGATCCAATGATAAATAAAATAACCGGCAAATCCCCAAACAATTGGAGCTTTCCAGTAAGAATGATTGTAAATTTGTCCCAATCCGGGTAAAATTGCGCTTCTTGCAACGGCACCCCAAGGAGATTTTTCCAATTTATAAGTTGAAGTATCCTGTGCGCTGCTATTGCGAAATGCAAGCGTATCATTTTCCTGCGCGGTTATTTCAACCACAAAAATAATCAGAAAAACAAAAAATATTTTAGCTGTAAGATTGATTGATCGCATCAATAAGATCTAAAATTCTTTCAAGTTCATCGTGAGAGTAAAATTCAATTTGAATTTCACCGGCGCCTTCACGATTTTGTTTGCAAATTACTTTTGTCCCGAAAATTCTTCTTAATCTATCTTCAACATCTTTATGTGAACTTGAAGTAACAGTATTTGAATTTGAACTTGCTTTACCAGGTTTTTTATCGCCTTCGGTTAAAATTTTCTTAACAAGATTTTCTACTTTTCTTACAGATAAATTTTCTGAAATTATTTTTTCGAGTAATTCAATTTGTGAAGATGTATTCGGAATATTTATCAAAGCACGCGCATGTCCGGGAGTAATTTCTTCTTTTATCAAACTATGCTGAATTATTTCAGGGAGTTTGAGCAATCTGATCGCATTTGTTACGGTTGTGCGTTCTTTGCCAACGCGTTCAGCAATTTCTTCTTGAGTTAAACTGCATTCATCCATCAATCGTTTATAGGCGTGCGCGACTTCTATTGCATTAAGTTTTTCACGTTGAATATTTTCAATTAAAGCCATTGCAAGTTTGGCTTCGTTAGAATCAACTTTTATTACATAAGCGGGAATTTCTTTATAACCGATATCTTTAAAAGCGCGTAATCTCCGTT
This sequence comes from uncultured Melioribacteraceae bacterium, assembly GCA_965365345.1. GTDB lineage: Bacteria > Bacteroidota > Ignavibacteria > Ignavibacteriales > SURF-24 > CBDUBH01. The sequence goes on from CBDUBH010000045.1 coordinate 7,612, forward strand.
CACCTGAAATAAGTTCATAAGTTCCATTACCGTTTCTATGAACAGTAATCGGTTGTATCAATCCGTTTTGAAGAATTGATTTTTTTAATTCTTCCAATGCTTCGGGTTCAAAATTTGTTCTGGGCTGAAAAGGATTCGGCGAAATTTTTTCAACTTCTACTTTGAAAATTACATCAACTGAATTTCCGTCATCATTAGAAATTTCATTTGCCGAAACAGTAATATTTTCATCTCTGTTTAAATTAATGTTTGGGGAAATAAGTGCACCCAATCCCCTTCCCAAAGGCTTATTTTTACTCATTTGAACTTTCGTTTTGTGATTTATCTTCTTCTATTTTTATTGGATTATTTTTTTGCATGATTTCAGAAGCAAGACGAATATAATTTTGCGACCCGATGGAAACCGCATCATATAAAATTACGGGCTTTGCATGACTCGGAGCTTCTGAAATTCTAACATTTCTTTGTATTACAGTTTCAAAAACTTTATCGCCAAAATACTTGCGTACTTCTTCAGCAACCTGATGTGAAAGTCTTAATCTTGTATCAAACATCGTTAAAAGTACGCCTTCAATAACCAAATTTTGGTTTAGATGTTTTTTTACAATATTGATAGTATTAAGCAATTGTCCTAATCCTTCAAGTGCAAAATACTCGCACTGAACGGGAATTAATACCGAATTTGATGATGTAAGTGCGTTCAAAGTTAAAACGCTTAACGAGGGCGGACAATCAATAAAAATATAATCGTATTTATCCTGAATGGATTCAATAGCATTTTTTAAAATGTGTTCTCTTGATACTTCGTTTATCAACTCAACTTCAGCGCCAACTAAATTAATAGTTGAAGGAAGAAGGTCAAGATAAGGCATATAAGTATTTATGATGCTGTTAGAAATACTTTGATGACCGATCAAAACATCATAAACAGTTTTTCCGTTAGAATCGTATCCTAATCCTGATGTTGAATTTGCCTGTGGATCAATATCAATTAATAGAGTACGATTTTCGGCAGCGGCAATTGATGCCGATAAATTTATTGCCGTTGTGGTTTTCCCAACTCCGCCTTTTTGATTTGCTATGGAAATTACTTTTGCCATTCTTCCGTTAAATTCTCGCGCTAAATTTTACAAATGATTTCAAAAAATATCCGGTAAATGTAAGAATATTTACTCTAATAAAAAATTCCCGCTTTCTGTTTAAACAAATCAACATTAATTATAATTCAATTTAAAATTATTTATAATTCGATCTCTTCTCCAAACTCCAAGATTCTACATTCGTAATTCCTTGCATCCAAAATCTTTTTGAATTCTTTTGGATCGGCTTCAATTACCGGAAAAGTATCATAATGCATCGGAATTGCTACTTTTGGATTAGCCAGTTCAACGGCTTTTGCCGCATCTGTAATCCCCATTGTAAAATTATCTCCAATCGGCAAAAGCATGTAATCAATCGGATTCATTTCACCGATAAGTTTCATATCGTAAAACAAACCTGTATCGCCGGTGTGGTAAATTGTTTTTCCGTCAACAGTAACCAAAACTCCCGCAGGTTCACCGCAATAAACATTATCCGAAGTACTTGAACCATGATGAGCAATTGTAAATTTTACTCTGCCGAAATCAAATTTATGACTTCCGCCGATGTGCATGTTGTGAGCCCTGTAACCTTTTGAAACCAGCAAATTTGCCAATTCATTTACGCAAATAATTAAGCAATTATGCTTTTTGGCTAGTTTTGTTGCATCGCCTAAATGATCTCCGTGAGCGTGAGTTAAAATTATATAATCCGGTTTAACCTCTTCTGATTTTACAGGTGAAGTGGGATTATCATCCAGAAACGGATCAATTAAAATTACCTTTCCGCTTAATGAAGTAATTTGAAATGCCGAGTGTGAAAAATATCTTAATTTCATTTTGCCCTCCTTAATTTGGTAAAAAACTTTTAATCGTTTTGGCAGAATTTATTTTTTTTTATTCTTTTAAAATCTTCTTATTAATTTTGATTTTTTCGGAATTCAACTTTTCCAAAAGCGAATCTTTATTCATAATAACATTTTTATCTGAAGCAGAATTAATTCGCTCAATAAAAACATCAATATCTCTCTCTTTTCCGAGAAGATCCTGAAACTTTTTTAAAGTATTAAGCACTTTTTTGATTTGCTTTTTATCATAACAGATTACGAAATTTTCGAGAGAATAGCGAAATCTTCTAACAGAAATTCTTAATTCATGTAGATTTTCAATTGTTTGATCGTTAAGATAAATTTTTATTTTCTTAAAAAATACGGATTGCCTCTTTTTTGAAATGATCTTAGCGGCTTTGCAAAATGAAATTTCTTTTTTCAAATTGATATTCATTTTTCGAAATCATCCTCAATTTTATGATTTGGATTTTTCGAATTCACTTGTTTCCAAAAATGACCAAAATCCTTTATTCTTTGTTCCCGAAAGTGCATTTTGTAATCTTTCACGCAATCTTTCTTTTGAAAGTCCTTTCGATAAAGTTCCGTTTTCTGCAATGCTTATGCTTCCGGTTTCCTCTGAAACAATCAGACTTAAAACATCTGCTTGCTCGGTAATTCCAAGTCCGGCACGGTGACGCATTCCCAAAGTGTAACCATCTATCACAGTTGTTGCAGAAAGCGGCAGCGTACATCTTGCTGCTTCAATTGTATCTCCTTTAATAATAACTGCGCCATCATGAAGCGGTGAACGCGGAAAGAAAATTGATTTGAGAAGACTTTTTGTCAATTTTGAATTTAATATTTCGCCGGTTTCAGCAAAAGTACGGATTCCGGTAGATTTTACAATTACAATTAATGCACCGTGTTGAAGTTGGGATAGTTCAAAAGCAGCATCAGTTAAAATATGTGCAATGTTTTGTTTATCGCTTTTTACAAAAAGTCCGAAAAACGGATTTCGTCCAACGATCAATAACAATCTTCTTAATTCCGGTTGAAATAAAATTATGAACGCAATTACCCAAGTATCAGTGATTATATTTAATAACCAGCCCAATGCTTTAAAATTTAATGCCTGTGCAATTAAAGAAAGCATAAGTACAAGGATCAATCCCAAAAATATTTGTGCGGCGATTGTTCCTTTAATTATGTTGTAAACGCGATAAATGATATATGCAACAAGCAGAATATCAATGATATCCGAAAACCAAATTGTTAAAAAACCGATTTTGAAAACTTCAAACATTCTGAATTATTGAGGATTATTTAATCTGTTAATGAAATATTTATAATGAACTGCATTAATAACGTTATGCGTTCTTATAATTTTTGCACCGTTTAGTACTGCAATTGTTTCGGCAACCGCGGTTGAAATTTCCCTGTCAAAATATTTATGATCAATTGATTTGCTTAGAAAAGATTTTCTTGATAAACCGACCAAAATATTTTTACCTAAAGTTTTAAATTCAGTTAAACGATTTAAAATTTCGTAATTATCATTTACTCTTTTCCCGAAGCCGATTCCCGGATCCACTATTATATTTTGTACACCGTAAGAATTTGCCACTTCAATTTGATTTAACAGATAATCATAAATTTCCGAAACAACATCATCGTAATACGGATCTTTTTGCATCGTTTTAGGATCGCCTTTGGTATGCATTAAAATCAACGTTGAAGAAAATTCACTTGCAACTTCTGCAATTTTTTCATCAAATGTTAATCCGCTGATGTCGTTAATAATTTTTACCCCTGATTTCATTGCTTCGCGTGCAACTTCGCTTTTTGTAGTATCGATCGAAATTACTGCCTCGGGATTTGCTTTTAAGATCCCTTCAATTACAGGGATCACTCTTTTTATTTCTTCATCAGCATCAATAAAATCAGCACCGGGACGAGTTGATTCACCGCCGACATCAATAATATCAGCACCTTCGTCAATTAATTTTATTGCGTGCTCAATTGCATTTTCAATTTTAAAAAATTTACCGCCATCGGAAAAAGAATCCGGAGTAACATTAACTATTCCCATTATCAAAGGAAAATTTTCCGTGTATAATTTTCCTGAAATGTTTAAAATATCTTTTTCGTAATTCATTTCAGATTGAAGTGCATTGTAAATTTCTTTTAAAATCGGAGCATTAAATTTTGATTGATCATTTAAATTATAATTGCGCGGAAGAAAAATTAATTGCGAAAAAGTTTTATTATGTTCAATTAATTTATTCGGAATTTTATTTTCCAAAAAAACTTTATCAATTTCGCTTACATCTTTTTCCGGAATATTTCTGATCTCGATTGCCGTTGCATAATCAAAATCAATTGAATCAATTTTGTATTTCTGCTTGTATCTTTCGGCAACAAAATTTTTTGTAAGATCTATTTTATGGATTATGTTTTTCATTTCAATTTTATTTCATCATTTTCAAAATAAAACTTTTCGTTACTTTGTAAATTGATCAAAATGAATTTTTTAATACTCTGCCCTTTTTCAAAATTAAAATCGGGATTTTCATTATTGATTTGAAATCCGCTTGCATCAATTAATTTAATATGTTCTTCAGGAATAAATTCGCTGCTTTTACCGAAATTTTTAATAACTGAATTTTCGATAGCAACAAATTGATCCTGCAAAATTTGATCATCGGAATTTATATTTACACCAATAATAACTATCATTTTAAACTTCAGTTGTATTTGCTAATTTTTTCAATTCTGCCGTTGCTGCGGAAATGTTTTCAGTATTAAAAATTGAGGAGCCAGCAACAAAAACATCGCATCCGGCATCAGCAATTCTTTTTATGTTATCTTTTCCGATTCCGCCATCAACCTGAATTAAATAATTAAGATTGTTTATTTTTCGCAACTCATCTGCCTGTTTAATTTTTTTTATTGATGATTCAATAAATTTTTGTCCGCCGAATCCCGGATTTACAGACATTATTAAAACGAGATCAACAAATTCCAATATTTCCGAAAGTTGTGAAAATGGAGTTGCCGGATTTATTGAAACTCCGGCTTTAATTCCAAATTCTTTTATTTTTTGAATTGATCTGTTCAAGTGATAAACCGCTTCGGAATGAACTGTCAAAAGATCTGCCCCTGCTTTTACGAAATCTTCAATATAAGCATCCGGATTTTCAATCATCAAATGAGCATCAACAAAAAGATTTGTACTTTTTTTTGCGGCTTTTACTATTGTTGGTCCAAAAGTTAAATTCGGAACAAAATGTCCATCCATTATATCGCAATGTATCCAATCAGCGCCGCCAATTTCAACATAACGAATTGCCTGTGAAAGATTTGAAAAATCAGCAGATAAAATTGAAGGTGCTATTAATTTCATTAGTTTACCTCAACTTCCTCACGTGTAGAAACATTTTTTGTAACAAAAAGATCAACCGCAGATCCTTCTTCAACAATTGTACTTTTACTTGGATATTGATCGATAACGGTATTTGGCAATAGAGAAAATGAAGGCTGATAATTAATTCTTCCTACGACCAAATTATTTTGCGCAATTATTCTTTGAGCTTCGGTAAGTGATTTTCCTAAAAGATCTGGAATTTCAATTCCCGTTTCTTCACCGGCGCTGATCGTAATACTAATTTTTGTTCCAACTTTTACAAGTGAATTTTCTTCATATTCTTGATCAATTATAACATCTTTAGGAGAATCTGATTCAACATAAACCGTATCACCGATTTCAAGATCCATTCTTTCCAAAGTGAATTTTGCATCGCGGAAAGCTTTGCCTTTAAGTGAAGGCACTTTTACCATTGGCGTTCCGCTGCTAACATAAAGAAAAACTCGTCTTCCTTCTTTTACTTTTTTACCGGGTTCGGGTTTTTGATAAATTATACTTCCTTTCGGGTAACGTGCGTCAAATCTTTCACCGCCATCAACAGGTTCAAGATCAAGATCTTCTAATATTTTCATGGCTTTAACTTTTTCTGTGCCTAAAACTTTAGGAACTTTAACTTCATCTGCCGAAACGTACCAAGGCATAAAAACAAAATTAAAAAATAAAAGTAAAACAATCAGTCCACCAAAGACGTATAAAGTATATTTAAACCACTTATTTTGTAAAATGCTCATATTGATAATTCTGAATAAAATATTTTTGAATAAAATTAAAAGGTAAAATTATTTTGCTGCCGATCTTTTAATATAAATATTGTAAACAAACATTAAAGCAGTAGCTGTTAAACCAACTAAAAATAAAATGTAAAAAATCATTACAGGATTGTTTAACTCTATGGCATAATAAGAATAAAGCCAACCGCCAAAAGGATCTCCTACAAATCGCGCAATTGCTATTGGCAAAAATGCATATCCTTGAAATAATCCTTGTTGCCCTGCTGGAGCAATTTCTGAGATATATTCATAATAACGAGGAGCTTGAATCATTTCACCTAGTGCAAAAGAAATTATTCCCGCAGAAATTGTTATTAAACTTGGATGAAGTGCAATAATAATCCAAATTAAACTTGAAACAGCAAATCCGGTTAGTATTGCTTTTTCAGTAGGTAAATTCTTTGTGAGATGATTCATCGGTATCTGAAGCAAAACGATTGCTAAACCGGCTGACCAAGATTGTAAAATTTCGTATGGATATTCATTACTTATAAAATCAGTTATATAATAAGGAATGATTATAAATTCTTGCCAAAATATTATCCAATATAATGAATAAATTAAAAGAAAAATCATGAATTTATAATTCGCAAGGACGATAAAAAGATTTTTGATCTTTTTACTTAATGATTCTTGCACTTCTTCAGTTTCGGGCTTTATATTTTTGTAATATAAAAAATTTACCAATACCATTGCAAAACAACTGATTGCTGAAACAAGATAAACAAATTGATATCCGAAACTATCGCGCACAAAATAAGCAATTGTTGGTCCAATTAATGCGCCAACATTTACTAACCAATAATATATTGCAAATCCTAAAGATTTAGTTTCTTTTTTGGAAGCGACCGCTACAGTTCCAAGTACGGCAGGTTTAATAAATGATCCGCCAAAAGCAGTAAAAATCAAAAATAAAAGCAAAAGCCAATAGCTCGGTGTTTCTCCGTAAATTCCGCTAAAAGCTTCCATTCCCATTGAGCCGATCAAAAAATATCCTATTCCCAATATAGAAAATGCAACCGAAAATGCTTTTTTGAAACCCCATTTATCTGCAAGAGTACCGGCTAAAATCGGGAGTAAATAAATCAATCCTCCAAAAATTCCGGAAAGATTTCCAGCCTCGGATTCAGAAAAACCTAGAACGTTTCTAACATAAACTACAAAAACAATTTGCTGTCCGTAGTATGCTAGTCTTTCGAACAATTCCATAATATTTGCGACCCAAAAAGGACCTTTAAAACCTGTTTTGATTTTTTCAGAAAGAGTTAAAGTTTCCAAAACTGCTCCCAAAATTTAAGATGAAGATTTCTTATTGAGATTGATCGGATTTACAAAAAAATACTATATTATTAAACGGCGAATTAAAAAATAAATATATTAAATCAATATTTTAATAACAAACAGTTTAAATTTTATAAAACTAAATGTATAAGAATTATTTTTATCAAAACAGATCAGCAATTGAACTTCAAAATATTTTAAAAGAATATTTTTTAACCGAAGCATTTTCGCAGGAAAAAGACAGAATAATTTTGCGCTTTGCAAAGAATAATGAAAATAAATTTTTGATAATTTCTGTCAATCAAAATCTTCCTTTCGTTTCAGTTAAAGATGAATTTCACAGAGCTAAAAAAAATACGATAAACTTTTTTGAAGAATTTTTCCCGGCTGAAATTAATTCAGTGAAAATTGCCGAAGCTGATAGAATTATACAATTCGATTTTTCAAGATTTCAGATTTATTTTTTGATAAAAGGAAAAGACACAAATCTAATTTTGATAAAAGAAAATGATCTTCATTCTTTTAAAAAAATTACCGGTGATGAAAGATCAAAACTTATTGATGAAATTAGTTCGAAAAATTTTATTGACAAATTTGAAATGCCGGAAATTCAAATTGAAGATGAAAATTTGCAAAGATCATTTCCCTATCTCGGCAAGGAAATCATAAATGAATTTAAACTGCGTAATTCTTTTGATGAATACATTTCGATAAAAGATTTGATTAATGAAATTTTCTCGGGGAAGATTTCAATTTTTTATGATGATATTTTGAATAAAGTAGTTTTTGCTCCGGAAAATTTCAAAATATTTTATCAAAAAGAGCCGAAAATATTTGATAGTTTTTCATCTGCATTTAATTTTTATCTCATCAAAAAATTTCAGCTTGAAAAAGTAATTGATTTAAAGAAAAGGATCGGAAAATATCTTGAACAAAATCTTGAAAAATTAAGCAGTAAATTAAACGAAATAAAATTTAAAATTGATTCACCATCAAAAGAAATTGATCTTAGAAATACGGCAAATTTGCTTTTAGCAAATCTTTATAAAATTCAAAAAGGAATGAAAGTAATTGAGCTTGAAAATTTTTATGATGAAAACAAAATCATTAAAATAAAATTGAATGAAACTTTGGATGCTAATCAAAATGCAGAAAGATATTTTGAAAAAGCGAAAAATGAAAAACAAAGCAGAAATTTTTTAGCGGAATTATTCAAACAACTTTCACTCAAACGTGAAAAATATTTATTTTTAAAAGATAGATTTGAAAAGTCTGATACAGCGGAAGAATTATCACAAATATTTAAAGAGTTGAACTTGAACGCAAACAATGAAAATCAAAATTACAAAAAAGAAAAATTCAATTTTAAACATTACATTATTGAAAATAAATATCATGTGTACGTCGGGAAAGACAGCACAAATAATGACGAACTAACAACAAAATTTGCAAAGCAAAATGACATTTGGTTTCATGCGCGCGGAGTTCCGGGCTCGCATCTAATTTTGCGCGTTGAAAATTCAAAGGAAGTTGTTCCTAAGAACATAATAAAATTGGCAGCTTCAATTGCGGCTTATCATAGTAAAGCTAAAACGGCAAAAACCGCTCCTGTTGCTTATACTTTCAAAAAATTTGTAGTTAAAAGAAAAGGAATGGAACCCGGTAAAGTAGCACTGTTAAAAGAAGATGTTGTTTTGGTTACTCCTGAAATTCCAGCATCTGCAGAATATGTAAGTGAAAGTGAATTTTAGAATTAGAGAATGTAAGAAGTGAGGCGTTTGAAAATTTAAAGAAGTAATTACATGGTTTTAAAGCCATTTAAAGTTTTTATAGAGACGAGATATATCTCGTTTCTATGATTTTATTACAAAATAATATTTTTTTTATAAAAAATTCCGGACAAGCCGGAATTAAAAATATAATTTTAGTTTTAATTTTTTATTCGCTATCGTACGCAATTAGCGAGCGCACATCATATTTCGAAAGTTTTTCTCTTCCATTTAAAAAAGTAAGTTCGATCAAAAAAGAAATTTGCGCAATTTTACCGCCGCATTTTTCAACTAATTTGCATGCTGCTTCCATTGTTCCGCCTGTTGCAAGAAGATCGTCATGCATCAAAACAATATCACCTTCTTCAATTGCATCTTTGTGCATTTCAATTGAATCCAATCCGTATTCAAGTTCATAAGTTTCTTTAATTTTTTCTGATGGAAGTTTCCCGGGTTTGCGAACAGGAATAAATCCGGCACCTAATTTTTCTGCAAGCATCGCACCGAAAATAAATCCGCGTGATTCAACCCCAACTACTTTTGAAATGTTTTTATCTTTTGCAAAATTTACCAGTTCTTCAAAAGCGATTTTTAAAGCTGTGTTGTCTTTTAAAAGTGTGGTAATATCTCTGAAAACAATTCCTTCTTTTGGAAAATCCGGAACGTTGCGTATAAATTTTGAAAGATCTTGTGAACTCATTAATTTCCCTTAAATTATTTTGCGTTGGACTTTTCTGTTCAGGTAAATAATAAAATTTTTTAAGTCCATACAATTTATTATTTCTCCGGATGATAATCCACCTTTTCGTGCAATTCCAATTCCATATTTTAAATCTTCAATTCCGAAAGTAGTATGTGCATCAGGATTAACAGCAAACATGCAGCCTTTTTCACGAGCGTAAAAAATATTCCGCCAGTCAAGATCCAATCTGTGCGGATTTGCATTAATTTCAATTGCGACAGAATTTTGCGCGCATGCATCAATAACTTTTTTGATGTTAATTTCATAACCGTTTCGTTCAAGCAGCAATCTTCCAGTTGCGTGACCCAAAACATCGGTATTGGGATTTTCAACGGCTTTAATTATCCGGGCTGTCATTTCATCTTCAGTCATTTTGAATCTTGAATGAACGGAAGCAACTACAAAATCAAAATTTGATAAAAATTCATTCTCATAATCTAAATTTCCATTTTGCAAAATATCACTTTCAATCCCTTGAAATATTTTTATTTTTGAATCAATGTTCAATTTTAAAATTTCATTTTTTTGTTCAAGTACATGTTCCTCTTTTAAACCATTTGCGTAAAACGCTGCTTTACTGTGATCACAAACAGCGAGATATTCAAATCCAATTTTTTCAGCGGCATCACGCATTTCCAGCAAAGTATTTTTACCATCAGAATAAACTGTATGAAAATGAAGTAATCCTTTAAACTTATCTAAACTTAAATCAGAATTTTTTCTGAATTGTTCAGATATCTGAAAATATTGGACTTCGCGCATTTCGGGAATTACAAAATCTAAATTTAAAATTTTAAATATTTCTTCTTCAGAATTTACTGAATTGTCGTTCAATAATTCGAGATTCAAATTAGAAAGAAATTCTTCAGCGCAAGAAATTATAAAATCCAATTTATAAAAATCGCTTTCATTTTTTGCAACGTGAAGAATAATAGGAATTTCGGCAAAAGATTCTATCGTAAATTTGAAAACTTCCGATTGAAAAATATTTGGTAAGGTAAGATCAACTTCGGCTTTTTGTATCTTTCCCCTTTTTATAATTTCTTCCTGAAATTCCAAAATGTTATGTACTTGTGCGACAATTTCTATTTGTGAAATTGTTTCCATTGAGCGTATAAACTCGCCACTGATTTTAAATTTATCAATTGATTTAAATTTTGCCAGATTGTTTTGAGCAATTATAATTTCATCTTCAGCGTGATGAAAAAGAATTTTATTCTTAGCGCCTTTTATTCTTTCAATTTCATTTAAGATTATCTGTTGAGTTTTTTGGGAAAATCCTTTTAGATTTGCAACAAGATCATTTTTACAGGCCTCTTCCAGTTCATCAAAAGAATTTAAGTTTAATTCGGAAATGAGTTGCTGAATTTTTTTATTGCCTAATCCTTTTATTTTCATAAATTCCAAAGTTGCCGGCGGAATTTCTGAAAGAAGTTTTTGATATTCTTCTGAGTATCCTTTTTCGTAGAATTCTTTTATGATAGCAAGAAGTCCTTTCCCGATTCCCTTAACATCTTTTAAAGTGTCATTCTGAATTTTTTCTTCAATGTTTTCAAGGGTTTTAAGCGCATCTGCTCCTTTTTTATAAGCACTTATCTTAAAAGGATTTTCATTTTTAATTTCCAAAAGTTCGGCTATTGAATTTAAAAGATTTACAAGTTCAGATTGCAAAGACATGTGAGTATTTCCGGTTTTGATTTTTAATTTAAAATAAACTGAAGTAAATAATAAAACAAATATTTTATATAAAATACATTAGAGAAAATTTATAATTGTAAAAATAAAATTTAACAAATAACTATCATTTTAAAATAAAAAAGGCGCAAATTGAATGCGCCTTAATTTTAATTTGAATTTGTAATTTGCTCTTTGCTTTCTTCATGATTTTTTAGATCTTCCAAAAATTTCAAAAGACGTTCTTCAACTTGATAATATTCATTTAATTTCATCAGATCTTTGCGAACCTCTGAAACATTATACAATCCTTTCAAATATGTTGTATAATATTTTCTGAATTCAAGGATAGCGCGCTTTTTACCTTTGATTTCAATGGAATCTTTTAAGTGCCACAAAGCTGTTCTAATACGTTCTTCTTTTGTTAAAACTAAAGAAACTCTTCCGGTTGCCAATATTTCTTTAGCTTCCTTGAAAAGCCACGGATTTCCTATTGCTCCGCGTGCGATCATAACTCCATCAGCATCAAATTTTTCAAATGCTGTTCTAACATCTTCTGCAGTAAAAATTCCACCGTTTAACACAATAGGAATATTCACAATTTCTTTTATTCTGGGAATCCAATTCCAATCAGCATCGCCGTTATGTCCTTGCGAACGCGTTCTGCAGTGAACTGTTAATGCTTTAACCCCGACATCTTCAAGGCGTTTTGCAATTTCTAGAATATTAATATTTTCATTATCCCAACCGATTCTGGTTTTTACCGTAACCGGTAATTTTACAGAATCAATAATTTCTTTTGCCATTTTTTGAAGATAAACAGGATCACGCATTAAACCTGCGCCTGCACCGCGGTTGCAAACTTTTTTTACCCAGCAACCTGCATTTACATCAATAATATCAGGATTTTCTTCTTCAGCAATTTTAGCTGCTTCTACCATTGATTCAATATTTTCACCATAAATTTGAATTCCGACAGGTCTTTCTTTTTCAACTATTTTTAATTTCTTTTTTGTTTTTTGAACGCTGCGAATCAATCCTTCTGAATTTACAAATTCTGTGTAAACAATATCGGCACCAAAACTTTTGCAAACATTCCTGAATGAAATATCAGTTACATCTTCCATTGGTGCCAGTAATAGCGGTCTATCAAATTCTAAATCATTTATTCTGAACATTAAACTTTACCTTCAACTTCTTCATTAATTATTTTTTCAGTTTTCAAATTTTCATTTTGCATTTTTTTAAAATTTGAAGAATTGAAAATAACAATGCTAAAGATAAATGTAAATAACATAAATAAAGCACCTGTTAAAAAAGGAAATGCATAGCCGATATAATCAAAGGCAAATCCGCCCCAAAATGGACCTAAAACTCTTGCCAATGCCGAAAGCGATTGATTTATTCCAAGAATGGAACCCTGTTCGTGAGAGGCTGAATATTTTGATATCATACTTAAAACAACAGGCTGCATAATTCCGGTTCCAATAGCCAGCACAGAAATTGTAATTGCAAGTCCGAGAAAGTTATGAGAATACGGCATAAAAGCTAATCCGAAAATCATAATAAATGCGCCTGAAATAGCAAGTGATTTATCTTGAAATTTGTTAGTCAAAATTCTAATCAAACCGCCTTGTACAAAGGCTCCCGCAACACCCATTATTCCGAATAAGTAACCGATTTGCTGATCTGTAAATCCATAAACTTTGTAACCAAGCAGTGCAAAAGTACCGTAAATATTGGCTCCGGAAAAAGTTGCAACAAAAAATAAAAGTACAAGCGTACCGATTGTTTTACTTTTTAATACTTCGGCAGTTCTTTGAAAATCAAGAATCTTAATTTTTATTGAAGCGAGTTTTTGTTTTGAAGTATCAACAGTTTCTTTCAAAGAAAAGTAAGCAAAGATAAATGCCAATAAAGATAAACCGGCGCTTGCAAAACCTGCAACGTGGTAACCGTATTTTGCCAGAAATCCGCCTATTATCGGACCAAACAAAAATCCCAAGCCAAAAGCCATTCCGATCATTCCCATTCCTTTTGAACGCTGATGCGGCGGCGTAACATCAGCAATATAAGCCTGTGCAACGGCAATATTGCTTCCGCCAAATCCGGCAAGAATTCTGGAAAGCAAAATCAAAAAGAAAGTGTTAGAAAAGCTGAAAAGAATATATGATATTGACGTAATCAGCAAGGTTATCAAAATTGTGGGACGTCTTCCGTATTTATCAGATAATTGTCCTAATATAGGATTGAACAAAAATTGGATCAACGAAAAACTTGCAAATAAAATTCCAATTGCAAAATCGGAAATTCCCAATTCTTTACTTGCGAAAGTAGGAAGAATCGGAATTAAAATGCCAAAACCCATCAGATCAATGAACACCGTAAGAAAGATAGTAAAAAGAGAAGCTTTCCGCATATATTATTTATCCATTTCCCTTATAACTGCCTCGGCAAATTCGTTTGTTCCAACGTATGTATTCGGATTTATATCACGAGTAACAAATTTGCCTTCTTCAATAGTTTTTGAAATAGCATTTTCAATTCTTTTTGCAGCTTCATGTTCGCCGAGATCATCAAGCATCATAACTCCGGCGAGCATAATTGCACAAGGATTTGCTAAATTTTTTCCTGCAATATCCGGCGCCGTTCCGTGAACTGCCTCATAAATTGCTGCATTATAACCGATATTTGCGCCCGGAGCCATTCCCAATCCACCAACAAGTCCGCTAACCAGATCAGAAAGAATATCACCAAATAAATTCGTTGTAACAATTACATCAAATTGATGAGGATTCATAACAAGCTGCATGGACATATTATCAATTATTCTATCATTAAATTCAATCTCCGGAAAATCTTTTGCAACTTCATGTGAAACATCTAGAAATAAACCGCCTGTGTATTTCAAAATATTTGCTTTATGAACTGCCGTAATTTTTTTTCGATTATGTTTTCTGGCGTATTCAAAAGCATATCGTACGATTCTTTCGCAGCCTTTTCGCGTAACTATACCAATTGTTTCTGCTGCTGATCTTGCATTATCAATATAATGTTCTATTCCACTGTAAAATTCTTCAGTATTTTCTCTAAATACAATAAGATCAATATCATCATATAAAGTTTTAAATCCTTTAAATGATTTTGCAGGTCTTTCATTTACATAAAGATCAAACTCTTTTCTTAAAGCAACGTTAACGCTTCGATAACCTTTTCCAACAGGAGTTGCCAGCGGTCCTTTCAAAGCAATTTTATTTTTTGAAATAGAATCACAAACTTCCTGAGGAAGAGGATCACGGAACTTATCGATTGCGCTCATTCCTGCAATTTGTACATCCCAATCAATTTTTACTCCCGAATGCTCAATAACTCTAACAGCTGCTTTGGTAATATCCGGACCAATTCCATCTCCCGGTATCAATGTAATCTGGTAACTCACTTTTTCATCTCGCTTTTTTAATAATAATACTTTATATCATTTAATAAATATTATCTTTTTTTAGGATAAAGTCCAAATTTTTTATATAAAAAGGAAGTAATCAATTACATTAATTCAAAAATCAATTCTTGATTAAGAAGTAAAATTTATTTAATTAAAATTATATTACAAATAATTTAAAGGAATTTAATATGTATTATCAAAAAAAGAAAAACGGCAGTATGGTTTTAGGTGTGATTTTAGGAAGCGCAGTCGCCAGTGTGCTAACAATGCTTTTTGCTCCTAAATCCGGCAAAGAAGTAAGACACGATATTTCCGAAAGAGCTGACAATGCAATGAAAATGACTAAAGAAACCGGCGAACGTATCCTGGAAAATGCAAAAGAAGTTTCAACCGATATTCAAAATAAAGCTAATCAACTTTTGAATATTACAAAAGATTACTCCGCAGGAAAGTATTCCGGTCCGAAAGAAAGTTTTATGGCTGAATATAATAAAATTAAAAGTGCAATTAATGCTGCAATTTCTGTTTACCAATCAAATCAGGAAGAAGTTAAATCAACAGAAGAAATGGTGGAAGATATTTTCAGTGATTTTGAAGATGATACAACCCCGAAAAATGAAGGTATGGGAAGAAGAAGTTAATTATTTGAAATAAAAGTTTCGTACCGGAAATCTTCCTGAATCATTTTTATTTTTTTTGATGATTCAGAAATTTGAAAAAGTTTTTTATAAATTGCTTTTTTTAAGATCTCTTTATCAAAAGGATTTCCGGTATTACTGAAAATCAGCATCGGATATTCATATACATTCAAAGCAGTTTTTATATAAAGCCAATTCTCATTATTTCCGTTACCTGCAAATTCATCACTTGAAAATATTTTTTTTGCCGCTTCCAAATTATTTTCATAAAGGTAGGAAAGTGTTTTAAAATACACAGCGCTTTCCTTTTCATTTATTGAATTTGAATTTATTGAAACAAGATCAAAATTTTCTCGAGCAAGATTGCAATAACCTTCAAGAAGATAAACCGCACCTAAAAATATCAATGATTCATTATTTGGTTTAAGTTCATTTGATCTGATAAATTTATCAGCAGCAAATTCGTACTTTCCTTTTAACAATAAAAATTTTCCGTAATGAAAATTCAGAATGTGATTTTGAGGATTTAATTCCAAAACTTTATTGTAGGATTCTTCCGCTGCTTCAAAATTATTCAGGTGAATACTTGCAGAAGCCAGATTAAGATATGCCGGAATGAAAGTAGAATCCAATTGAATAGCAGCTTTTAATTGATATACGGCATCCGGAAATTCATTTTGATTAATCAGATAAACACCTGCCAAATTCCGCACGCGCTTATCTAAAGGAAAATTTTCAACCAATTCTTCCAATATTTTTTTTGAATTTCTAAAATCATCATCAATAAAATATTTAGCGAATTCAAAAAGCAATTTTTCGCCGGATGAAATATTTTCCTTCCCTTTTTCAGCATTTGCTAAAAAGATAGCAGCAGAATCTTTTTCTGAAAAAAGAAATTTATAGAGATTAGCTAAAGTAAAATTTTTATCTTCCTTAAGAGCAATATCTAAATTTATTGATGCGGAATCAAATTCCAGTTGTTCGAGATAATCACGAGCAATAATAAATCTTTCAAATGCTTCGGCAGAATGTGTTGTGATCTCAATTTCGGAATTTGCGGAAAATGTTTGTAAATACAAATTGGAATTCATCAAAACCAAAAATAGTAAGCATACGGCAGTAAAATTTTTCATTCAATCTTATAAACGTTGTTCATTACTTGCAATCTATTAAATGAAAAATTTAAAATCAAATCATACAGGATATGATATCCGCTGCTGAAAATAAAAAGCCGCATTTCGCGGCTTTATTTAATATTCATCATCGCTATCTTCAAGATCCTTAACTTCATCATCTGATAGAGGTCTGAATTCAATTTGTTCATCGTAAATATCTTCAAGGATATCGGCTTCTTCTTCATCATCAAGTTCAAGCCAAAATCCTTCATCATCATCAAGGTCAAGTTCTTCAGAATCAGTTGAAAAAAGTTCTTTTCTTTCTTCTGCAGTTCCTGCAGGATGAAATTCAAGCCAAACCAATGAGGGTGAATAATATTTTCCATCTTTTAAAACGCATGGAATTCCTTCGGTAGGATGCATTGTAACTTCGCTGTCGTCTTTTAATTTTATGTTACTGTTAACGTTTACTTCGAAAAATTTCATTTTTCCTCCTGATGTTGTAAATCAATTTATATTTCAGAACTTATTTATTTTTTTTGTCGGTTCATTTCGAACTTGTGAAAGTGACGGACCTTTTAATTCCACCGGTTTTTTAGATTTTGATTTCATTTTTAAATTAAGCATTTCCACGAAAACTGAAAATGCCATTGCAAAATAAATATAACCTTTCGGAATATGCTGTTCAAATCCTTCTATCATAAGTGAAACGCCGATTAGTAGCAAGAAACTTAATGCAAGCATTTTTACAGTTGGATGTTTATGTACAAAATCGCTGATAGGTGCGGAAAAAAGCATCATAAAAATTACGGCAATAACAACTGCCGTAATCATTATGGCAATTTCATCTGCCATTCCGACCGCAGTAATAACAGAATCGAGAGAAAATACAATATCCAAAAGCAATATTTGAATTATTATAGAAGTGAAACTCGGATGCACTTTTATATCGGTCGTTTCTTCACCGCCTTCAAGTTTATCGTGAATTTCGTGAGTACTTTTCCCGATCAAAAACAATCCACCGATAATTAAGATCAAATCCCTTCCGGAAATTTCTGTATTAAGAACTTCAAATAAAGGATTTGTTAGTTGCATTATCCATGTTAAAGAAAACAGAAGTGCAACTCTAATAAACATTGCCAGTGAAAGTCCTGTCAATCTTGCAGAATTTTGTTTTTCCGGCGGCAGTTTTCCAGATAAAATTGAAATGAAAACAATGTTATCAATACCTAAAACGATTTCTAAAATCGTTAATGTGAGAAGTGCAATCCAGGATTGCGGGTCAGAAATCCATTCCAAATTATTTTTCCTTTACATTAATTTTATAATCCGTACCGTTCTCCAAATTCTGCTTTTAATGTATTTTTATACCAATCTTCAAGATTATCAAAAATCTTTTCCGTGAAAAAATCCTGATTATCTAAAAGGTAATATTTCCCGTCATTCAAATTTATTGCCGAAAGAAATGCACCAGTATTGTAAATTAGAAATTCTTCCGGAAGCCCGTTTTCCCAATACCATTGATTTGTGCTTAAAATATCTTCACCGGAAAAGTTAAGATCAGGTGCAAGAAAATTTTCCGATTCGAACATGTAACCGCCTCCAGTCAGCGACCAGAATTCTTTTAGATCATCCGGAATTTCAAAAGAATTTTCTTCACTCCAACCGGAAATTTCATCAAGCGGTATAGCGCCGTTCAAATCGAAAATATCCGGATTGTTTTCAATATCTTTTATAAAATCACTCATTTTTTTCTCAATTAAATTTCATTTATAATAATTTATGAAATTTAAATTTACTTTAAATTTTAATTATTTCACAAAACATTTATTAAATTTTTCATACTGCATTTATTTTAATATTAACAAAAGCAAAATATGTATCAATATTAAATTTTATGACAGATCATCCAATTAAATTTGTATTTCGGAATTATTATAAAACTTTTTTCATTTTTCAGAAATAAAAATTAATGATTTGAAAGCGATCCTTTTTGCATAGCATATTCTTTTGTAAATACAGCTCCATAAAGAAAAACCAAAGCCGAGTAGTAAATCCAAATAAATAAAATTGTAAATGATCCCATTGCTCCGTAAGCTGATGTAAAATTTGTAAATTGAAGATACAAACCGATAATTATGTTGGCTAATGAAAATAAAAAAGCAGTAAATGCGGCACCCGGTAAAACATCCGGAAAATATACTTCAACTTCAGGTAGAATTTTATAAATCGCTGCAAAAAGAAATGTGATTCCGGTGAATGTAATCAAGAAATCCAAAATTCTGAAAACATAATTCGGAACGGGAATTACTTCCGATAAATAATTTCCGAATAAAATTAAAAGCGGAGTTTTCAAAACCAAAACAAAAATTATAACTCCGAAAATAAAGACCATTACAAAAGCATAAAAATAATCTTTGAAGAAATTTGAATCTGTTTGATTTTTCTTTTTATCAACTTTCCAGATAATATTAAGTGCATTTCGTAACTGAATGAAGACTAAAGTTGAGCCGGTAATGACCATAGGAATGCTTACAAGCAGCGTAATTGTTTGTGATGGCGCATTATCTCCTTTTTGAATAATCGATTGTAAAACGCCTGCAGCTTCTTTTCCGATGAACTTTGCAAGTTCACTTGAAATTTCATTTTCAGCATTGGAACTGCTGCCCAAAATAAAACTCAAAACATCAGCTATTATTACGAGAATCGGTGCGAGAGAAAATAAAACAAAAAATGAAATTGCTGCGCCGATCAAAAAAGGATTTTCATCTTTCCAAATAATGAAAGATTTCTTCGCTAATTGAAAATTTCCTTTTAAATCAGGCATATAATTTTAGCATTTAATTCTGTTTTAATTTTGTTTTATAGTAATGCTTTATATTATATGATAAAAATTTATGGAATGCTTACAAGTCTAAATTATAAAATTTCAATTAATTTTTATTTTTGGACTTTGAGAAAATTTCCCGATAATGTCTTTTGAATCTTCAAAACTTAAATTCATTATTTTTCTTTCGTCATCATTTAGAAATTGATAAGTTGAATCGTTATGATTTTCGCTTTTAGGAAGTATTATAAATGATTTATTGTTTAGGTAATATCCTTTATGAACCCAGGTTGAAATTGCTTTAACATTTTTAATGAATACTGAATCATTATTCATATTTTTTTCTATTTCAATATTTAAAATCGCTCCGCCATCGGTTAATCTTGTACGCTGATTTGAAATGAAATTTCCCAATGAATACGCAACAAAAACCGAGTCCAAATTATTATTGCCTTTTTTAAATTCAAGCGGTTGCAAAACATGAGGATGACTTCCGATAATTATATCAGCGCCGTTTTCAATTGTAAAATCAACTAAATCTTTTTGAGATTTTGAAGGAATTTGTTGATATTCCGCGCCAAAGTGAAAATAGGTTAAAATCAATTCAGGATTTTGCATTTTTGTTTTTTGCAGATCTTGCTTAATTAAATTTGAATCAATCAGATTTATTGCAAAAGATTTTCCTTTAGGAATTGGATTTCCATTTGTGCCGTAGCTGTAGGAAAGCACTGCAATCGAAATATCTTTTATTTTTAAAATCCTTATTGAATCTCTATCGCGCTCTGAAATGTAAGTTCCCGCGTAGTTTAAATTATTCCGGTTAATATTTTCAATGGTTTTTTGAAGTCCTGAAAATCCCATATCCAATGAATGATTATTTGATGTAAAAAGAAAATCAAAACCTGAAATTTTCAAAGCTTCAATAAAATCATCCGGTGAGTTGAAATTCGGATAACCGGAATAATTTCTGTTTTTACCGGCTGTAACGGTTTCCAGATTTCCAAATACAAAATCAGAATTATTGAAAATTTCTTTTACGAATAAATAGGACTTTGCAAAATCGAAACTATCGCCTTCAACATAAGCGTATTGATATTGCGGAGAATGACACATTAAATCGCCGACAAAAGAAAGTGTAATGGATGTTAGTGAATCTTTTTGAATTTGAGCAGAAGTGTTTTCTGCTTCTCCAGTAACCGCAGTAAGTGCGCGGCGAGGAT